>JABMPJ010000059.1 GCA_013203785.1 Lentisphaerota bacterium | reverse complement strand
GGCTTCTGGCCTCTACCCATTCAAAGTAGCGAAGAGCCCCAAAATGCATCACAACTGGCTGATTATACAGTATGTTACGGTCATGGGTCAAAGGACCATGGGGGAAGCGCTTGCGGGAGCCGAGGTCTGGCGATATGCTCCCCTCCTGCCGCAGCGCTACTCTGTGGCGGCATGGAGATCCGTGATGCAGAGAGGAACGATGAACGTAAGAGCGGCAGGCCTGCTCCTGAGCGCGGGGTTGGCAATGATGAGCGGTCTCTGTCCGGCGGAGGAGATGCGCGGCCTCAAAATCCGGCATGCATTGGGCGAACAGGCCGAGCGCCAACTGCCCCGCTACCACGCCGTGATCGTGGCCATTAACAACTATGCGCAGTGGAATGATTTGGTCTACCCGGAGCGAGATGCACAGCGCGTCGCCCATATCCTGCGCGACAGCTACGCCTTTGATCAGGTCGATGAGCTCTACGGTGAAAAAGCCTCACTGCGTGCCCTGCGCAAGAAACTAAGCGAGCTCGCACGCCGCAGTACGCCTGATGAAGCCATCCTCTTTTTCTTTGCCGGCCACGGCCGATTGGTTGAGCACGGCGAGGCCCGCGGCGGCTACCTCGTGCCCTACGGCGGCAGCCTGCACGACCCCTCCACCTGGCTGGCCTACAAAGAGGTGCAGGCCTTTCTTAAACAGACCGCCGCACGCCAGGTCTTGCTCGTGAGCGATTCCTGCTATGCCGGGGCGGCTCTGTCCACTCGCGGCGCCACACCCGACCGGGTCGATCTCAATCAGAAGGAGTACGCCTGGTACGGCCTGCTCTCGGGTAAACCGAGCCGTTACGTGATGACCAGTGGTAATCTTGAACAGGTACCCGACGAGAGTGTCTTCGCCGAGCAGTTTACGCGCCAGCTGGAATCAACCAATCTCGTCTTCACGGCGGCCGAGCTCGCCGCCCGCCTACAGAAGCCTGTCTTCGATGCCACCGGCAAACAGGTCCGCTGCGGTGAAATGCCCGGCTTGCTGCCCGAGCAGGATGGCCAGTTCGTCTTTGTCCAGCGCAAGCCCGTATTGCAGGACGCGCTCCTCATCGTCCGGACCCGACCCGCCAACGCCAAACTCACGGTCAAAGGGGCCGATATCCAACACACCAAGGTAATCCTGGGCGATGAGACGTCGGGTGACTATGTTGGGGTCCACAGTGTGCGCTGTCGGCCCGGCGAGGAGATCAGTCTGACCCTCTCCGCCCGCGGACATGTGACCCAACGGTTCACCTGTCGGCTCGAATCCGGAGAGAAGCGCCCCCGCGAGGTCGTCCTCAAGCGGGGGAACATCCGGTTTGGCGGATAGGGGCTACCCGCCGTCTCTCTACCACAGAACCGAGAGTTGCGCGTAGGGCCCGTGGATGAGGTCCTCCGACGTCGCCTCACCGCCGGCAGCCGAAAATAGCGCCTTTGTGTCGTCGTCCAAGCCATCTTCTATGACAATGGCCCGATAGCCGATCTGCGCCTGCCAGGCACCACCGCGTGTCAGCTCCAAAGCCGCCTCGGCTTGGTAGCCCGTGGTATCCTCATTCTCGATGGAAGCACCCTCTGCTCCTGTCGCCAGGTCGTAAACTGTCGCGTTGTAGAAGAGCCACGGATAGTAGTAACCGCTCACGCGCAGATCCAGCGCGGTCTGGCCGGTAGCAACCAGCGGTACGTAGACCGAGGCCGTGAAGGCCGGACCGAAGTAATCGACCTCGCCACCGTCGGTCTCGTAGCCGAAGAAGTGGTAGGCCGCACCCCCGTAGAAGGCGACGTTGTCATTGCCCAGCAGTGCATACGAAGCCGATACCAGAAGGTCGAGGCGCTGATCCACGGGAATCTGCTGGTCCCCAAGCGGGATCGCCCACCCCTCGCCGGCACCCAACAGTATCGATCCGCTGAAGCGACCGTAGAGTAGATGTACGTAGAGAGACTGTAGACTCCCCTCTCCCAGATCGACATTTCCGGCTTCCCATGTCGCAAACCAGGTCCGCATTCCGATCGCCAGAGCGGGACCGCCCCCTTCCGCCTCAGCGGCATGCAGCATCCCGCCATGCAGGGCCACCACGCTAACAAGTAGTGCCAAACAGACTCTCTTGATTGTGCTCATCATTCTATCCCCCTGCATTATTCAGCCAAGAATACTAGGCCACCCACCGTGAATTGCATGATCTGTCCGGTCGCTTCATCCACCGCATCAACCGTGGCGGTTCCATTGTAGATCACATCAAGATCCACCAAGCTGATGGTGTTGCTATCCACCAGCATGACCCCAGCGGCCGCCTTGCCCACGATGCGTCCGGTGGCATTGTTCTCAGCCGCCACATTGCCGCACTCGTCATCGCTCGCGACGAACCAGTCGGGGCTACCGCCTGTGCCGGCAACAATATACGGCAAGGCCAGCCCAATCGGCCACACACCATTGCATGGACTCTTGGCCGTGCTCTGGTACCCGCCCGCCAAGAACCTAACCGTAATGCTGGTGTCTTCGTCTCCCAGGTTGAAGGTAAAGCCGTCCTTCACCTCAACGCTCTTATCGCATCCCACTCCGATGAGTGAGACCAAGAGCGCCATTATGCATAGCTTTGTCTGCATCTATAGTCTCCTTAACTGTTGATGGATCGCCGACCAACGCCCTGTCTGTTTACACCCCCGCCCCGGCCAGCGCAAGGGGAAATATATAGGTCTATTACTCATCTATATAAAGGCGTGCGCTGTGCGGGTCACGCTTCCCCTGGGCGCGCGCCCTCTCTGGGGCGCATCTGCACGCTTCCGGAAAGGACTGGATCAATCCGGAGACATGCCGTACCGTTCCCTCCATGAAGGTTCTATTTCTGGGCGGCACAGGTAATATCTCGACGGATTGCGCCGCGCTGTTGGCCGAGCGCGGCAACGAAGTGGGGCTCTTGACGCGGGGCAACCAGCCAGTACCGGCGGGCTTCAGCGCCATTCAGGGCGACCGCTATGACGGTGACTCGCTGCGTGCGGCGGCGCTCGGTTTTAGGCCAGACATCGTGATCGACTTTCTTGGCTTTTCCACCCATGACGTTGAGATGGCAGCAGAGGCATTGGGGTCCGCCATTGCCCAGTACCTCTTCATCAGCTCGGCCACGGTCTACGCCAAGCCGCACACGATCCTCCCGATCACAGAGTCGGCACCCATCGGGAACCCCTTCTCAGCATACGCACAAAACAAGCAGGCCTGCGAGGAGTGGCTCATGGCGCATGCCGAAGCGACCGGTCTACCCGTAACCGTCGTGCGCCCCTCCCACACCTACTCGCCGCACTGGTTGCCGAATCTGGTAGGAAGCGCGGGCTTTACTTTTGGAACGCGTTTGCGCCAAGGCAAGCCGGTTTTTGTACATAACGATGGCGAGAGCCTGTGGACGCTGACAGCCACCGCCGATTTTGCGGTGGGACTGGCCGGCCTGGTCGGTAACCCCCATGCCATCGGAGAGACCTATCATATCACCTCTGACGAGGCGCTAAGCTGGAACCAGATCTACGCATACACAGCCACCGCACTTGGCGTGGAGTCGCCACAGATCATCAAGCTATCGCTGGAGCAGATTAGCGCGCTTGACCCCGACTACGCCAACCAACTCAGAGGAGACAAAGGCGAACCTGGTGTCTTTGATAACACGAAGATCAAACAGATGGTGCCGGACTTCAACTGCCGTAAACGATTCCGCGACGGTATCCGCGAAGCCGTCGCCTGGTTTGATGCCGATCCAGCCCGCCAAACCATGAATAGCGAGGCCGATGCACTGTTCGATAGGCTAACGCAAGGAGCCTAGAATTCGTCAACCGCGGTAGGGCTTCCAGTCATCCTCGTTCTCGAAAATCCAGTGGTAGTAGGCCTGCTGAGTCAGCTCACTGGCGGCGTCTTCGTCCACGATAATCTGGCAGTTGGGGTGAAGTTGAAGTGCCGAGGCGGAGATCATCGAGGTGACGGGTCCTTCAACCGCCTTGGCAATGACACTGGCCTTAGCGCTACCCGTGACAAGCAGCGCAATGTTGCGTGCCTCCAGAATGGTCCCCACTCCCATCGTAATACCACGCTTGGGCATGGCGTCGGGGGTCGGAAAATAGCTGGCGTTCTGGGCCAACGTGGTGGGGGTAAGCGCCTTGTCGCGCGTGCGTGACTGCAGGGCCGAGAGGGGCTCGTTGAAGCCGATGTGGCCGGAGCGGCCAATCCCGAGTAGCTGCATATCGATCCCACCACAAGCCAGGATCAACTCCTCATAGCGCTGACACTCTGCCTTCAGGTCGGGGGCCTGACCGTGAGGCAGGTGGGTGTTTCGGATATCGATGTTGATATGATTGAAAAGCTTCTCGTTCATGTAGTGGCGATAGGAGTGCGGATCCTCGGGGCTGAGCCCCTCGTATTCATCGAGGTTGAACGAGCGAACCAATGAGAAATCCAGCCCCGCTTCCCGGTGCAGACGCACCAGCTCGGCATAGACGCGCTCCATCGTGGCCCCAGTCGCCAGTCCAATCACTGAGCTCGGTTTGGCGCGCACCTGGTTGGCGATGATCGCCGCCGTCAATTGCGTGGCGGCGGTCGCGTCAGGTCGGATGATGACTTCCATAGTGGTGGACTCCTGATCGTGGCACGCTGAGGAGGCGCAGGCCATTAACCAGCGCGCAAAGAAAAGCGGGCGGTACCGACGGTGTTGCTGAAACAGTACACCGTCCGCATCCCGCCCGCAATAGACCTTTACGCATTGTCGCCACTGTCACATGGCGCTACAGAGACTCGGGGTACTCGCCTTTGCTTTCCTCGAAGGAGAAGAGTACCTTCTTCTCCGGCAGGCTCGCACGCAGCGCGGCAGTTTCGTCCATGCCCTCGGTCAAGGGCAGGGCCACCTGGCCACCCTCAAGCACGGAGCGGCACAAGGCCGACATGATCTCGAAACCGGCGTAGGCACTGTCGAAGCAGCAGGAATGAACCTTGGCCTCGTCCTCCAGCCAGTCGGCCATCTCGGCGATGTAGGGCGGCATATCGAGGTCATAGTTCATGGCCCCGTCACCACTCATGGCCCCATCCTTGGTCACCGCGCGCCAGCCGCCATTGGTCAGCACTTCGGCAAAGCCGTCGGTGCCCTGAACGCCGATCCGGTTCTTGCCCCACCACTTGGCTACCTCGGGCTGATCCGGCGCGCCAGCACCGACATCAATCCAACCGCGCACCCCATTGGCGAAGTGTATCACGCCGGCAATGTAGTCCGGTGATGGATGGTTGTCGTTGAGCTTGCCGCGTCCACAGGCCTGGCCCATGACCCACTCGGCCGGCGCGTCGTTGTTGTACCAGCGCATGTAGTCGATCATGTGCGTCATCATGTGGAGCATCCAGCCTGTCGCCGAAGCATAGACCGTATGAATGCGCCCCAGGGCGCCGCTCTCGATGATCTCACGGACCTTGCGATAGTGCGTGCCGTAGCGATGCTGATGACTGACGACCGCTTTAACGCCGGAGGTCTGCAACAGGTCGCGAATCTCCATCGCCTCGCTGCTGCTCGGTGCCACCGGCTTCTCGAACGCGATCAGCTTAGCCCCGCTCTCCACCCCAATCTTGATCAGAGGCATGCGCAAGGTCGGATGCGTGCAGAAGCAGAAGACATCCGGCTTCACCTCAGCGGCAAGGGCGGCGGCATCCGTGCCAGTCTGTGGGTTACCACAAGCCGGCGCCGCCGCATCCAGAACCGACTGGTCGATGTCGCAAAGGCCAACGACCTCAAATCGGTCGTTAGCGTGGAAGGCAGAAGCGTGGTGTTTGCCACGCTTCCCCATTCCTACCACCATGACTTTGTAGGTTTCGCTCATGCCGCATCCCATTCCAGGACCTTGGCGATGACGTAGTCCTGCTCCTCATGGGTCAGCTCGGGGAACATCGGGAGACTGACACAGGTCTGCGCGTTGTGCTCTGCGTTCTCGAGTGATCCGGCGATCTCGCACTCTTTACCCCACGGGAAGCCCGCCTGCTTGTGGATAACGATGGAGTAATGCGTTTTGGCATCGATCCCAGCGGCTTGCAGGAACTCTACCATAGCATCGCGCTTGGTGGCATCGTTCACCTCAATCGCATAAAGGTGGTAGACGTGACGGTAACCCGGACGCGCCACCGGCAGCTTGAAGGTCTTCACCTCTTTCAGGGCGGCATCATAGCGCTTCGCCAAAGCGATGCGCTGATCGGTCAGGGCCGTGATGTGCTTCATCTTGGCGCTCAGCACGCCGGCCTGCAGGTCATCCAGACGGCTGTTAAAGCCGAAGCTGTGGACGTTGCGGGCGTCGGATCCGTGGTTACGCAACTTGCGGATTTTGGCATCCACATCGGCACGGTTGGTGAAGACCATACCGCCGTCTCCAAAGCAACCCAGATTCTTCTGAATGATGAAGCTCGTGGTCACCGTCGCGCTACGGTCGCCCTGCTTGAAGGTGTCCCCGGCGCCATCAATGCCTTGGGCATTGTCCTCAACCACGTCCAAGCCATGCTTTTCTGCGATATCCCATATGGCCGGCATATCGGCGCACTGACCGTAGAGATGGACCGGCATGATCGCCTTCGTTTTTGGTGTGATAGCCGCTTCAATCTTAGCGGGATCGATGCATTTTGTATCTGCCAGACAGTCAACCAGAACCACCTTGGCACCGGCGATCCAGATCGCTTCGGCGGTAGCAAAGAAGGTGTTGGCGTTGGTAATGACCTCGTCGCCGGGGCCGATACCCAGGGCCATCAGGGAGAGCCACAAGGCATCGGTTCCGTTGCCCACGCCGATGGCGTACTCGGTGCCGAAATACGCCTTGGACTGCTCTTCGAAGGCCTTCAGCATGGGGCCCTGTACGTAGTTGCCGCTCATGAGTACTTCGTTCATGTTGGCATCAATCTCGCTCTTCAGGTTCTCGTACTGACGCACGTGACCGTAAAATGAAACCTTCATCCTCACTCCTCCATTTGTCTGTTGATACGCTGTCTTCTATTTGTGAAAGCGTGGCGCCCTACCACACCGCCGTGATCTGTTCCCGAATGGCCTGCTCGGTTTCCTGCATCAGGCCGATGACATAGTCGCCCACCTCCAGTGCCGCATCGTTTACGAGGGGCATCAGGTCCATGGCGTAGAGGCAACTGGCGTCGGTGTCAACACCATGCGAGTCGAAAAACGTTGAGTTGGCGCGGTAGCGCCCGGCCGCGGCGAGGTCATAGCGCTTGCCGCCTGCGATCTGCGAATCGAACACCGCCTGGAGCGACGCCATCAAGCTGTCATGCCCGTCCAGACCGAGGACGACCTTCTTATGATCCGGCATCCAGTCGAGGCCCCGCCATATCTCCATGCCATAAACCGCCTGCGGTCGCTCCGCCGCCGGCAGCTCGCGCAACGCGTGGAGCACGGCTCGGAATACGGCGACGTGAGTCGCATGTTTATCGGCCGGGTTATGGGTGTAGACGATCTCCGGCCGGGCCACTTTGAAGAGCATCACAAGCTCGTCCTTGAGACCGCTGTCAGCCGCATCTTTGATGCGGCTGCTCGGGTAGCCCATCTGAAGCATGGCGCTATAGCGCCCGATCATGGCGGCGGTGCGCTGCTCCTCAATACGAACCGCCTTCATCGCGTTGTCCGTGTAATCGGCATAAACGCCCGCCCGCGGACTGCCACCACCATCCGTGCACGTGACGCCGGTGAACCACCGGTCGCTGCGGCCAAAACATTCAAAGATCCCGTGCAGTGCTCCAAACTCTAAATCATCCTGGTGGGCGCCGATTCCCAAGTGTGTCGTCCGCGCCAAGGCCGCATCCAGTGCCACTCCGCGCTCTGGAACGAAAGTATCCGCGTTGCTGTTGCTCATTGTCATGACGGCTCCTTCTCTCTCAGCGCGGCCAGACTGGCGGCAGCAACGGCCTGGCCATGCCGCTTGTCTTTTTCACTGGGTGTCCGCAGCTCCATTTTGGAAGCCAGCTCTGGGAAGACGTCATTCAACAGACGGTCGGCCTCTCGCAGGATGATACTACCGCCCTCACCCGTCATAACGCGACCCAAGATTAGCATATTCTCGATCGTGTAGAACTCAGAGAAGTGGGCTACTGTGTAGCCTAGGTAGCACCCTATTGTTTCGTAGATGCGTGCGGCACGCTCATCCCCGGCCTGCAGTCGCTTTTGCACAGCACAGAGCTTCTCCGGCAGCGGCATCTCTTTGGGGAGTTCAATGCCAGCAGCCTCTGCCAGTCGACCCACGGCCTGCTGTGAGAAATAGTTTACGCCACAGCCGGCATCCCCGGACCACTCGTCCACCGGTGCCCCCTCACGGTAATCGACCGGTACGAAGGCCAGCTCATTGAGCCAGTTGGTAATGTTGCCTTCGGGCGTTACGTAACCGGCCGCCAGGCTGGTGCCCATGGCCACGCCGAGAACCGCGTTGGCGTTCATGGACATGGCCCCGGCCAAGGCAGTTACCTCGCCATCGTTCACGACCTCGAACGGAACGCCGCCCCACTCCTCCTGCAACTCAAAGAACATCCGGCGAATATGTTGGTCAAAATCAGCCTTGTCGAGACCTCGGTATAGAGATCCGATACGAACTTCATTATTGAGGTAGATTCCGGCGGCACTGCCGCCGATCGCGTCCACGCGCGGCAGGTGGGCCGCGGCGCGTTGGAGTGAGTCACGAATACCACTGCGGTGATACTCCGGATCATGCTCGAAATAGGGGCTCCATGCCACCTCGTCGCTGAAGACGACCTTGCCATCGATGAGGGCCGCGCATTTACGGTCGCTGCCGCCCAGATCAAATCCTATGCGGCACCCTTCGAGGTGTCGCCCCAGCGGTGCGGTCACCAACTTCTCAGCAGGTACGGCTGTGACGTCGCACGATTCAAAGCTCAACGTCTTGCGGAAGGCACCGTCGGAGAGGTGCTCGTAATCGAAGGCGCGCGCGCCGTCCGAGGAGTAGATCGCTCGCAACGCGTCGGCAATGGCCGGGTTGCCCCCGATCACGATGGTGGGCGCCCCCTTCTGCCAGAGCAGAAATTTAAGGAGTCGCTCCGTATAGCGCTCGTTGATGCAGCGATTGCTGCCCTCGTGAGATAAAATACGTGTTTTTCGGACAAACACGCTTCCGTCATCACGCTTCAGTGCGATGGCAAGCGGCTCTGAGCCGCCGTCCTCGGCTACACGCTCAGAAAAGAGGCGATTCCACATCACTGCCGGAATAAACCCAGGGTCCAGTACCGGAACATTGTCCAGCTTAACGGCCTCGTTCCACTGCTTCAGCTCTGTTTCAGCTCCGCTGGTCACCGTCATGAAAGAGATTCCTCGCGATATGAACCATTAATCCCGCCATTTGTAACGTATGTGTGATGTTGGGTCAAGAAGGCATTTATCGTATGTGTTAGAATTGTGCTAATCCCGCTTTTCTGCGACTCGACGGCGTGGTAGGGTGGGTTGCGCTATGAGCAGCGAACAGATCAGAAAGCGGCAGCAGAACCGAAATTCCGTCCTCCGAATGCTCCATTTTCAGGGCGCCTCGACTCGCGGAGGCTTGAGCGCTGGCTGCGGCATCCGTAAATCAAGCGTAACTACGATCGTGCAGGAACTCCTCAAGGAGGGGCTCCTTAAGCAGGAGCATCCCGGCTATCTGCGCAGCCGCGTGCTTCTCAACCCCGAATCCCATCATGCTCTCGTGGCGCAGATCACCCCGCAAGCGATTAGCTTCGCCCGTATCAGTCTGGATGGGTCACTGACTCGGGTCGGATCGACTCCCATCACGCTGCCTCTCTCGCCGGAGCATGCCATCGATGTCTTGTGCACCGGGTTTGAGGAGCGCATCGCCAATGGGGAGGGAACGACCATGGGCTTGGGCATTGCGCTGCCCGGTCCTATTGACCCCGATTCGGGTGTGGTCTTAGCGTCGGTCAACTTGGGCAATTGGAGGTCTGTGGCGTTACGCGAGGCCATCGCTTCGCGTTTCGAGATGCCAGTCATCGTCGACAACGACGTGCGTGCTCAGCTCTGGTCCTGTGCCTGGTTTGACCGCCTCTTAGCCGAGGCTGACAGCATTCTCTATATCGGCATGCTTCAGGGCGTTGCGTGCGCCACCATATTGCACGGGCAACGGGTCTCCGGCAGCCGTTTCCTCGCAGGAGAGATTGGTCATGTCCGCGCCGGATCAGAAGGTCGTCGCTGCAATTGTGGCAAGGAGGACTGCCTCGAAACCTACTGCGGGCTGCCTCGGATCGTTCAATCGATCCGCGAGGAGTGCCACCTTGATGTTGCAGAGCCCTCCCAAGCGGCCATCGCCGCGCTCCTGCCCGACCATCCTGAAGTGGACACCCTCCTTAGCGGCATTGCTGAACGGCTGGCTCACTACGTGGCCGGCCTGGTCGTAGCGATGGATCCTCAAATGGTGGTGTTGGGTAGTGAGGATGAGGCCTTCTCGAAGGCCGCCGTGCGCCATCTTGGTAAGCATCTCTACTCCGAGCTGCTGGGTCTCGATACGCACAACACCGAACTGCGCACGGCTGAGCCTACGAACACATCGACGCTCAAGGGCATTGGTGGCTTGGTCATTGAAAACGCCTTTGCGGGGTTACAGGGCTGAGGACAGGGGGTAGGGTGAGCTCGTCCTACCTATTAACGGCGGCTGGTAGCAGCCGCAAACACCGCACGCCCCACGATCTCTCGCATCTCCGATTCCTGCTCCTGTAGACTCCGCACCAAGGCGAACTGGGTTCTGGCCCGATCCAGGTTCTCGGTCTCGTGCGAGGTATTAAAGTAGACATCGCCCTGTAGGAAGTCGGTCAGAAACCGCAACCCGATTTCATACGTGATAAGAGCTCCCGCCTGCGGCAGCAGCTCAATCTCGGCAGGGACCATGGTGGCTCCGGCCGTATCAGCGTAGCCAGCCACCAAGGCCTCGAATCGATCCATCTTAGCGAAGACGCGTCCCAGCTCTTTCTCATTTTCATGAAAGTCGCCCACGGTACTGCGGACTTGGTCTCCGAAATCATAGAGCAGTGACCCGGGCATCACCGTATCAAGATCGATCACACAGATTCCCGCGCCGGTTGTGTTGTCGAGCATGACGTTGTTGATCTTGGTATCGTTGTGCGTGACCCGCGGGGGCAGGGCACCACTAGCCAATCCATCGATCACGCAAGACGCTATGGCCTTCTGACTGAGCGCAAACTCGATCTCCGCTCCGCAGCTGGCGTTTCGTCCTGCCACGTCTGCACCTACCGCGGACTCAAGATGTTCGAAACGCCGCGGCGTATGGTGAAACTCCGGTATGGTTTCATTGAGCGGCGGTTCAATCAGGTCGGCCAGGAGCGCTTGGAAGCGACCGAAGGCGCGCGCGGCCTCCATGATCTGCTGGTTGCTGCGCGGCACGTCGTAGGTCAATGCGCCTTCAATAAAGTAGTAGACTCGCCAGTATACTCCTTCGGCCGTAGTGAGAAAGGCGTCCCCGTTGCGGGTGGGAACGACCGTGAGCGTTTCGCGGTCGGGGTTGCTTCCGGGCACGCGCTCAAGCTGGGTCCGGATATGTTGTGTGACGCGTACCACATTGTCCATCAGGGCCGATACGTTCTTGAACACGGTGTGGTTAATCTGCTGCAATATATAGCGCCGCCGCGTGTTCCCCTGATTCACTGTGACCGCGTGCGTATCGTTGATGTGGCCCGAGCCGTAGGGCATCGATTCACACACCTGCCCCTCGATTTCAAAGGCTGAGACGATATGCTGCATCTGCTCGATCGGTATCTTTACCTTTGCCATCGCCCGGGTCCTTTCGCTAATTGGAGGAGGGTAATAGGCCAATGCACCCGGTGGCGGCAAGCCGAAAATCTAGCGCGGGGTGCGCAAATCCAGTAGCGTGGCCAGACAAATAAGGCCATAGACAACGAGTTGAGCATACCATGCGATCAGAGGCGGCTGAATGGCCGGATGAAGCATGAGCAGGATCACCACACCCTCCAGAAAGGCCGCACCGGTGACCGCGCTGCGTGGGTGTTTTCGGGCTAGATAGGCCAGCCCGCCAAAGCCGACAACAAAGCCCGCCATGCCGAAAGAAACCGCCAGCCCCACTAGTCGGAAACTGGGGCCACACAAGCACCCCGTTGAGATCAGAGCACCTGCAACAACCTGTGACAGGGCCACAGCAACAAGAACTATACCGCTTGGAGTCCGTTTTCGCATACGCCACCCCTCCTAGTTCCGCGCAGTGGTTGCCCGACTAGGACTCGAACCTAGACGAACAGCTCCAGAGGCTGTCGTGCTACCATTACACCATCGGGCAGCGCAGAACATGAGCGGGAAAGGATAGCGATACGGCAGTGTTCCTGTCAACCTCTCTGATACCTAACTCACGCGCATGGGCATCAGAACGTACAGGAAGGGAATATCGCATTTGATCACGCCCGGACTCAGGTCGTCCGTCAGCTCCACGTAGATCTCATCGTTGTTGAGATTCTTAAGCGGATCGATCATGTACTCCGGGTTGAAGGCGACATGCAGCTCTTTTCCGGTGTACTTTATGGGAATCGTTTCACGTGCCTCGCCCACATCCGGGGCCGTCATTGAGACCACGAGTTGATTCTTCCCGAAGGTCAGGTGCGCTGCTGTCGCTTTCTCCGTGGTGACCAGCGACACACGCTTGAGGGCGCTGAGGAGCGTTTCGCGCTCGACGGCAACGCGCTCCTCGCACTGGGCCGGAATCACCTGGCGGTAGTTCGGGTAGGTCCCTTCGATCAGCTTGGATGAGATGACCACTTCACCAAACTCAAACATGACCCGATTATCTTTGGTAAAGATGCGAAGTTCACCGTTGTCGCCCAAGGTGTGAACCAATTCGGCCGCGACCTTGGAGGGAAGGATCAAATCGACCTCTGCCTCCGCGGGAAACTCAACCTCATGTTCCACCAGCGCCAAGCGCCGACCATCTGTAGCGACCATAACCAGCTTGTTGTCTTTAAAACTCAGGAAGACCCCGTTCAGTACAAAGCGAGTTTCATCCGTGGAGGCGGCGTAGGCCGTCTTGCGAAGCATCTCCCTGAACGCGCCTTGGTCGAGTGTGTAGCAGAACTTCCCTTCGGCCTTCGAAATTGGCGGGAATTCCTCCTCTGAGAGACCCATGATTTTGTAGAAAGAGGAGCCGCAATGGACTTGGGCTGTATCCTTATCATCAACCTCAATCTCTATGTCAGCAGACGGCAGTTCACGGACGATACTGGAGAGACGACGAGCCGGAAGTGTGGTGGCACCGCCCTTGAGGACTTTAGCATCGACACGGCACTGAATGCTGACGTCGAGGTCCGTAGTGGTAAGGCAGATCCGGCCCTTCTCAGCCTGAATCAGAACGTTGGACAAAATGGGAAGCGTGGTTCGAATGCTGACCACGTTCTGGACGGCCTGCAACGCTTCGAGCAACGCTGATTTCGGAATTTCAATCTTCATGTGATCGCCCTTTGTCTCTCTCCTGAATGTGCGCTGAACGAGTTGTGATCAGCACCCTATTAAGAAAGCTATATATAGATAGGTAGGTATCAATATTAGTATGTATTGTCAACCGTGTGTACAAGTCGATGTGCCCTATTGGTAGCAGGGTAAAAGAAGCCACTCCGGCTGTGAGAAGCGTGTGAATAAAGGAAGCACTTACAATCAGTCATGAACAGGAGCCTCGGTTACTGACAGGGTGAACAGGATATGAACATGGTAATGAGGTGCCTCTATGAACAACATAAATTATGCCCCCACATGGGGTAGCATCGGACGGCCAAGCTTGCGGGCCAGGTCGTTGACGGAAGAGCGCAATCCGCTGTCCACCTCCATGCGACTGTCGACCGCGCGGTAGGCATGCAGCACCGTGGCGTGGGTCTTGCCGAAGGCATGGCCAATATCGGGCAGTGAGGCCGGGGTTAACGAACGACAGAGATACATAGCCACCTGGCGCGGGACAGCAATCGAGCGTGGGCGACGCGAACTGGTCATGTCGGCCAGGCGGATATCGTAATGCTCGGCCACGGTCTTCTGAATGCCTTCTAAGGTCAGCTCGGTCGAATGTTCTTGCTCAAGGGCATCGCGCAGTAAGTAGCGTAACGTATCGATCGTGAGCTCTCGACCGGTTAACGAGGCATAGGAGAGCGCCCGCACCAGCGCGCCCTCAAGGCGGCGAATATTGGAGCGGACATGCTCGGCAATAAACTGAATAATCTCGTCGCTGACCACGACATTGGATTGCTCCTGCTTATTGCGCAGGATCGCCACGCGCGTCTCGAAGTCGGGCGGTTCCAGCTCGGTCACAAGGCCCCATTCAAAGCGGGATACCAGACGCTGCTCCAGACCAGAAATTTCGCTGGCGGGCCGATCGCTTGTCATCACGATCTGTTTGTGCGCATCAAAGAGAGTGTTGAAGGTGTGGAAGAATTCCTCCTGGATCCGCTCCTTGCCGGCCAGAAAGTGGATATCGTCGATCAGCAGCAGATCGGTGTTACGGTACTTCTTGCGGAAGCCGACCAAGCCGCGATTCTGCAGGGCGCTGATGTACTCGTTGAGCATGGCCTCAGAGGACATGTAGCAGACCGACGCGCGTGATGACGCCATGACGTGATGACCGATGGCTTGCATCAGATGTGTCTTGCCCAGTCCGACATCGCCGTAGATGAAGAGAGGATTGTAGGCGCGGGCGGGGGCCTGCGCGACGGCAAGGGAGGCCGCATGGGCGAAATTATTGGAGGAGCCCACAATGAAGCTATCGAAGGTGAACTTCGGGTTAAGCGAGGGCTCGGGCTGAGAACGGCGTGCCAGCCGGTCACGAATCGTGCGCTTGCGCGGCGAGGTCGGCTCCACCTCTTCAACAGCCGCACGAGGGTGGACCACGAACTGGATCTGCATCACTTCGCCCTGAACCGCCGTGATAGCGTCGTTAATCAGCGGGAGATAGTTTTCTTCTAACCATGTCTGGTAGAAGTCGTTATCAACAGCCAAAAACAGGGTATTATCTTCCTGATTATGGGCCTCAATAACGGCGATCCAACGCTCATACACATCGGGATGCAATACCGATTCCAAGTGCTTGCAGGCTTTTTTCCAAATAACGGCCGCAGTAGTCTCTTTCACTCTGTTTTCCAATCAAATTGCTCGCGCAGTGTGCACCAACCGACGGCGAAAAACAAGGTCGGGCTGTACGTCTTCTTCCGTTTTGGAATGATCCCAGTCCACACGAAACGCCGCCGCAGAACAAGAAAAAATAGTTAAAAGCTATACACAGGTTATTAACAAGGGTGATTCGCGCTAGAATAGCTTGTCTGGCAAGCGCTTACGACATGGTTCCAAATGCGTCGTGAGACGGTGAGACAGAGGGTGTTCACAACAGGAGGACGCATCTTGCTGTCGGGAACGATTGGGCTGCAATAATAGCGGGCGCTGAGACGTTGTAGGGGAGAACTGAGGAATAGCCTCACAACAAAGGAAGAGGTGCATGATGAGCAGAGTATGTATGCGAATGGTAACCGTGTTGAGTGTGGTCGCCTTGGTCGCGGGGAGCGCTCTGGCTGAGCGCAAGGAGCGTCCCGCGCGTCCGAAAGGTGGCGAACGGTCGGAGGATATGAAGCGACCCGGCGGAGAGAGACAAGGTCCTGGTGCAGGACGGTTCCTGGAGCGAATGCTCGAATCCGACGTGGCCAAAGAGATTGGTCTGGATGAGGCTCAGGTGAAGACGCTCCAGGACGGCCTCGAGAATCTAAAGACGCAGGAAGAGGGCCTGCGAGAGAAACTGGCCGCCGCCGGTAAGACACAGGCCGAGCTGATGATGGCGGAAGGTGAGCTTGATGAGGCGGAGCTTATGAAAGCCGTCGAGGCGACCGGTCGCATCCGGACAGAAATGGCGAAGCTGCGTGTCCAGCCGATTCTGCTGGTGAAGAAGACGCTCACAGCGGAGCAACTCAAGAAGGTCCACGAACATATGCGCACCAGCCGAGATGCACGCCGCGAGAAAATGGAAGGGCGCCGCGAGAAGATGGACGGCATGCGCGAGAAGAGAGAGGCCCGTCGCAAGGAGCAACAGGAGCACCGCAAGCAAGAGCGAGACCAAGAAGAAGACGATGAGGGTGACGACAGCGACGCAGAAGCGCCTGACGATCTCTAGCCTCGCCGTACGATATCCGCGCCCAGCTTGCGCAGCTGCGTCTCGATGCGCTCGTAGCCGCGGTCGATAATCTCGGCGTTGTCGATCACGCTTTCGCCTTTTGCACAGAGCGCAGCGATGAGGAGAGCCATGCCGGCGCGGATATCAGGACTCGACATGTGAATACCGTGCAGGCGGGCTGGGCCGGACACAATGACGCGGTGAGGATCACACTGCACAATGCGCGCGCCCATGGCGATCAAACGGTCAACAAAATACATGCGGCTTTCAAAGAGCTTCTCAAAGAAGAGCATCGTTCCGCGCGCTTGTGTCGCCAAGACCAGCACAACACTCATCAAGTCGGAGGGAAAGGCGGGCCAGATGCCGTCTTCCACCTTCGGGATTGCTGCCCCGAAGTCATCGCGCACGCGCAACCGCTGCGCGGCAGGAAGCGTCAGAACACGTTCCCTGACCCGCCAGTTCAGCCCCAATTTTTGAAAAGGTCGAGAGATCACATCAAACTGCTCTGCGGGCAGGTCCTCGATCGTCAGCGCCCCGCCCGTCGCGGCGGCGGCAGCCAGGAAGCTGGCCGCATCGACCGTATCGGGCTGCACGCGGTGCGTGGCACCGCCGAGCCGCTCGACGCCATCGATCTGAAGGTAGTTCGTTCCTATCCCCGAGATCCGTGCGCCCATCTTGCAGAGCAGGTGGCAGAGGTCTTGAACATGTGGCTCACAGGCTGCATTGAACAGGGTCGAATGACCTGGTGCCAGCACGGCCGCCATGACGACGTTCTCAGTGGCTGTAACGCTGGCTTCATCGAGTAGTATTCGGGCGGGTTTCAGCTTACGGCATCGAAAGCTGAAGTCGCCGACACTCTCGGCCGCGATGCCTAGCTGTCGCAACCCCTCAACGTGTGTATCCAGGCGGCGGCGGCCAATCACGTCGCCGCCAGGCGGATAGAGCGTCACGTGTCCATGGCGTGCGGCCATGGGACCGGCGAAGAGAATGGAGGAACGCACCCGGCTACAGAGAACAGGATCCAGCTTACGCCGCCGCACCCCCCGTGCACAGAGCGTTACTGTATGGCCTTTCTGCTCCACGGCTACGCCGAGCGCGGCAAGTAGCTCCAGCATGGTGTAGACATCCTGGATCAGCGGCACATTGGTGAGCTTAACGGTCGCATCAGTCAGCACGGAGGCCGCCAGCATGGGCAGTACGGCGTTCTTGTTCCCGGCCGCGCGATGGACGCCTGAAAGCGGTTTGCCGCCCTGTATGATAAAGCTAGCCATAGCGGAACTCCGGGGTCAGGCGATCAAGACACCATACCTGTCAGTACCGCCAGGACGTTGTCGGTGGTGAAGCCAAATTCCTCGGCCAGCCTGCCGTTCGGGGCCGAGGCGCCGAAATGGTCGAGCGTGATCATACGGCCCTGGCTGCCGACATACTTGTACCAGCACATCGACGCACCGGCCTCGACGGCCAGACGGTTGGTACAGGCGGCAGGCAGAACACTGTCGCGATAGGCGTCGGACTGACGGTCAAACAGCTCCATGCTAGGCATGCTGACCACGCGCACGTTGACATCGCCGCCAAGCCGCTGTGCCGCGGCGAGGCTGATCTCAACCTCGGATCCCGACGCTATGACGATCACATCCGGGGCTCCTGCGCCGCTCTGCCAGAGGGTGTAAGCGCCCTGCTCCAGGCTGGCGGCAGCGGGGTAGACGCTGCGGTCGATCACCTTCAGATTCTGGCGGGTCAGGGCCAGTACGGTCGGACCGGTACGATGCTTGAGCGCGGCCAACCAAGCCGCCGATGACTCGGTCGGATCGCTCGGACGGATGATCGTCAGGTTGGGAATGCAGCGCAGGCTGGCAAGGTGTTCGACGGGCTGATGGGTCGGACCGTCCTCTCCGACATTGTAGCTGTCATGCGTGAATACATAGATCACGGGCAACCCCATCAGCGCGGCGAGACGTACGGCTGGGCGGCAATAGTCCACAAAGACAAAGAAGGTGGCACCGAAGACACGTAGGCCGCCATGCAGGGCCATACCGTTCATCATTGAGCACATCGCGTGTTCGCGCACGCCAAAATGGAGGTTACGGCCACAGAAGGTGCCCGGCCCAACGGACCCCATGCCGTCCATCAGTGTCTTCGTGCTGGGCGCGAGATCGGCCGACCCGCCTACCAGCTGGGGTATCACTTGGGCGAGACTGTTGAGGGTCTTTCCGGCAGAAGCGCGCGTGGCAGAGGCGCTGCCAGGTTCGAAAATGGGCAGGGCCTCAGCAAGGGTATTGGGCAGGCGGTCCTGCATATGGACGTCCCAGGCGGCGCTGCGGTCGGGGTGAGCATCGGCATAGGCGCGGAAGGAGCGCTTCCACTTGGCCTGGTGGCGCTTGAGGACGCGATGGCGTGCCTCAAACATGTCGCGCACCTCCTGGGGTACGTAGAAGGACGCTTCCGGCATGCCCAAGGCGCGTTTGGTGGCCACGATCTCGTCGATGCCCAGCGGCTCACCATGGGCCGAGGCCGTATCCTGCTTATTGGGACTACCGAAACCAATATGGGAGCGGCAAATCACAATCGTAGGGCGGTTTTTCTCGCGTTTGGCGCGGCCGATGGCCCGCCCGATTTGATCATAGTCGTGCGCATCGATATCAATCACGTTCCAGTTATAGCCCTGGAAACGGCGCTTTACATCGTCGCTGTAGGCCAGTTCAGTTGAGCCTTCGATCGTGATTTTATTGAAATCATAGAAGAGAATCAGCTTGTTCAGGCCCAGATGACCGGCCAGCGAAAATGCTTCATGGCTCAGCCCCTCCATCATGTCACCATCCCCGGCAAAGACGTAGGTATAGTGGTCGACCGGCGCGCCATCATCCATATTGAATCGCTCGGCCAGCATGCGTTCGGCCAGGGCCATCCCCGCGCCATTGGCACAGCCCTGTCCGAGCGGCCCCGTCGTGGTCTCGACGCCAGGGGTATGCCTCACTTCAGGATGACCCGGTGTTTGGCTTCCCCACTGACGAAATTGCTTGAGCTCATCAAGGGGCAAATCATAGCCCGAGAGGTGAAGCAGGCTATAGAGCAGCATCGAGCCATGGCCGCCAGAGAGAACAAAGCGGTCGCGATCGGCCCAGTCAGGCGCGGAGGGGCAGTGCTCCAGGTGCTTGAGCCAGAGCACGGCGGCGACATCGGCCATACCCATGGGCATGCCGGGATGACCAGAATTTGCCGCCTGAACACCATCCATGGATAGTCCACGAATCGTGTTGGCCACCAGTTTCAGATCGTCATTAGACAGTTTCGTCGCCATCGCATCGTCTCCAGATTGTATCAGCAAAAAACAGTTCGCGTCCCTCGCAGTGAACTGAACCGAGGACCATCCCATATTTCAGACCGCCTGTCTATAAACGGTTGCCAATAGGCGTGAAACGCATTGACAGCCGGGCTTAGTCTGTTACAGTCCCGCTCGCTTTTTACGAAGCTTGAATCCGTATAATAAGGAGTGAGATGGCTACAGCGAAGACGAAAACGAAGAAGTATGTATATTCATTTGGTGGTGGAACGTCTGAAGGCAAGGCGACCATGAAAGCGCTTCTGGGTGGCAAGGGTGCCAACCTGGCCGAGATGGCGACGCTGGGTCTACCCGTTCCCCCGGGCTTTACACTGACGACCGAGGCGTGCGATCAGTACTACAAGATGGGCAAGCAGAAGCTCTTTGCAACCGTAGCACCCCAGGTCGATCTCGCCTTGAAGCGGCTCGAAAAGGCTACCGGCAAGAGTTTTGGCAGCGGACCCAACCCCCTTCTCCTCTCCGTACGCTCCGGCGCCGCCGCTTCGATGCCCGGTATGATGGATACGGTTTTGAACCTCGGTCTGAACGCGACGACCGTACAAGCCATGGTAGATCTCACCGGCAATGAGCGCTTTGTGATGGATTCCTATCGCCGCTTCATCCAGATGTTTGGTGATGTCGTCATGGGGGTACCGCACCACGATTTTGAGCATGAACTGGATGCCGTAAAGAAGCAGAAGCGCGTCTCCCTCGATACCGACCTGACGGTAGATGACCTCAAGGCCGTGATTGTCCGCTACAAGGCGGTCGTCAAGCGCGAAACAGGGAAGAACTTCCCCGAAGACCCCATGGAACAGCTCTATGCAGGCGTCGATGCCGTGTTTGGCTCCTGGAACAACCCGCGCGCGGAGAAGTACCGTCAGCTCAACGATATCCGCGGCCTGCTGGGTACCGCCGTGAATGTCCAGTCGATGGTGTTCGGTAACTCCGGCACCAACTCCGCCACCGGCGTGGCCTTTACGCGCGATCCGTCGACCGGCGCGAACAGCTACTTCTATGGTGAGTATCTGATCAACGCGCAAGGCGAGGATGTGGTGGCCGGTATCCGTACTCCGCAACAGATCACGATCGCGGGCTCACGCGAATGGGCCAAGTCCCAGGGCGTCGCGGAAGCCGATCGCAAGAAGAACTTCCCCTCCCTACAGGAGACCATGCCGCGCCTCTTCAAGGAGCTGGATACCATCCGCGTCAAGCTTGAGAAGCACTACCGCGACATGCAGGACCTCGAATTCACGATCGAGGACGGCACGCTCTACATGCTACAGACCCGTAACGGCAAGCGCACGGCCCAGGCGGCGGTGCGGATTGCCACAGATCTGGTCAAAGAGAAGCTCATCACAGAGAAGACCGCGGTCTTGAGTGTCGATCCGCAGTCGCTCGACCAGCTTCTGCATCCAGTCTTTATCGAAGCCTCCGAAGCCAAGGCCACCAAGCTCACGGTCGGCCTGCCCGCCTCGCCGGGCGCGGCGACCGGACAGGTTGTGTTCAGTGCCGAACAGGCTGAAATCTGGGCCGAAAAGGGCCGCACGGTCATCCTCTGCCGCAGCGAAACCAGCCCCGAGGATATCGGCGGTATGGCCGTGGCCAAGGGCATCCTCACCTCCCGTGGCGGCATGACCTCCCACGCGGCTGTGGTGGCGCGCGGCATGGGCACCTGCTGCGTCGCCGGCGCCGGCGATGTCGAGATGGACTACAAGAAGGGCTCCTTTAAGGCCGGCGGAAAAACCGTCAAAGAGGGCGATTGGATCTCACTGAACGGTTCAACCGGCGCCGTCTACCTGGGTCAGGTGGACACGGTAGATCCCAAACTGACCGGCCCATTCGGTGAGATTATGGCGTTGGCTGACAAGTATCGCAAGATGAAGGTCCGCACCAACGCCGACACCCCCCATGACACCGCCGTGGCGGTCAAATTCGGGGCCGAAGGTATTGGCCTCTGCCGCACCGAGCATATGTTCTTCGAAGGGGATCGTATCGTCAGCTTCCGTCGCCTCATTCTGGTGGCCGAGCGCGTCAAGCGCCTGAAGAACGAGCACGAAATTGAGGATCTGGCGGCGCTTCAGAAGGCCT
Organism: Lentisphaerota bacterium; assembly: GCA_013203785.1. GTDB lineage: Bacteria > Verrucomicrobiota > Kiritimatiellia > UBA8416 > JABMPJ01 > JABMPJ01. The sequence goes on along the minus strand of JABMPJ010000059.1, from coordinate 2,211 downwards.
GCAAAACGAACGCCTCCGATGTGGATGCCGTCAAGCAGTACCGCCAGGCGCTCAAGGAGCTGCTCCCGCTGCAGCGCAAAGACTTCGTGGGCATCTTCAAAGCGCTCGAAGGCCGGCCCTGCACCGTGCGCTTGCTCGACCCGCCCCTGCATGAGTTCCTGCCGCACGACGCCGCCGGTCAGAAAGAGATGGCTAAGACCATGGGCGTCAAGCATGCCGACATTAAGCGGATCGTCGATTCACTGCACGAGTTCAACCCCATGCTGGGTCACCGCGGCTGTCGCCTCGGCATGACCTACCCGGAAGTGACCGAGATGCAGACCCGCGCCATCTGCGAGGCCGCAGCCATGGTTCCCGGCTCGCAGCCGGAGATTATGGTCCCGCTTGTAGGCCATGTCAAAGAGTTGGCTCATCAGAAAGCGATCATTCAGGCCACGATCAAAGAGGTTGAGAAGGCTAAGAAGATCAAGCTGAAGGTAATGATCGGTACGATGATCGAGGTGCCACGTGCCGCCATGACTGCCGACGAAATCGCCGAGGAGGCGGAGTTCTTCTCCTTCGGAACAAACGATTTGACCCAGATGGGGTGTGGGTTCTCGCGTGACGATGCGGGCAAGTTCCTGGGTGAGTACGTCGAGAAGGGCGTGTACGACTACGATCCGTTCCAGGTCCTGGACCAGAACGGTATTGGCCGACTGGTTGAGACGGCCGTTAAGCTGGGCAAGCAGACCCGTAAGCGCATTAAATTGGGTATCTGCGGCGAGCACGGTGGTGAGCCGAAGTCGGTGGCCTTCTGCCACAAGGTTGGCCTCAACTATGTCTCATGCAGCCCCTACCGCGTGCCGATCGCACGTCTGGCCGCTGCTCAGGCCGCCCTGAGCAAGTAGGTTGCTGGAAGGGCGCGTCGTTTCGCCTCAACGCTTGGAGTCATATATTCCGCTCAGGCCGTCTGCGGCCTGACCGGAGTATGCTCTTTTGCTTCCTGTTAACTTATCAATGGTCGAACGAATGCAAATCATGGTCGGCGGTACGCCGTCCGGTGGATTAGGTGATTGGTTCTGTCAGTTTGCGGTTTTGGGCCGCGCGCTATCCAGCATGAACTCCAAGATTGTCTTGGCGTCAGCATATTGCGTGGTGTGCCCCCTGTTCTCCCGGTAAATGAGCAGGACGTTGCCTCCGCTCGCTTTCAGCGCCTCCGCTAGCCGCAGGACGCTCTGCGGCGGCACTAAGGTATCCTGGCCGGACACCGCGAGGCCGACCGGCATCGTCAGCTTCTCCAGCCAAAACTCGGCGCTACGCTTCTTGTATTCGAGAGGACTGTCTGCCTTCGATCCTCCAAATGACTCGCGGATGGCATCTTGGAAGTTCTCGTACTCCAAGAAATTGGCCATGCCGTTCATTGAGGCCACGCCGTCGATCAGCTCCGGTTGCAGCACGGCGAAAGCCAGACTGGAGGCTCCGCCCATTGACGAACCGCACAGGAACACGCGCGAGACACGATAGGTCCGCTTCAGGTCTGTGATTATCTGCGCGACATCGGCTTCGGCTTTCGGCCCCATCCAAGACGTTGAGGCACGATAGTCTGGCGAAACGTATAGCATCTTGTATTCAGCCGCGAAGTCGCGTGCCGCACGGCATTCATCACGTTCTGCTTTGACGAACTGCCAGCGGTCGGCACCGTACCCATGCAGCGCGATCAGAACGTCATGCGGCTCGACTGATGCGAATGACGCGGGGAACAGCAGAACATATTTCTGTTCGGTGCCGTCACATTGCGCCGTGAAGGAAACGTCCTGGGTTGATACTCCGTCTGGACTCCCGCCGAAAACACGGCTTGCGCACAAGAGCACCAGGGCGATCGCAAGTGTCTGTTTCATGTCAGATCCTTTTCCCTCTAGCCAACGTCGTGAATGACAGTTTTCACATGGCCATAGAGTGGATGCGGTGGCGCGGATCCACCGGGCAATCCGGACGATCCCCTCTGATGCTCGATTGACGTATTTGCATCCGTGCAGTCAACCACACCCGCACGCCGACCGCACGCCAGATCCGCCCCCGCTCGCTTCGCTCCCGCTGACGCTTCAACTGGCGCCTCTAATTGAGGAGGGGGAGGGAGGAGAACACCGCTCCTCGGCCGTGTCCCACGGACGCACACCCATAATCCTTCATGGCACCATCACGCACCCGTTCCCACACCCCGGCGTGGCGCGG
>JABMPJ010000058.1 GCA_013203785.1 Lentisphaerota bacterium | reverse complement strand
TCCTGTGCCTGGCACCCATTCAAAGTAGCGAAGAGCCGGGAGGTGTTCCGTTATTGGTTATTGGCTAAGGGTTAATGGGGGGAGACGATTGCCTCCCCGATAACCATTAACGGATAACCAATAACCGCCCGCTTGCGGGCACCCTACGCGTTTATCAGGTTGAAGATGGCATCGCGCAAGGCAGGGACGCCATCGCCGGTCATGGCTGAGATCTGAAGAGGGGTTTCACCGGTCTCGGCAATAAACTCGGCCAGTAGCTCTGCGGCCTCCGGCTGATCCATTTTATTGGCTACCACGAGGGAGGGGCGGCGCTTCAAGTCCTCGCGGTAGAGTCTCAGCTCCCGCTGTAGCTTCACATAGTCCTCATGCGGCTTGCGGCCGTCTATGCCCGCCATATCAATCACATAGACCACGTAGTGTGCGCGCTCGATGTGGCGCAGGAAGGAGTACCCCAATCCAACCCCAAGGTGCGCATTCTCGATCAGTCCCGGGATGTCGGCCACGGTAACCCGGCTGTAATCTTCAAATATGATCGTCCCGATGATAGGGTTTAGAGTCGTGAAGGGATAGGCCGCGACGCGAGGGTGGGCATCGCTGATGGAGGTCAGGAGGGAGGATTTGCCTGCATTAGGAAACCCAACCAGCCCGATATCGGCCACGAGCTTCAGCTCGAGCTTGAGTGAGACCTCTTGGCCCTTCACGCCGTCAGTCTGCTCGGTGGGAGACTGGTGAGTTGAGCTCTTCCAGTGAACATTGCCGCGCCCGCCCTTGCCCCCCTCGGCGATGCGGAAGGTCTCGCCTTCGTTGACCAAATCGGCCAGGAGCTCACCGCTTTCGGCATCCGTTATCAGGGTGCCGCGTGGCACCTTGATCGTCATGTCGACACCGTTTTTTCCGTGCATCTGCTTGCCGCGCCCAGGGCCGCCGTGTTCGGCTTTGCGGTGTGGGGCAAAGTAGATACCGATCAACGAGTCGGTCTCACGATCACACTCAAGAGTAATGTGGCCGCCGCGCCCGCCGTCGCCGCCATCGGGGCCGCCCTTGGCTACGAATTTCTCGCGTCGGAAGCTGGCTGATCCATTGCCGCCGTTGCCAGCCTTGGCGTAGAGGGGGGCAGAATCGACGAATTTGCGGCTCTTCATGGCATTCTCAGGCGGACGTGACTAGGGCAGGCGAGGCGCCCCATGCCAGAGAGAGGATCGCGCGACCTGTCCTGCCGGGAGGACGTCTCAGGCCACCGCGGTTTCGAGTTCGAACACGCTGACGAACTTACCGTCCTTCTCGAACTTGACTTTGCCCTCAATCAGCGAAAAAAGTGTATCGTCTTTGCCGCGCTTGACGTTCTTCCCGGGGAAAAACTTTGTGCCGCGCTGCCGAATCAGGATCGACCCGGCCGTGACGAGCTGGCCGTCATAGCGTTTCACGCCCAGCCGTTTGGAATGGCTATCGCGCCCGTTTTTTGCTGAACCACCACTTTTTTTATGTGCCATGACTTGCTCCGACGTCTTATCGCGTTACTTAATGCTGTTGACCTTAATGACGGTCAATTCCTGGCGATGTCCCACCTTGCGGGAATAGCCCTTGCGACGCTTTTTCTTGAAGTTGATCAACTTGGGGCCGCGGATATGTTCAATCACAGTGGTCGTAACGGCAGCGGCCTCAATGGCGGGGGCACCTATTTCTAGTATTTCGCCGTTGGAGCGCGCCAAGACCGGCTCGAGCTTAACCTCGGCACCCGCTTCAACCGCGAGGCGTTCTATCGTCAGCGTGTCATTTTCTTTGACGAGGTACTGCTTCCCCCCCGTCGCCACCACTGCATATGCGTCCATGTCCATTACCTCTGGCCAGCCTGATGGCCGTCGCGTTCTTCTCCAAAATGGTTTGAGCTCGGAAACGGTACGTCATAAGCAGGTGGCTGTCAAGGGGGGAGAGAACAATTAATCGGCATGAAGATGACCATGGGGTTTGACCTGCAGGCAAACGATGTGGCAGCCTGACTGTTTCGTTGGGCGAGGGGGCTGTCGTGTCGAATGCGGTGAAACCTGTAGATGTTGTTTTAGTCGGTGTGGGTGGCTATGGTCATGTCTACGCGGATGCCATGCTGGCTGGTGGCGAGGCACACGGTGCGCGGCTGGTGGCCGTGGTCGATCCCTTTGCCGAAGATGCCAGTTGCATTGCAGAGGTGCGGGCGCGGGGCATTCCGGTCTATGAGCATATGGATGGTTGCTTCGCGAGGCACGCGGTCGCCCTGGCGGTGATCTCCTCACCGATCCACCTGCACAGCGCGCAGATTCAGCGCGCCTTGGCTGGCGGAGCCCACGTTTTGTGCGAAAAGCCTGCCTCCGGGAGCCTGGATGAGGGGCTGCAGGCGCTGGCCGCATCGCGGGCGGCAAATCGTTTCGTGGCCATTGGCTACCAGTGGTCATTCAGCGAAGCAATCCAACGGCTCAAGCGCGATCTGATGGCCGGGCGTTTCGGGCTGCCGAAGCGATTCCGAACGCTTGTGCTCTGGCCTCGCATGACCTCCTATTACGAACGCAACGCCTGGGCGGGACGTCAACTATCGGACGACGGTCGGCCCGTTTTCGATAGTCCGGCCAACAACGCCTGTGCGCACTACCTGCACAATATGTTCTATCTTCTGGGGCCGACCCGCGAGCAGAGTGCTCGCCCCGCCTCGGTTGAGGCCGAGCTCTACCGCGCCAAGCCGATCGAAAATTTTGACACGGCGGCCATCCGTTGTCTGACAACCACGGGCGCGGAGGTGCTCTTCTACACCAGCCATGCGGTGGAAGCGACGCACGGGCCACTCTTTACACTTGAGTGCGAGGCAGCCGTCATCACCGGGGGTGGCCTGGAAGGGGAAGGGTGCATCGAGGCGCGCTGTGCGGACGGGGAAGTCATCGCCTATGGCCTGCCAGACCACTCCAGCACCAAGCTGTGGGAGTCGGTCGATGCCGTGCGTTCCGGTGCCCCCGTGGCTTGCCCGCTTCTGGCGGCGCTGTCACAAACGGCGGTGATCACAGCCGCCAGCCAGAGCCCATCCGCGATTGTGGAGTTTCCCAAAGTCATGCTCGAGACCGTCGAGCCTAAGGGCCAGCCCGGCATTGTGGCCCGCGGCTTGAGTAAGGCGCTGGTGGCCTGCCATGCCCAGGGCCTGTTGCCTTCGCAAGATACCGCGCTGACGTGGGCCCGCCCCGCAGAGGTGGTGGACACATCGGCATGGTTGCCCGCCATCTAGTCGCGGCGTGCGCTCACGGCACTGGAGGCGATGGAGGGGTCGAGTTCTAGCATCTAGCAGCCCTACAGGCGCGACGTGCCGTGCATGGCTTGCGTCGAGTTTGGCGAAACTACATGATGGTCTTACGTAAGTCGCGCGCAGTGCGGCCCTACACCAGCAACATCGTCTCACCTCCCGTCCTGCCTCCTCTTCCCCCCCTGCCCACTGTCGCAAATGCCCCGACCAACGAGTGAAGAAAAACAATCGCGGCTTGCAAGGGGCTTCGGGCGTGGGGTCCGCGTGGTTCCTCGTATGCATTGACCTCGGGGGCGTCGATGGGTAGCATACTCGCAATGGCTCCACTTCACGATATTCAGGCGAAGATCGCACGGCGGGAGTATGAGTTCTCGAAACACGCTGTGGATCAGACGATTCTGCGTGCCATCAGTGTGCCGGAATTGGAACAGGCGGTAGCACGCCAGAGCGACGTTATTGAGGATTATCCCGAGGACAAGTACGGGCCGAGTTGCCTCATCTTCGGGTGTACGAATGCGGGCCGGCCGCTTCACATTCAGTGCAGTTATCCGTCACGACCACTGATTAAGATTATCACGGTGTACGAACCGGACGCGGCTTTGTGGATCGATTTCAAAATCCGTAGAGCGGACTGAAGAGGTAAGACAATGCAAGAAACGATGATCAATACTGAAGTCACCTACACGCTACAGCACCAGGGCAGGTTCTATCTCATTGAGCATGTGCCGGCACGGGTGTGCCGAGAGACCGGTGAACAGTACTTCGCACCGGAGACCGTCGAGCACATGCAGATGCTGATCAGGACACAGAAGAAACCAACGAAGGTCATTGAAACACCCGTATACGAGTATGCGTGAAGTGTACAGAGACTTCATGGGAGGGCAACACCTCAGTCCGCCGCTATCGGCAGCCTCACTCGTTGGCTGGACAGGCAGACACACTGGCCCGCCCCTCGTAGATCCTGCTCCAACCAACGAGTGACATCACCCAAAATGACGAATGACGGGACCATTCGCCCTTGAGGAGTCCGATGTCGAGGTCATGTTCCTGCAAGCCTATTCCCCGGATCTCAACCCCATTGAGAAGATGTGGAGTCAGGTCAAAGATTTCCTGCGAGCTACAGCGGCCCGCACCCAAGAGCCCCTGGTCGAGGCCATCGTAGAAGCACTGGCAAGAGTTACACGACCAGATGTCACAAATCGGGTTGCCTCGTGCGGCTACAGTGCTATTTAAAACGATCCAGAGCAAAAGAAACACTGATTAGATCATTAGAGACCTGAGCCCTTCGGACCGAAAAGATGATTAGGCATGCTCCTAATCCCGTGCACCGCCGAACACGCGGTTGCCGACAAGGGTGTGTCGCGGGGGGCGTTGATGCACCACTATGTCAGCTACAAAGGCATCAGCATCAGTGTAATCCTTGTCCTGCCACAGGCAGATCGAAGCTTTGGTTCCCTCCGCAATCCAGCCGTGTTGCTCATGTCGCGCCAGAGCCTGGGCTCCATTGTAGGTCGCTGCACACCAGATCTCTGGTGGGGTCATCTTCATGAATCGCGCTGCCAGAAGCATCGTGAACAGCATGCTCGGGGACGGCGCTGTGCCGGGATTGTAATCCGTCGCGAGCGCCACAGGTGCCCCGCAGTGGATCAGGCTCCGGGCATCTGCAAAGGGCAGCCCCAGATAGAAACTCGTCGCCGGCAGTAAAGTTGCGACCGTTGAGGCGATGGGCCACATGGACCGCGCATCCAACCCGATGTTCTGTAGGTGATCGACCGACAGGCCTCCCATGCTAATAATAGGGAGCGTCGCCCCGATGTTTGTCAGTTCGTCACAATGTGCCCGGACGTGAAACCCAAGGTGCTTCGCCGCTGAGAAGAATTTATGGGCCGAATCCGGACAAAAGAACCCTTTATCTACAAAGGCATCCACCCCTTCCGCCAACCCCTGCCTTGCAACAACGGGCAGGAGGGCAATCATCTGCTCCACCCAGACAGCCTCCGTGACCCCGGGTGGCATAACGTGCAAAGGCATAAAGGTCCGATATATATCGAAACCTGAGTCCCTGGCCTTTGTTATGGCCCGCAGCATTCTTAGTTCCCCTTCAGCAGATCCCGCATACCCTGACTTCACCTCAACCAGGGCTGACCCGAGTGCTGCACAACGCTCCAACCTGCTGATCAAGGCCAGAGTTAGCGATTCCTCGCTTTCTCCTTCCACGGCCGTGATGGTTGAGGCAATGCCTCCCCCGCTCCTCTCAATATCCAGATAGGACGCGCCTGCCCAGCGCTGAAAATATTCCCCCGCACGGGAACCGGCATGGATGGCGTGTGTGTGCGCATCCACAAACGCAGGTGTCGCCAGAAGGCCTGCCCCGTCAATTTCCCGGTCCGTACGGGCGTCCAGTTGATGGCCTATGGCACACACACAGCCAGCATCATCGATCACAATATCGATAGGGCCGTGCTCTATCGAATAGTCAGCCGACTGAGGATGCCGTCCTCTTTTTGCCGCGAATCCATCGCACCGTAACACACCGGCAAGATTTCTGATGATCATCTAGGTCCCTTGCCTGAAGCCATGGGGATTTTGACACCGTGGCGCGTCGCCCATGCCTGGGCCGTCGGATAACCCGCATCGGCATGGCGAATCACTCCTATGGCCGGATCGCCCTCCAAAACACGCGAAAGCCGGCCTTCAGCGGTCTTGGTGCCATCTGCTACAACCACCATGCCTGCATGCTGGCTATACCCCATACCCACACCTCCGCCATGATGGAAACTCACCCACGACGCACCATTACAGGCGTTCATCAGCGCGTTCAGAATCGGCCAGTCGCTGACCGCATCCGAACCATCTCGCATGCCCTCGGTTTCGCGATAAGGGGAGGCCACGCTGCCGCCATCCAGATGATCGCGGCCTATGGCAATGGGGGCCGAGACTCGCCCTTCGCGCACGAGACGATTGAAAAGAAGTCCGGCACGTTCCCGCTCACCATGGCGTAACCAGCAGATCCTGGCGGGCAAGCCCTGGAACGGCACACGCGGGGCGCCATACCGCAGCCAATTCTGCAATGTGGCATCACGCGGAAAGAGCTCAAGCATAGCCGCGTCAGTTATCGCTATATCCCGGGGATCTCCGCTCAGCGCAACCCAACGGAACGGGCCAGCGCCCTCACAAAACATCGGCCGAATATAGAGCGGGACAAAGCCCTGAATACTAAAGGCATCCTTCACGCCGTGCTCAAGAGCCATGCCTCTGATGTTGTTGCCATAATCGAAAACGTGCGCACCAAGGCGTTGGAACTTCAGCATGGCCTGAACCTGCTTCGCCATCGATGCCTTGGCCCGCCGCGCATACTCCCCCGGATTCTCTCCCCTGAGCCGATTAGCCGCTTCAAGAGTCAACCCTTTGGGAATGTAGCCGTTCAGTGGGTCATGCGCGCTGGTCTGGTCAGTAACCACATCTGGACGGAATCCCGCCACCAGCAAGCGGGGGAAAGCTTCGGCCGCATTGGCAACGACACCAATGGAACATGCTCGCTTACTGCGAGCCGCCGCCCGGGCAAGTCGCACAGCCTCCTCCAATGAGTCCGCCTGACAATCCAGGAAGCCCTGCCGTCTCCGCCGTTCCAGGCGCGCGGGATCAACTTCAATTCCAACAAACACAGCGCCTGCAAGTTTGGCGGCCAACGGCTGTGCCCCCCCCATGCCGCCGAGACCGCCAGATAGCACGATCCGGCCCTTCAAGGGTTCACGCGCCGACGCCTTCGGATAATGGGTCCGTCCACAGGCCATGAAGGTCTCATAGGTGCCCTGAATGATCCCCTGTGTGCCGATATAGATCCATGACCCCGCCGTCATCAGTCCGAACATCATCAGACCCTTGCGTTCCAGTTCGTTGAAGTGCTCCCATGTGGCCCAACGGGGAACCAGATTGCTGTTTGCTATGAGTACCCTCGGAGCATCGCGATGTGTGCGGACAACCCCGACCGGCTTACCACTCTGAACCAGTAGTGTCTCGTCCCGTCCGAGTTTCTTTAGGCTATTCAGAATGGCATGGTAGCAGTCCCAGTTGCGGGCCGCCTTGCCGGTCCCACCGTAGACGATCAGCTCATCCGGATTTTCCGCCACGTCGGGATCGAGATTATTCTGGAGCAAGCGGTAGGCGCCCTCGGCTGCCCAAGTCTTGCAACTACGGGTCTGCCCCCGGGGTGCCCGGATCGCAGGGCGTTTCGGGGCGGGAACACCACTCATGATGTTCTTCCGAGGTATGAAGCACCGCAGGGGCAATGGCCCATCAAACTGGTGTGTCCCGAAGCACCAGGACGGCGCCTGCACTCGACCACTCCGGTTGTCGCCGCCGCGCGACAGGTCTCTGAAGAGGCCTGCAGCCGATCCAGATCTTCGGTGGGCAGAAGTGTGTCGCCCTCGATCGCATAGTCCAAGGCCTTAAGATACGGCGCCATATAGCAATCAGCCTCGATAAAGGGCACAACTTTCCGAATACGGCTATGTAACGTGGCCAGACGTGGCGGCATGGTGGCACCTACCAGATCGGTCGCCTGCCCCGCGCAGAAGGCCTCAACGGCCAGCACCTGCCGCAGCCCGGTCACAATCTGCAAGGCCTTCATGCCCGCGCCTGGGGCCATGGACACATGGTCTTTGCGATGACAGTTTGTGGGAATGGAATCCACGCAGGAGGGCATGCAATAGGATTTGATCTCGCTCACCAGCGCCGCTGCCGTCGTTTGCAGCATCATAAGCCCCGAGTTGAGCCCCCCATCACGCACCAGAAACTTGGGAAGCCCCGTTATCCTGTCATCCATCAACAGGTTAACCCGACGTTCTGAAATGGTGGCCAAGTTCGCCATGGCCGACGCCAGGCGGTCGCTGACGCGGGCCACATAGATGGCATGGAAGTTCCCGCATGAAAGAATCTCCCCGTCATCCGCAAACACGAGGGGGTTGTCGCTGACGCAACCGATTTCCTGTTTGAGAACCTTGTAACATTGTTCCAACTCACACAGAACGGCCCCATGCACCTGAGGCACGCAGCGAAGCGAGTAAGGAGCCTGGATGAATCGTCCGGATTCACGGGCGGCATGCAAGCGGGTGGAACCTTCAAGCCAGGAAGCCAGGCGACTGCCGACCATATCGGTTTCAACGTGGTGCAAAGCCAGCACGCGGTCGTCGAGGATCGATCCGGCCCCGCCGATGGCTTCCATAGTCATGGCGGCTACAGCATCGGCCAGCCGTAGCAGTTTACAGCCTTCAAACCAGACTTTGACCGCAAGGGCCGTCGAGTAGGTCGTACCATTAATCAGCGCAAGACCTTCCTTGGCACCAAGCCGCAAGGGTTTAAGCCCGGCCCGCTGCAACGCCTCAGCAGCAGAAAGTCGTTCGAACCTGCGGCCATCGGGCGTTGGCATCGTGCATTCCCCCTCGCCCAGCGCGGCCAACGTGGCATGAGCAGAGGGATGAAGATCCCCCGACGCCCCCACACTACCGCGGGAGGGAATGTAGGCGAGGATGCCCGCCTCCAGCATAGCCATCAGTGCCTCAACCGTTTCGCAACGCACCCCGCTATACCCTCGCGTCAACATGCGCAAACGGAGCAGCCACATGGCCATAACCAGATCGCGCGGCACTTCCTCGCCGATGCCACAGGCATGAGAGCGGATGAGGTTCACTTGAAGTTCTTCGATTGATGCCTGTGGAATCGCACGTTCGGCAAAATCGCCAAACCCCGTGTTCACCCCGTAGACCGGCTGCTGACTTGTCGCAAGGCGCTGAACCAACGCCGCAGAGGCATTCATTTTCCCCCGGCAGTCCTCATGGAGATGTAACCTGAAGGAAACGTTGGAATCTAGCGCCCGCCTGGCAGTCATCCAGAGGATTAAGGGATCCCAGGGGGCGGAGTTTAGGACCACCGGTGTCTGGCGGGGCATCATTTCGGGCTCCCATTCTTCACAGGAATACTCTCGCGCATGACGCAGCCCGCAGGTTCAATTGAGGAGCCTTCCGGTATGTGGCAACGCCGCCCCACATAACTGCGACTACCTACAATGGACCCTGCGCCGATGACCGCGTAGTGATCGATGCCCACGGCATCTCCAACCACTACATATTCCTGAATTTCGATATTCAGCCCGATAGCGCATCCCGACCCCAGATTAACGTGTTTTCCCAACCGGGTCCCCGCAGCCACCATAGTCAGATGTCCCACCATGCAGTCTTCCGCTGTGCGTATGGGGCCAACGACAGTATCTCCATTCTGCATCACGAGGTTCGTCCCAAGCGTCGCCCTGTTTGCCACATAGGTGCCGGGGCCGAAATCCAGCAAGGGCAAATCCCGGATCCACGTATCCGGATAGACAGTGAAAGCCATTGAGCCCCTGTAGCCGAAAAGACGGAACATGAGTGTTTTGAGCGGGGAAAGCGTGAGACAGATGAAATAGACCGGCTTACAGTAGTAAACGGCAGTCCAGCAAAGACCATAGAGGCGTCGTCCGGCATAAAGGCGGGTTCCGAGATCACGCGGGAACCGACCTGGTACAACAAGGTGCTGATACGGCCAACTCAGCAACCCCGCAATCAGCACAAAGACAACCGAAAACGTTATTGGCGCCACCATGAGCCACGCCGCAAGCCACCCCCCGCCAAGGCTCCGTGCAGGCAAAGTTACAGCCAGCACCGGTAACCCATAGATGAGCCCTGTGAAAACTGGCACGCAAACGTTCACCCACCAACGGCGCAGGCGCGAAGATTTCCCCCTCATCATTGCTGTCATATTTGTAAGCAGTTTGCCTGTCTTTACCGCAAGCGTATCCAAACGCTGTTTCGCTCGACGTTCCCTGCACCACCATGCCGCGTAGCCGCACCTGAGCGGCTATTTTGGGGTCTAACCACACTACCACAATATGGTAGTCCAATATCACTTCGTGATGTCACCTGTCCATAAATATAACAGCCGCCTATCACCGCCACGGTAATAAGACCAACACTCGCTGTCATGCTCTGGATCAATTGCGCCACATGGCGCATTTGATCAGCGGTACGTGAGCCCGGTTCTACCCCCCCCCTCTCGTTGGTTGGAGCATTGCCGACTGTGAGAGATATCCGGCGACTATCTCTGCTCACATAGACTCGATCTGAAGAGAGCTAGTGGGACAGCACCTGCGTACGACCCCGCCGCCCAGCGGTGTGGCATGGCGGTATATATAGTAAGATGCAGATTGCCTGTCGCAAATGGCTAGTCATCCCACAGTGACTTTCTGTATGACATCCGCCATGCCTTGGATAAAATTCGCGACGCCGAAGCGCTCGGCGTGGCTGTGAAGAGTTGTGGCGTCCCACTCTCGCTGACCACATTGTTCGACGGCTTCCTGTAGCGCCTCGGGCGTCTGCGCGTCAAAGAAGACTCCGGTTTGATCTTCGACCACCGTCTCCGTGGCCCCACCCTTGCGGTAGGCCACCACGGGCGTGCCGCAGGATTGCGCCTCGACAGGGACAATGCCGAAATCCTCCTCGCCTGGAAAGACCAGCAGACGGCTGCGACGATAAAGCTCCAGAATGTCGTCGTCGGATTGCCGCTCCAGGAAGGTGATGTTATCGCCCGCCATCTGTCGCAGCGAGGCCAGCTGTCCGCCCACGCCGACGATGGTGAGGGGATAGCCTGAGCGGTTGTAGGCGGTCACGGCGAGGTCGATGCGCTTGTAGGGCACCAGCGCGGAGACAATCAGGTCAAATTCACCCTTGGCCCCGGAGGGGTCTGGCGTCCACATGTGGGTGTTGACCGGCGGATACACGACGTCGGCATCGCGGTCGTAGCAGTGGCGAATCCGCTGCCGGACGTGTTGGCTGATGGCCACGAAGCGGTCGACGCGGTCACTGGTGGCACGATCCCAGCGCCGCAGCGCGGCCAGGATGGGCTTGATGATGAGGGCCTTGGCGGGGTTGGAGCCGAAGTACTCCTCATAGAAGAGCCAAGCATAGCGCATTGGGGTGAAGCAATACGAGATGTGAAGTGCGCCGGGGTGGGGGCGCAGGCTCTTGGCGACGCAGTGACTCGTGCTGATGAGAATATCTGCCGGGGCGGGCGTCAGGCTGTTGATGGCGGCGGGGAAAAGAGGCAGGTAACTGCGGTAGTGCTGGTTGATGCCGGGTAGATTCTGCAGCCAGGAGGTGTGGATGGGGTGGCTCTTGATCGTCTCGGATATGGCATCCGGATTGCTCAGGAGGGTGTAGATTGGGGCCTCGGGAAAGCCCTGGCAGAGAATCTCCAAGACGCGCTCGCCACCCCGCATCCCACTCAACCAGTCGTGGCAGAGCTGGACCTTGAGGTCGCGTGGCCAGTTGGAAGGAAATTCAACGCTCATGCTACGGTGCCTCGCAACAGCGTTGATAAACCGCAAGCGTTTCCCGTGCCGTGCGCTGCCAGGTGAACTGCGCGGCCTGCAGCCGGCCTGCGTCACTGAGGGTCTGCCAGAGCGGTGGGGATGAGAGCACGTCGACGGCGTGATCGGCAAAGCCTTTGACGTCATCGGGATCGACCAGGAGTCCGGCTTCGCCGACTACCTCGGGCAGCGAGCCGCCGTTGCTGCTGATGACCGGGATTCCTGCCGCCATGGCTTCCGCAACCTGGAGCCCAAACCCCTCGTAGCGCGAGGGGTGTATCAAGAGGTCGGCCTTGCCGAAGAGATCCAGCAACTCCTTATCTGAGAGGTAGCCGGTCCAGCGCAGTGCCTTTTCGATCCTGAGGTCACGGGCGAGCTCCGGGTAGTGTGGGTAGCGTGGGTCGGGAGGACCGACAATGGCTAGTTCCACCGGTACAGGGCAGCGGTTGCGGATCAAGGTAAAGGCGCGCAGTAGGGTCTCCACATTCTTATAGGGATCCATGCGCCCTACATAGAGGATCGTGCGCGGGGCCAGAGAGTCGGGGGCCTTGGGCGGGCGGGCGGGGATGGATCGGTAGCCCTCGGCCACGCCGCAGGGGATAGTGTGCACCCGGTCGGCCCTGTGGTCGGGAATGCGGAGGTGGTGAATAATATCCCGTCGTGACACCGTGCTGTCGGCGATGATGTGATCGGCGCGCCGGCCAATCTCGATCATGAGGGCCCGATAAATCGGATAGAGTCGGGCCTTGCGTGATTTTGGGGCGTGGTTCGGAAAGATCATGGGGATCACGTCGTGGATCGTGACGACACACCCCATGGCCCCTCGCCGATGGCGAGGGAAGGCATGCAGAGGAATCATGTAGTTGCTCGAATGGAAGAGATCAACGCCATGCCGCCGCAACACGGCGGGCGTGGTGAGCTGATTCATCGGCGCGAAGAGACCATGCCGGAGTCGTAGCGTCTCGACATGGTCGAAGCGGTCCAGTTCCAGCTCATCGCGCAGTCGGGTCTGCATCTCCGGATCGTCAAACAGGAGCAGATACTGATTCTTCTGGTCGAGCGCGGCCAGCTCGCGCACGAGAGCGCGAGTGTAGGCACCAATGCCGGAGATGTGAGGGAAGATCCAGCGCGTATCGATGGCGATCTTCATGCCATCACCTCATCGTATACTTTCCAAGTGCGCGCGGCGGTGACATCCCATCGGTACTGCGCCGCGTGCTGCTGGCGCGCCACCCGGTGGGCGTCGTCGTCCTCTCTGAGTAGTGCGCCAATGGCCTCGCACCAGACCGCAGGCGCGTCAGTGTCAAGCAATGGGGCGGCCGTGCCGATGACCTCGGGGAGCGAGCCGCCGCGGGAGGAGAGCACCGGCGTGCCGCAGGCCATAGCCTCGAGAGGGGGGAAGCCGAAGCCCTCATAGAAGGAGGCCTGGAGCAGGCAGGCGGCGCCGCCGTAGAGAGGAGGCAACAGGTCGTCTGTGATGTTGTCGAGGTGATGGATTCGGCTGGCCTGCGGCGAGGCGGCGATCCGTTCAACCAGGGAGTCGTGCTTCCATCCCAGCCGCCCGGCCAGAACGAGGTCGCCATCGAAATCGTTCATCTGCTCGAAGACCCCTATAAGGAAAGGGATGTTCTTGCGGGGCTCAAGCGTGCCGACGGCGAGCAGGTAGGGGCGTTGGAGATCGAAGGTCTGACGCATCGCGGCGACGCGGTCGACCGACTGAGGTGTGAAGGAAGGATCGATGCCAAGATGGATGGGGAAGACCTTCTCGGGAGGGGCGTGTAGAAGGGCGACGATCTCGTCAGCACTGAACTGCGAGTCGGTGATGACGGCATCGGCGCGAGCGACCGTATCACGGATTTTGGCTGTCAGATAACGCAGATTGGCCTCCTCAGCGAACTGGGGGTAGCGCATGAAGCTGACGTCGTGGATGGTGACCACGGTCCGTCCGCGACGGAGGGGGGGCAGAATGAAGTTTGGGAAGTGATAGAGATCGCTTGGCCCGGCCAGTCGATCAAAGGCGGGCATGTCGAACCGTTTCCATGCCGCCTGCGCCAGGCGACCTGGGATCCAATGGTTGGCGTGGAATATGGCGTTGGGGACCGAAAAGGGGCGGCCCTGGCGTTTAAAATCGAAATAGAAGAGCTCCAGCTCGTGGCTCCCCGCCGTGGCGCCAAGGTGCTCGGCCAGTTGGCGGGTATAGCGGCCCACCCCCGCCCGCTGACTCACAGCAGACTGGACATCCAGACAGACTCTCATGCGGTCGAAGCGTACGAGCTTGACGGGAGGGGTGCAAGATCGGAGTGCGGGGAGTATTCCGCCGCCATGAAGAAGGGCGTACACCATCGGGTTGGAGACCGATGGCGTGCCGGGCATAAACCAGTAACACACGATGAAACGGCGTCTCTTGGGGAGAGCCTCGGGTGACTCTGATGGTCACACCTCTACATTCAGTCTGCGTCGGAATTTAGCGGGTGACTCGCCTGTGAGCTTGCGAAAGACGCGACTCATATAGTCGCGGTTCGGGAATCCGCATTGTTCTGCGATGTCATCCAGCGACTCCTCCGTGTTGGCCAGCAGCGCGGCCACCTCGCGCGTGCGCACCTCCATGATATAGCGCGCCGGGGTCTGGCCGATATGATGTTTGAACGCTTTCGTGAAACTGGCGGGACACAGCCCTGCCATACGCCCCAGCTCGGACACACGTAACGGGGTGGCGTGGTGCTCATCAATATAGCGCACCGCCGCCAGAAAGTGTGCTGGGGCGATGGGTTGCCATTGGAACTCCTGGCGTGCCAATACGGTGTGTAGCAGGGCGAGGCTGGTATGGAAGATACGCTCCCGATGGTGCTTGCTGTCGGCAAACAGCGCTACAAGCGGTGTGTACAGTGCCTCCTCCGCCGGACCGGGGTGCAAGACTACCGGAATCGTCTGTCTCGTGGCCAGTCGTCGACTGACCCCAAACGCCATGAAGAGTGTTGGTACCGGTTGCGAACCGACGCAGTCGAAAAGCTGCTGATCGGGAATCAACATGATCTCGTCCGGATGCAGGTCGATCCGGTGCGGCCCAAAGAAGACGGCATGTCCCGGCTGCGCGTTCCAGTAAAGTCGCCAGAACGGACTGAACACATGCGGAAAGTTCCACCAGTCATTGCAGGGCAGATACCCGCTCTCATACAACACCACGCCTGAGTGATCCGGCGCAACACCGAGCGGAAAGAACTCCTCCCCAACCCCGGAATAGGGGCTGCCATAGGCACCATGGTTGCGCTTGCGTAAAGTGGAAACAGACATAGAGATCTTTCTTAACAGACATGGACGTTGTGCGTCAATATATAGAACAATCTACAGAAATGAGGGGGCGCCATTTGGTGGACCGTCATAATAAGTGATTTCACAATCGTGCTCGTAATCCTATTAGGCACAGCGATTGCGATCACGATTACGATGGATTCAGAACATCCACTCCGCTGTTGCTGGGCGGGTGGCGACGCTTCAGGCTCTTCGCCGCTTTGCGAGGGTAATGCCCTTTGACTGGTTCATTTCAACGCCCCACAACCAACGCCCAACATCCAATTCTTGGCTCGTCCGCAGAATGTGTGGGTACATTGTGGTCTTCTGCCGTACTCAAAACCGACGAAGCGGGTCGTTTAAGCGTAACCAAGTAAGTGTGAGCTCAAGTGTGCGATGAAGTGTTGGACTAAGAGTCATGGGCTGTGACTTGTGACAGTGATGTGAGCATTGCCGCGATCAAGGTGGTCGCACGCTGCAACTCGCCGGAACAGGCCATCCAGCAACATGCCGCGGATTGCCGCAAACCCCAGCCCCTTCTGGTAAGCCTTCAGCTTTTCATGCCCAAACAGTTGTGCCATCGTCGCCACGCCTCTCTTCCCAACACTTCATCCCACGCTTGAGCTCACACTTACTTGGTTACGCCTAAACGACTCGCTTCAGCGATCTCTCTGAGCAAGGAAACAGACTCTCAACTACACAATCCCGTGAAGAACCATTTTTTCTATTCTTTTCGTTGATAGACATTCTGGACATATAGCAGGAATGTCAGGAATGAGTGAGTTCTCGTCAGGTTTTAAGGTCAAGCGTCAGACGCCGGGCCATTTGCAGATCGCCGCGCATCTCCGTGAGAGGATTGTGACGGGTGAACTGACGGCAAAAACGCAGCTCCCGTCCATTCAGGAACTGGCAGACCAGTTTGGCTGTGCCTATCAAACGGTGCATCGCGCCCTGACGCCGTTGGCCAAAGAGGGCTTGATCGAACGTCACCATGGCTTGGGCACCTTCGTCCGCGAACGGGAGGAGAAGCTGACGTGCATGGGGATCTGCTACCCGCAAGCCGTCTTCCTGCCGGGGAGTATATCTTCATCAAGTCGCTCCATTCGCAGCTCAAGAATCTGTTGGAAGCGGAGGGCATTGAGGTTTCGGTCTGGATTGACAGCCGACCGTCCAACGACCAGAACGAGCCGTGGCCCGAGCTCAAGATGGCGGCGGCAGAACGCCGCTTCGATGCACTGATCCTTCCCGCGCAGCCTCACCTGGAATGGTCGCGTAAATTGCCAATACCCGTGGTGGGGCTGGGTGCCGTGGCGTCACCTTGCACCGTGGCGATGGACCGGAGCGAGCTGTTCCGGCTTGGCTTGGATGGCTTGGTGGCGAGGAACTGTCGGTCGGTCGGTCTGATTCACCCAACGGCCTCGCGCTTGGCGCCACCCGATGAGACCGCCAACGAGTGGGGGGCCGAGGTGCAGCGGTTCGTTGAGGAGGCGCGCCAGCGTGATCTCGAGGTGCAGGACGCGTGGTTGAGAGTTGGCCCAGGCGTGGATGACCCGGCCACGCTGTCAACCGCCCGCTCCGGCTATCGCGAGTTCCAAGCGCTCTGGGAACATACCGAACGACCGGACGGCATTCTGATTGGGGACGACATCATCGCCGGCGGCGTCATTGCGGCCATCTTGGAGGCTCGCCTCTCGGTTCCCGGGGATCTCCAGCTGGTTTCGCAGAAGAACCGGCACGTAGACCTGTTCTGTCCGTTTCCCATCGGACATGTCGTGCTTGACGAACGAGAAATAGCAGCAGCCTTGCTTGAGCAAATCCGAGCACAGTTCGGCAGGCGGGCCGAGCGGGGGCGCACGATAGCGTTCACTCTGGAATCATAATACTGCCGGGACATCTGACAGGCAAAACCATAAAGAGGAGACAACCATGTCATCGCGTAAGATCGCCGTGCTCGTTTGGGGCGGGCACGAAGGGCACCAGCCGAAGCAATGCGTCGAGCTGTTTGCCCCATGTCTGGAGGCGCAGGGCTTCGACGTCGAGATGAAAAACTCGGTAGACTGGTACGAGGAATGGTACTACAGCCTGGATTAGAAGAACTCACTCAAGCTGATTGTCCAGTGCTGGACGGGTGGCGAGATCACCCAAAGCCAGGAACGCGCCCTGTTCGAAGCCGTGCAGTGGGGCATTGGTCTGGCTGGCTGGCACGGCGGCTTGGGCGACTCTTTCAACGGACAGCTCCTGTTTCCTTGGATCGTCGGTGGTGAACGCATCGCCCGTCCCGGCGGC
This sequence comes from Lentisphaerota bacterium, assembly GCA_013203785.1. GTDB lineage: Bacteria > Verrucomicrobiota > Kiritimatiellia > UBA8416 > JABMPJ01 > JABMPJ01. The sequence continues at coordinate 2,441 of JABMPJ010000058.1, read as the reverse complement.
CAGCATGTGGACTATGACGTCAACGTGACGGCACCCGACGATCCCATTCATGGCCGACATTCAGGATGTTCGCCTCTGCACAGGGCAGTGGGAAACGTCATAAATGGACATAAATGACTGCGTACCAGACATGGACATGGAACGTCAAGGGATGTCACACTATCAGGCACTGCATATAGCATTATCACATTGCGGAGAGGGGTCCGCTGGCATGGAAGGGGGCTTTCATGCCGATTGGCGTGGATGGTTTATCCCGGCGCAGGAGCACTGGGGGAAGTAGGTTGAGTACGAGCGTGGTGGCGAGTGAGGGAATAAGGATATGAAGGCATTCAATCTACATGCGTTGCCGATCAATGCGGCTTTCGCAGACATCCTGGAGCGGTTTGAGGATGGTGTGGGCTTTGCCGTCAAGACGGCGGCGGTGGATAGTGCCACCATGGTCTTGCGGGAGGCGGCTGTTTCGACGGGTGCGGACGGTACGACCGTGACGCGGAGCCTCTTCGATCTAGGCGAGCTTGAGATCGATTCCACGCATACGGTGTTTGCCGATGGGCGCGCGTTGACATTCGCCGGAACCATGACCAACCGGGGCGCATCCCGTTCGCCCGCCATTCGAAGCATCTCCCCTCTATCCGTGGCGCTTCGCCTGACCCGGGAAGAGCGGATCTTCGCCTACTCATTCAGCGCCGGTTTGTCCGACACATCGTATCCGCCCCTGGATTTTGGAATGGCGATCAAACCGCACGAGCTGGTGTGCTGGCAAGCCAACCACGGATCATCCATCTTCTCTCAGGGCGGCATGACGTGGGGAGGGGCATCGACCGCCAGAGAGCTGCCGTATCAGGTGGTCCAGGTAGGAGGCGGTGGGCTGTTCCTCGGACTGGAGTGGCCGGGTGATTGGTTGGCCATGGTGTCGCGGGCGGCTGGCGGCGCTGGGCTGAACTGTGAGATGGGACTGATCGATCTGGATCTCTGCCTGGATCCGGGCGAGTCCATTCCTCTGCCGGGCGGGCTGCTCGGTTTCTATCAGGGCGACTGGATCGAGGGCTGCAATGCACTGCGCCGTACGATTGTGGATCACTACGTGCCGAAACTCAATGGCAAGGCCATCGTGCCACCGGTCTTCTACGATCACTGGTACGCTCTGGGTCAGAACTGTGTGGAGCCGCTGATGCGGGAGCAATCGGACGTCGCCGCGCGGCTCGGCTGTGAGTACTTCATCCAGGATGCCGGTTGGCATAAAGGGTCGCCGCAGACGCAGGCGGAAGCCCCGCACTTCAAGGGCACCGGCAACTGGGACAGCGTTGAACCGACGAAATACCCGAACGGACTGAAGCCGCTGTCAGATCACGTCGCGGCACAGGGCATGGGGTTCGGCCTGTGGATCGAACCGACGCGTTGCGATCGTGATTCCGATCTGGCCAAGCAGCATCCGGACTGGGTGCTCTTTGCCAAAGATGGCGCCCAGTATCGTAACTTAGTGAACTTCGGGAACGCCGAGGCCCTGGCCTGGTTCATCGAGACCTTCGACCGGCTGGTCCGGGAGAACAATGTCCGCTGGTTCCGCTTCGACATCGGCGCTGGGATTGAAGACTATCCCGAGCCGGCCGGACGCAAGGGTATCCTGAAGTTTCGTCACTACGAAGGATTGATGCAGTTCTGGGATCATCTCCTACAGGAGCATCCCGACCTGCACATTGAAGGCGTCTCCAACGGCGGCCGGCGTATGGACCTCTCCTGTCTAAAGCGCTGCCACACCTACTGGTGCGATGACCATACCCAGCACCCTGACGTGATGCGCAGCGGCAGACGGATCAATCTGATTTTCCCTGGCAACTATCTGGACCAGGTGGTCTTCTTTGACAATGAGGCGGCGGATTATCCCGCCTACGGATACCACGCGTTGATGGGCGGATCCTGGGGATTCACGGAGAAGCTCAGCGAATGGCCGGAGCAACGCCTCCGCGATGCTCAGCGTCATGTCGAGGTGTTCAAGTCTTTCCGGCATCTCCTGATGAAGGATTTCGCGCCACTCTTCCCCTACCCGTACACGCTCGAGGACTGGGACGGCTGGCAATGGCACGATCCTGAGACCGGCGAAGGAGTCATCATCATCTTCCGTTGCCTTGGTGACGAAGCGAGTTGCTCCCCAACGCTTCGCTGGGTGGATCCATATACCCGCTACGCATTCACCGATCCCTACACGGAGAGTCGGCAAGTACTGACGGGAGCGGCTTTGTCCACTACGGGATTCCCCGTCGATCTACCCCATCATCGCGCGTCCATGATCCGCTGCTACCGGCTGGCCTGAACGTACCGGAGGCATACGCATGTACAGTAGGAAGAGAGCACTCACACCCGTCTTGAAGCGGCTGCTCGAAGGCGGATGTCCAGGCGGGCCACGGTCGTGACGAATTGCGCCACATTAAATGTTACCGAAG
>JABMPJ010000057.1 GCA_013203785.1 Lentisphaerota bacterium | reverse complement strand
TCGACGGGAATCCGTCAGAGTCCATCATGGAGGGACGCGCTCTGTCGCGTCCGGCAACTCATTGGATACCACAATGAGAAGGCCTGGTTCATCCTCCGACCTGCTTGACCCGCGCTTGATCTTGAGCTACAAGTTCCATCGCAAGTAAAAGAGGGGCTGAGAGATGGCTGTGGTAACCAAAGCAAACGCGTCGGCTGAGTCGATGGCGTTCTATAACAAGGGGTTCAGCGCATTTGAGCGTGGCAACCTGGATGTCGCCATTGATCTGCTGACCCAGTGTCTCGAGGTGGAGCCGGGTTTTCTGCAGGCGCGCAAGTTCCTTCGCGCCGCGGAGATCGCCCGTTTCAAGAAGGCCAAGCAGGGCTCCCTGGCGCACAAGATCATGACCGCCAAACTAATGCCGGCGCTCGGGACCGCCACCCTGCTGTTGAATTCAGGCAAGACCGACAAGGCGCTCCACGCCTTTGACCGGCTGCTACAGGAGGATCCGCTCAACCCCAAGTACGCCCTGCCGTTTGCCCGCGCCGCTTCCGCAGCCGGCGTTCCCGAGGCCGGTGTGCAGACCCTCGAAATCATCCGTGAACATCATCCCAAAGACTCTGCCCTCTTCAGGTCACTGGGTCAGCTCTACACCGAAATTGGGTCAACGCGCGAGGCGCGTGAGTGTTTCGAGCGTCTCTGTGAGCTGAATCCCAAGGATCAAGACGCGGTCAAGCTCCTCAAGGATGCGTCCGCGCGCGAGAGTATTTCAGGTGATGGGTGGGAACAGACGTCGGAGAAGGAGGGGGGCACCTTCCGCGATATGATGCGCGACGGGGAGGAGTCCGTGCGACTTGAGAAGGAGTCCAAGGCTGTCAAATCGGACGACGATGCGGATGTGCTCATCAGCGACATGCTGAAGAAGCTCGAAGCAGAGCCGGAGAATGTGAACTACTATCGCGCCTTGGCGCGGCTGTACGCCCAGCGCAAGCTCTTTGACGAAGCGATTGCCACCCTCACAAAGGCGAGCGACTTGAACCCGGGCGATCCAGAATTGGATGACACCCTCAGCCAGACTCGCCTGCAGCAGCTCGATGCCGAAATCGCGACCCTGGCCGGAGCGGGTGACGAGGAGGCCCTGGCGGCCAAAAAGCAAGCCCGACTGGAGTTCGAGTTCCACGACGTGCAGGACAAAGTGGAGCGCTATCCCAACGACCTGGCCCTACGGTTCCGCTGGGGACTCTTGCTCTACCAGAATGAGCATTTCAACGAGGCCATCCAGCAGTTCCAGCTCTCTCAGCGCAGCCCCAAGGATCGGTTGCCTACGCTCTACTACATGGGGCTCTGCTTCAAAGCCAAGGGGCAGTTCGATATGGCGCGTGACCAGCTGGAGGCCGCCAATAAAGAGATGCCGAGCATGAGCAAGACCAAGAAGGATGTTTGCTACGCCCTCGGTGGGGTTTACGAAGATATGGGTGACAAGGTCAAGGCCGCCGAATACTACAAGCAGGTCTACCAGGCGGACATTAGTTATAAGGATATCGCCCAGAAAATCGAATCGCTGTACGAGTAGCGCCGCCCTGGCCCGCCGTCGCCCGCACGGCGACGGAGATAGCTCTACGCTTTCGTCTCCCGCGTCGGCCACTCGCCTTCGATGGCACGTTGGACGAGCTCCAAGACATCGCGCGGAAAGTCGCTGCGCAGCATCCACTTGATGAAGCTGGGTTCATTCTCGATCAGGTAGCGCAGCGAGGTGCCCTTCTTCTGTCCGAAGTTCAGAACCACCTCGTTGTTGGCCCATTTGAGTCGGCCGGCACGGTCCACCCAGTCGGGCTGGCTGCGATTGCAGAAGGCGTCCAGTGCGGCCACATCCCTGGGCAGGTCGCTATAGCGGTTGAGCTGCCCTTCCAGCACACGTATCGTTGCGAGGACATCCCCTTCGGCGCTGTGCGCGTCCTCAAAGGCCATTTCACTGCAATAGAATCGCAGGGCGGCGCTGAGGTCGCGTGGCTCGCGCTTGTGGAAGATGGTCTGCACGTCGATCACACGACGTCCCTCCAGCTCAAACGTGATCCCGGCCCGCAGCAACTCCTCGGTGAGCAGCGGAATATCAAAGCGGCTCAGGTTGTATCCGGAGAGATCGCACTCCGCCATGAAGTCGTGGACCGCCTGGGCCCGCTCGTTGAACGTAGAGCAGTCGGCGACGTCACTATCTGAAATGCCATGAATCGCAGTGGTTTCGGGGGGAATCGGAACGGTCGGGTTGATCCGCTCTGTCAGCGTTTCGTGCTCTCCGCTAGGCAGTACTTTGATGATCGAGATCTCAACAATACGATCGGAGCGTGGATTAATGCCCGTGGTTTCAAGATCGAAAAATGCGATTGGGCGTTCGAGAGGCAGGTGAGGTATGAGTTTTGATTGCATGGGGAGCACTATAACCATCCCGGCGGGTGGGCACAAGGCGTGAACGGGTTCGTGGTTGCAGATGCACCTGCACATCAAGAGCTCTGGCTTGACTTGGGCGGCCAGCTTCTCGACCATACATACCTATGTCGCGTCACGCAGAGCAACTGGATCTATTTGAAGGGGCGGCGGGTCTGGGTCCCCAGCAGCTCTTGGACCGGCTCAACGCGGCGACGCAGCGCCGGGTGACACTGCGATTGACGGATAACCGTGTCTCGATGGCGTGGATTGACTTCTCCGGAGTTGGCACGATACGGGTGTCACTGGATGAGCAGTACCTCTGGGCGCCGCCGGAGGTGATTGATGCACTGTGCAGCTACCTGCGCAGCCACCGCCGCAAGGAGTGGCAGCTCGTGGCGGATTTCGCCCGCCAGATACCCGAACGGCCTAAGATCGTCCGTCTGCCCCTCCTTCGCAGTCGTGGCAAGGTATTTGACCTCAAGGCATTACGTGATGAAATCAACAGCACATTTTTCGGTGGAAAAGTGAGTTGCCAGATCGGATGGGGTCGGGAGGGGGCTCCCCGCCGCCGCCGTCGGCGCAGTATTCGGTTTGGTTCCTGGCAGGCCATGTCACGGACCGTGCGGGTGCATCCGGCCCTGGACCACATTGACGTACCGCGTGAGTTTGTGCGCTATATTATCTATCACGAAATGCTGCATGCGGTGGTGCCCTCTGAGACGCGCGGCGGCCGTCACTACCATCACACCGCCCAATTTCGCGCCCTTGAACAGCGTTTTCCCAACTATCCCGAGATGAAGCGGCTCAGCACACAGCTGCTGCACAGGCTCTAACGAGCAGGTCGTCACCACTTTCTTCTATCGCCAATGGGGGGGCTGTGTTAAGACTTGGGCCAGCCTTTTTCGCTGGGAGAAAAATGATGGATTTATCGGTAGTGGTTCCGATCTACAATGAAGAAGAGAGTGTGGCGCTCCTCTGTGAGAAGCTTCACGCGGCCGTGTCGGGGCTGGGGCTAACCTACGAGATCGTGCTGGTTGACGATGGCAGCAGTGATCAGACTTGGCCTGCGCTCAAACAGCTCTCGCAGAAATATCCCTGCCTGCGCCTGATCCGGTTCCGTCGCAATTTTGGTCAGACCGCAGCCATGAGTGCAGGATTTCGTGAGTCGCAAGGCGAGATCGTGGTCACACTGGATGCGGACCTGCAAAACGATCCCAAGGATATTCCGCTCCTGATCGAGAAGATGAACGAGGGCTTCGATGTGGTCAGTGGCTGGCGCAAGAACCGCAAGGATGCCTTCCTCAATCGGCGCCTGCCATCGATGCTCGCCAACGGTCTGATTAGTAAGATCACCGGGGTCCCGCTCCACGACTACGGTTGTACACTCAAAGCCTATCGGCGAGAAGTGATGCAGAATGTGCATCTCTATGGTGAGATGCACCGCTTCATTCCGGCCCTGGCCAACTGGGTCGGCGGGCAGGTCACTGAGGTGGTGGTGGACCACCATGCCCGCCAATTCGGCACCTCCAAGTATGGCATCTCGCGGACGGCCAAAGTGGTGTTGGATCTTTTTACGGTCAAGTTCCTGCTGCACTACAGCAAGGGGCCAATGCAGATCTTTGGAAAAATCGGCATGTGGTTTGGGTTGCCGGGCGTGCTGATGGTGGGCCTCATGGTGTTAGGACATCTCTCGCACTTGCTCTTCGGCACTGAGACGGCTGCCTGGTTGATCAAGCGGCCCTTCTGGGTTATCTCCTCGTTCATGCTGATCTTCTGCGGCATCCAGTTCCTCTGCATGGGGCTTCTGGCCGAGCTGCAGATACGGACCTGGCACGAGTCGCAAGACAAGCCGGTCTATGTGATCAAGGAAATCGTGGACCCTACGAACGAGGTCTAACGTGAGCGAGCGTGCCGATCAGGACGATGACGACTTCGCCCGGATCGATGACTGTCTGGCCCGCGCTGGCAGTCGCGTCCACCTTGTGGGTATTGGCGGCGTCGGTATGGCGGGTCTCGCCCTGCTCCTCAAGCAGCGCGGCTACACCGTCTCCGGCTGCGATGCGGCCCCAGGGCCGTTGGCAACCTCCATCGCCCAACAGCAGATCAACGTCTGCCGGGGGCACGATCCACAGCACCTGGCCCGCGGAACAGATTGGGTCGTCACCAGCACGGCCGTGCCGTCTGCCACGCCCGAGCTTGAGCGGGCCCGCGTCCTGGGTTTGCCGGTCTTTCGCCGGGGTCATGTCCTGGCGCGGGTCGCTGCAGCTTACCCGACCATTGTGGTGTGCGGCACGCACGGCAAGACCACCACGGCGGTCTTTATCGCGCAGATGCTGCGCGCGGCGGGGGAGTCGACGGCCTGGTGTATTGGTGGAGAATCGAAGCTACTGGGTGCGGTGGCCTCGGCCGGTCAGGGGCGTTCCCCCTGGATGGTGATTGAGGCCGATGAGAGCGATGGCACTCTGGCGGGCTATCATCCGGCCGTTACAGTGGTGACGGGCATCGAGTATGACCACGCCGAGTATTTTGCCGATCGGACGATGCTGATGGACTGCTTTCGTCAGGTTGCCGATCAGACGCGCGACCGACTGATTTTCTGCGCCGAAGATCCCGGCGCGATCGAGTTGGCGGCGGGCCGCGCCAGCGTGACCGCCTACGGTGTGGCCGATGCTGAGCGGCTCGGGGTGTCCGCTCTGGCAACGGCCCCGGGCGATCATAACATGCTCAATGCGATTGCTGCTGCGACGGTAGGCGAGTGGGCTGGCCTTGCGCCCGATCAGATTGCTGCGGGGCTGGCCACGCGGCAGTTGCCCGCGCGGCGGATGGAGTGTGTCAGCGCGGCGGGCGGGGTGCGCGTCATCTCAGACTACGCCCATCATCCCAGCGAGATTCGTGCCCTCGTGCGAACGGCCCGTCAGATGACCAGCGGTCGCTTGTTGGCGGTTTTTCAGCCCCACCGCTATAGCCGCACCTATCGCCTTGGCAGCGATTTTCCGGCGGCCTTTGTGGGCGTGGATGACCTGGTAATCACCCCGGTCTACGCCGCCTCTGAGCCGGTCTGTCCGGGCGGGCGCATGTGGTCGCTCTACCGCCATTTTCGCGACTCGGGCGAGGTGCTTGTGCCGCGCTTGGCCGATACGCTGGAGCGGGCCTGGTATCATCTGCAGCGTGCCGCCCAGCCAGGAGATACACTCCTGGTGATTGGCGCCGGCGACGTGGAGCGTGTGGCCCACTGGGCCAAGGACGCGGGCGGTTGCTGGGGGGCGGATGCCGCTCAGAGCCCTGCGGGCCGACCAGCCATTCTGGAGCGCGACGTCCGCCTGGGGCCACGCACGACCTTTGGTGTGGGTGGGCGCGCGGAGTACTGGGGCCGCGTCACATCGCCTGAGGAGTTGAGCGAGGTGCTGGCTTGGTGCTCACGCCATGCGATCGGCTTCCGGATGCTGGGCGGTGGAAGCAATGTTTTGATAGGCGACTGCGGTGTGCCCGGCGTGGTCGTTCGACTCGACGGCATACCCTTTAGCATGGTGACTGGCGTAGAGGACGGCGTTGAAGTGGGCCCCGCAGTGCCCCTGGCGCGGCTGGTGGCCAAGGCGGAGCGATGCGGCTACGGTGATTATTCCTTCCTGGAGGGAATACCCGGCACCGTGGGTGGCGCGCTGGGTATGAATGCCGGAGCGCATGGCGAGAGTATCTCAGAGCGCATCAAACTGATTCACTGTTTGAACCCGGACGGTACCCCCTGTATAGTGCAGGGCAGCGATCTGGAGGTCGGCTATCGGACCGGCGGGATGAAGGGACGCGTGGTGGTGAAGGCCCTGCTGCGGCGCGGCCCGCGTACGCCTGAGGAGAGCGCCCGCATGCGGGCCGAGTTTGCCGAGCGGCGGGTCTGGATGAAGGGGTTGCAGTCGGCCGGATCGATTTTCAAGAATCCTCCCAACGACCATGCCGGTCGCCTGATCGAAGAGGCCGGTATGAAGGAGGTCTCGATTGGTGGCGCGACCGTCTCGCAGCGGCACGGCAACCTGATCACGGCCAGTAGTCGGGCGACGGCCTCGGATGTACGGGCGCTGCTGGAGACCGTGCGCGAACGGGTCGAAGCGCGCAGCGGCGTGCGGTTGGAGACAGAAGTGGAGTTGTGGTAGCGGATGCCTAAGTCAATTGTGGTTTTGAAGGGCGGTGTTTCGGGGGAACGCGACGTCTCGTTGCGCTCGGGCGCGGCCGTGGCGGGCGGCCTGCGCGCCGCGGGCTATAGCGTCACGGAGATTGACGTGGTGGACCGTGGGGTGGTTCTGCCGGCTGAAACGGACGCGGTCTTCATCGCACTGCACGGTGAATTTGGTGAGGATGGTGCGGTCCAGGCCATCCTCGACCGGAGCGGGGTGCCCTATACGGGTTCTGGCGCGGCGTCTAGTCGGGCCTCATTCGACAAAATCACGACCAAGGAACGGCTGCAATTGGCTGGTATACCGACGCCACCTTTCGAGGTGCTGCATGGTGCCACCTTGCCGTCCTTGCCCCTGCCCCTTGTCGTCAAGCCCGCCTGCCAGGGCTCGACGATTGGTATTCACTGCGTACGGCGCGAGGAGGACTGGGCGGCGGCCTGTGCCGATGCACAGCGCCATGGCCGCTCGTTGGCTGAACGCTACATACCGGGCCGCGAACTGACGGTCGGCGTGGTGGGCGACGAGGCCCTGCCGGTGGGGGAGATCGTGGCACCGGATGCGTGGTACGACTACGAGGCCAAGTACACCAGCGGTAAGACGCGCTACATTTTCCCGGCCGAGCTGGATGATGCCACGGCGGCTCGCTGCCACCAGCTGGCTCTGGAGACCTTCCGAGCCCTCGACTGCCGGGGGTTGGCTCGTGTCGATTTCAGGATGGACAGGGATGGTGACCCCACCGTGTTGGAGATTAACACCATCCCTGGCTTCACGGAGACCAGTCTCCTTCCCAAGGCGGCAGCGGCAGCGGGGATCAGCTTTCCCGAACTGTGCGCCATGATCGTGGAGTTGGCGTTGCAGACGAATGCAGGGCTCTGCGCGGCTGTTGCCTGCGTGGACGAGGAATAGGCATGGCCTGGTTTGAGGAAAAAAATAAGTCACGCAAGCGCAAGCCGGTCCTGCGGGTCAGCGCCCGGCGCAATGCCCAGCGCCGGGATCGCATGACGCGCGTGGCGGGCATTGCTGCGGTGCCGATTGCCGTGATCGTGGGTCTGTTTCTACTCTGGTTGGGTATCCGTGAAGTCGGCAAAATGCTCTACGCGCGCAGTGACGCATTCACGATCCACCATCTGGAGGTGCGCGCGGCCAGCGCCCAGACGCGAGCCCTGGCACGGGACTATACCCAGATCAAAGAGGGGCAGAATATCTTCGGATTTGATATCCGTGCGGTGCGCGACTACGTCATGGCCAATTCCCCAAACTTCCAGTCCATGTCCATCACGCGCTATCTGCCCGACACCGTCATCATTGAGGTCGTTGATCGGACCCCGTTGGTGCGCATTGGTCGCCGCGGCGGCATGGTCGCTGACCTGGATGGCTACGTCTTCATCTCGCGGGCGGGCATAACGGGCTTACCGGAAATCGTCGGCTATAACGGTCCCGACCTCCAACCCGGAATGCAGCTGGATGGCGGTATCCTGGCCTCGCTCCAGCTGGTCGAGGCCTGCGAGGGCCCGCGCTTTGAGATGGGCGTGGAACGGGTAGATATCGGTAATCCAGAAGCGCTGGTGGTCCGGTTGGAGTACGCCGAGAAGAAACGCGAAGTGACGATCACTTGGAGCGGCATGGGACAGCGCGGCGATGAGGCACGCCAGGATCTGCTCAGCACCCTCCTCTTTGTTAAACAGGCATTCGATGCTCCCCAGGGGCGCCGTGTGAGCCAGTTAGATGCCACGATTGAAGGCCGCCTGTACGGACGGTAAACGCCTATGCCTGCACCACCGGTTATCGTAGCGCTTGAGTTGGGCACCTCCCGCGTGCTGGCTCTCGTCGGTGAGATTCGCGAAGACGGCCACGTCATGATCATCGGGATCGGCGAGCAGCCCTCACAAGGCATCAGTAAGGGCCAAGTCGTTGATATCGAGGCGGCCTCCGAGGCCGTGCGCGCGGCCTTGTCGGCGGCCGAGGAGGCGGCCGAGGTCACCATTCGCCACGTTATCCTCGCCATCTCGGGCGGCCACGTGCGTAGCCAGGTCAATCGTGGCGTCGTCCCGGTGCTAGATCGCGGCGAGATCTCGCGGGTCGATATGGATAAGGCCATGAACGTGGCCAAAGCGGTCAACATGCCGACCGATCGCGAAGTGCTGCACACGATCTGCCAGCACTACTGCATTGATGACCACCAGCGCGTGATCTCCCCGGAGGGAATGGAGGGTGCCAAGCTCGAGCTCGATATGCTGGTCGTGCATGGCCTGCGCGCCCCGATGCGCAACACGATCAAGGCGGTTGAGGATATCATGATCGAAGTACGCGACGTCGTATACGCGGGCCTGGGATCGGCCCTCTCGGTCCTATCGCCCGAGCAGAAAAAGGGCGGCGTGCTCGTGATCGACTTGGGCGCTGGTACGACTGAATATGTAGCCTATGCGGGCGGTGTGATTGCGGCCACGGGCGCAATCGGGGTGGGGGGCGATCATGTCACGAACGATATCGCGCTGGCGTTCGGTATCCCGGAGCGACAGGCTGAGCGCTGCAAGCGTGAGCATGGCGGGGCCATGGTGACCGACGACTCGCTGGATGGCAACGTGCCGATCGCGCCGGGTGTCGGGTTTGGCGGCCGCTCCATCGCGCAACACTCTCTTCTGACCGTGATCCACGCGCGCATGGATGAGACCTTGCGCATGATTCGTCGCCGACTTAAGGAGGACGGTGTACCCTCCCATCTCGCCGCGGGTGTGGTGCTCGTGGGTGGCGGCGCTCACATGGCCCAGATCACCGAGCTTGCCAGTGAGGTCTTTGGTATGCCTTGCGAAGTAGGCAAGCCGCGTGACGTGAGCGGGCTGGCCACGGCCACAGAGGGCCCCGAATACGCCACCTGCAGCGGACTGATCCAGTACGCCAGCAAGCAGTGGCAGAATCAGCGCCGCTCCAAGCCGTTGGGTGGTCTCTTCAGAGGGTTCCTCAAGCGTTGATAGGCAGAGCTATGGACAGCAACGAAATTCTCATTGTAGGGGTCGGCGGCGCCGGTGGCCGTCTGGTGGATGCGCTGGCCGTGTTGGCCCCCACAGCGCTGCGCACAGTTATGATCGATACGGATAGCAAGGCGCTGGCGGCCTCGCGTGCCGTCACCAAATTGCAGATCGGCACGAGCGTGGTGAAGGGCAACGGCGCGGGCGGCGATGGGGCCAAGGGGCGTCGTGCCGCCAACGAGGATGTGGAGATGATCCGTGGCCTCTTTGTCTCCACGGGCATGGCTGTGGTGGTGACCGGCCTGGGGGGCGGTACCGGGTCAACGGTGACGACCGAGGTGTTGAAGGCGGCCGGCTTGGCCGGGATGACATCGCTCTGCTTCGCGACGCAGCCGTTTGGTTTTGAGGGCGCGCCGCGAACGGCCCTGGCCCGCGCGGCGGTACCTGAAATCCGTGCCGTGACCGATGGCCTGATCCTGGTGCCCAACGACAAACTCTTCGAAAGCGTCGGCAGCGACTCGATCAGTGAAGCCTTTCCCAAAGCGGATACGGCCCTGGCGACGGGCCTGTTGGCCCTGTGGCAACTCCTGACGCGGCCGGGCTACCTCAATGCCGGGCCCGCCGAACTGGCGCATGTCACTCGGCCGGAACGCGGCATTGCCAGCCTGGCCTGGGCTGAGGCGCGTGGCCGGCGCCGTGCGGAGAGCGCGGTGAAACAGCTCCTGGCGCATCCCATGATTGAAGGCGGGGCGGTGTTGAACGACTGCCGCTCACTGCTGGTCAGCATTGTGGGGGGGGAAGATCTGACGTTGAAGGATCTGGGCGATATTATGGAGCCGATCAAGGCGGTCTGTAACGATGAGGTCGACATCACCGTAGGAACCTCCGTGGACTCCGAATGGAAGTCACGTCTGCTTCTGACACTGATCGCGACCCGCCCAGGCGGATGGAGTACGCCCGAGGCACGGGCCAATACACTTGAACCGACGCTGACTCTGCCGACACGGGCGGATGCACCGCCGCCGCGGAACGGACGGGGTGGGGTGCAGACCACGATGCAGCTCGAGCCCGCTGGCCGCGGCCGCTTCAAGAATACCGACCCGACCCTCATGGATGGCGGCGAGGACCTCGATATCCCGACCTATCAGAGGCGGGGAATCAGGTTGTAGCGCTGGCCGTCCGATTCGTCACGACGGCCTCCGAGATACGCAATCCATCAATCCCGGAGCTCACAATCCCACCGGCATAACCCGCACCTTCGCCGCATGGGTAGAGGCCGCGCAGGCCGGTCGACTGTCCATCCTCCCCGCGTAGGACACGCAACGGACTGGAGCTGCGTGTTTCGGAGGCGTAGACCAGCGCTTCTTCGAGAAGCACCCCGCGCATCTCCCGCAGCATGCGCGGCATAGCGTGGCGTAGCGTCTCCGTCACGAAGGCAGGCAGCAGCTCGTGCAGTGCAGCGGGGAGCGCCCGTGTGCAGGAGCGTGTCGCTGGCAGATCTGAGGGGGTGGTGCCCTCCAGAAACTCAATCAACCGCTGTGCGGGCAAACCGTAGTCCGAGCCGCCCGCCACAAAGGCGGCGGCCTCCATCTCGCGTTGAAAAGCCATACCGGCCAATTCGGGGTGGACTCCTGCCGGGAAATCTTCGGGTAGCACCGGTACCAGAAAAGCGGCGTTGCCGAATGGTAGATCGCGTTTTGATAGGCTCATGCCGTTCGTGGTAAGTTCCGCAGGTGAGGAGGCACAGGAGATGACCAGGCCGCCGGGGCACATACAGAAGGTATAACAGCGGCGCGCCTGGCCCTCCTCGCGGCGGGTCAGGCGGAAGTTGGCGCTGCCCAGACCGGGGAAGGTGCCGCCCCACTGGGCACGGTCGATGCGATGCTGGGGAATCTCCATGCGCAATCCGACGGCGAAAGGCTTCGGTTCGACCGGAATGCCCTGTTCGACCAGCATCGTGTAGACGTCGCGCGCGCTGTGTCCCGTGGCCAGCACACAGCAGTCGGTTTCCACGGCGGCCCCCGATAGCACAACCCCGCGTAGCGCGCCATCCTCGATCTCGATCCGATCGAGTCGCACGCCAAAGCGCACCTCACCGCCGAGCAATTGAATCCTCTCGCGCAGGGCGGGTACCAAGGCTTCAAGGACATCACTACCGAGGTGAGGCTCAGCGTCGATCAAAATATCGGGTGAGGCCCCGCACGATACCAGTGCTTCCAGAAAGCGCCGCACGCGCGGCCGATCCTTACTGCGTGAGGTGAGCTTGCCATCCGAAAAAAGCCCCGCGCCACCCTCGCCATAGAGCACGTTGCTTTCGGCCTCAAAATCGCCCCGCTTCCAGAAGGCCGCGACGCGTTGCGCGCGCGGCGCGGTTGCCTCGCCGCGCTCCACCAGAATCGGTTTGAGCCCGGCCTCGGCCAGTCCCAGCGCCGCCATGAGTCCGGCTGGCCCAGCGCCGACGATGATGGGGCGTGCGCGCGAACCGGGCACGCCGACCGGCAGTGTTGGAGCGGGCGTCTCGGTGACTTCCGTGACGTTACGCACCTCGGCCGCCAGTTTACCGGAAAATGCAACCGTCACCGCCACCATCATACGCGGGCTCCGCCCGCGCGCATCGATCGAGCGCCGGATGGTCTTGAGCTCGCTCAGCGCGGTGGGGGCGCAGTGCAGCGCCTTGGCCGCTGCCTTGAGGAGCTGCTCGGGGGTGTACTCCGGGGGGAGATCAAGTTGGTTGATGCGGAGGTTCATGAGTCTTTGGGAGGAGTCGGTCTGCTGCGCTGCGTGCGGCGAATGGACTGAATCACATCGTCAAGCTGCTGTAGGAAGAGCGATCGGTCACTCGCTTTAAGCGGGGCAGGGCCCCCGGTGATGAGCCCTTCGCCGCGTAGCTCGGCCAACAGATCTCGAACCGCAACGGTCTGGCCGATGCTGTCTTCGGTGAACGGCTTGCCGCTCGGGCTGATGGCGCGCGCGTCCTTCTTGATGCAGCGTGCCGCCAACAGAATATCAGCCGTGACAACAATATCATCTGCTTGGACGTGCTCGACGATCCAATCGTCGGCCACATCGGCCCCGCTGTCCACGACTTCAAGGGAGAGCCATGTCTCGTTGGGTATGCGCATCCATGAGTTTGCCACCAAGGTGACATTCAGTCCGCAGCGCTTGGCCACGCGGTAGACCTCCCGTTTAACCGGGCAGGCATCCGCATCTATAAAAATGTGCAGCACGCTCTGTTCCTTGTTCTCGTGCCGCATCTGGCAGAAGGAGCAATCTTGGACTCAGGGAGTTTGAGGATGCTGCTTGGCGCGTTTCTGCTTACTGGTCTTTGCGGTTTTAGCATCGTGTTGCCGATGCTCTTTGGCCTTGTCTTTTTTGCTTTTCTTGTCGCCCATGGTGTGACTCCTTTGTATAACTCGATCCCGGCCATCGCGCTAAGGCGGTGTCCGACTCTCTGTTGCCTGAGCAGTCCCTCTTGGTTCTCTTCGGCACTGAGGCGAGGAACCGGGCTGGCGTCAAAGCCCTATTTCTTCTTGGCCTTCTTGACGGCGCGTTTCTCTTTTGCGCTCAGTAGCGCCTTCTTCTTATCTTCCTTCTTACCTTTAATCTTTTCGCCCATGATCGCTTCTCCTCGCTATGGCTGGTGTCGCCAGTGGTCAATCTGTATGCCGTCATAGTAGCGCGCAACCGCCGTCCAGCCAAGGGGTATCTGCACGGGGTGCGGCACTTCGCTGCCTGGAATAGGTAAAAGAAGGAGGACGAAGCGGATCTTGAGTCTAAATGGAGCAGTTGGATCGCCCGTCAGTAGCGCGGCCCCGGCCCGGGGCGAGCGCCGAGCGAGGAAACAGGTACGGATTGAGCATGACTAGCC
>JABMPJ010000056.1 GCA_013203785.1 Lentisphaerota bacterium | reverse complement strand
GGACCGCTTCGAGCAACTCTTCGCCAACACCGATATCGGCCGCAACCCCACCCCTGCCCGCAACTCACACCTCGTCATGCGCTTCGATTTCTCCAAGGTTCCCGTTTCCGACACCATCTCTGGGCTTCGACAGCGTTTCGACGATGAATGCCTGAACAGCTTTGAAAGTTTCCTCGGGGCCTACAGCAAGCTGTTGCCGGATTTCCAGCGCCCTGCCACAGGCGATGCCGCCGCCCAGTTATCCCGGATTCTCGAGGCCGTCCGCCGCTCCGGCGCCCCGCCGGTCCACATCATCATTGACGAGTACGACAATTTCACCAACCAGTTGCTGACCACCCACAAAGATAACCTCTACAAAGAGGTCACCACCGGCGACTCGTTCCTGCGCACCTTCTTCAAGGTCATCAAGTCCGGCATCGGCGAGGGCGCGGTCGCCCGCGTCTTTATCACCGGCGTGCTCCCCATCACCATTGACGACCTTACCAGCGGCTTTAACATCGCCCAGATCATCACCCTGGAGGAGCATACCCTCGAGATGATGGGCTTCACCCAGGCCGAGGTGGACGCCTACGTCGGCGCCATCTTCGCCGAACGCGGCTGGCCGGATGACCTGCAACGGCGCGTGCTGGAGGATCTGCGCGCCCATTACAACGGCTACCGCCTCCTGCCGGATGCCCGGGAAACGCTCTACAACTCGACCATCTGCAACTTCTATCTGAACAAGCTGGTCATCGGCAACGGCAAGGTCCCCCGCGAAATGATTGACGACAACCTGCGCGTGGACGTCAACTGGCTGCGGCGGCTGACCGGCGGCACAGAGCCCGCCCGCGAACTGGTCGAACAACTGATGTTCGATGGCGCCCTGCCGGTGGACATGGACATGCTCTCCTCGAAATTCAGCATGTCGCGCTTCTTCCAGCGCGAGTTCTTCCCGCTCAGCCTTTACTACCTGGGTATGGTCACCTTCCGTGACCGGTTCAGCCTGGGTTTTCCCAACCTCAGCGTGAAGAAGATCTTCACCGAATACTTTAATGAACTGGAGCACATCTCGGTCTCCGAGGGCTACACCGACATGTTCCGGCGGTTCCTCGCCGACAGCGACTGGGCCGCCCTGTTCGCGGGGTACTGGGAGCGCTACGTGGGCCAGATCCCAGCCCAGGCCTTCGATAAAGCCAACGAGAACTTCTTCCGCACCACCTTCTACGAACTCTGCACCCGATATATTTCGCCGGAATTCCACTTTGCCATCGAGGTCAACATGCACAGCGGCCGGAGCGACTGGCAGGCCGTGGGCCGGAAAGGCTCGGCCTTCGAGGGCAAGGCCTGTGTCATCGAGTTCAAGCACTTCACCCGCAAGGAAGGCGAGCGGCGCGGCATTCTGTCCCTCGACGCCCCCCAGCCGGAGGACATCGAACAAGTCGACCGCTACGCCGAAGACCTGCAGCGCGCCCATCCCGAACTCACCATCGTCCGCCACGTCGCCTACACCGTCGCCGGTGCCGGCGGCCGCCTGCTATCGACTGTGGTGTAGAACAAGGGACATGCTTAACACGGCCCGCCCGGCCATCTTCGCGACAAACCCATTTCCGGGATCGATTGTGACTGTATCCCGTCCGCACGAAAGCGTGACGCCTTCGATCATGCAACTCTCCGGCAAGACCGGAGCGGTGTCGCTGAAGGTTCTCGGATAATCCATATAGATCCGTGCCGACTTCAGCGGTGCCGTCAGCACTGTACCGTATCGCGTCAACGCCGTGGCACTTGTGTCCAGAGGACATCCCCGCGTACCGCGAGGCTGCCCTCCTCCATCGAGAACAGGCCGGCGGAGCCTCCCGTGAGTTCGATGCCGTGCTTCCGCCAGCGGACGATGCCGCCCAGGGGGCGGTCTTCGCGCGCGACCACCACCAGCAGATCGCCGCCGTCGCCCCGGTACAGCCGCCAGAGCAGGTTCTCCCCGTAGGCTTCCACCTCCGGCGACACGGCATCTTCGATGCGTTCGACCAGGCGCTGGCCGGGATCGAGATCGCTCAGAAAGACCGCGTTTCCATCCGGACTGGCCACCCCATGGCGCTCACCTTCGCAGGAAACCAACACGCGCGGCCAGTCCGCCGGCAGCGGCCGGCACACCTCCAGCCGCTGTGGCCGGTAATTCGGCAGATCGCAGATCGCCTCCAGTCCCTCCATGTAGCGCTCGGCGGTCATAGCCGGGACATCGAGCAACCGGGCAAAGTCCTCCGCCAACGATTCGCCCCGCTCGTCGCGCGCCACGGGTGTGCCCACGAAGACGACGCGGCCGCCGGCCCGCGCAAAGGCGGCGCAAGCGTCGAACGCCTCGCGCGGCAGCACGAGCGCGTACGGAACGATCAGCACGCGGTAGCGGCCCAAGTCGTTCACCAATCTCCCGCCCTCGACGCGGCTGGCCGCCAGTAGGCGACTGTCGAGAAAGTCCATGGCTATGCCGCGTTCGAGGAAGAGTTGGCTGGTGTTGATGCAGAACGATTTCTGGACGTTGGCCAGACCGGGTTGGTTCCAGGCGCAGACCCCCTCCCAGCCGTGCCAGACGGCAACCTCGACGACGGGACGCTTCTTCCCGATATGACGCTGGAGATCGCGGTGCCGTTGCATCAGCCTGACCGTCTCCGGCCACGTGTAGTGCCCCTGCTGCAAGATGCAATCGTAGTCGCCGCCGTACCAAATGTTGAACCAGGTGATGTTCATCAAGGTCATCCGGTTCACGTTCACGCGCGAGTTGTCCACCGTGGGTTTGAAGTGCCAACTGTTGACCTCGGCCTCGCCGGACGGCGACAGCCGCGCCAGCGACGTGGCCAGGGCGTAGGCATAGGCCACCGACGGCGGGTCCCACCAGGAGCAATCCGTATAACCGGCATCCATGTTGTCGTTGAGCCGGAAGTAGTCCATGGCCCCGTCGCGGTAGTCGTTGATGCCGCCTTCCCCCTGCCAGGTATGGTGCGTGCCCAGCAGCAGGTCGTTGCCGAACAACTCGCGGGCCTTGGCGATCAGATTCGCCTGAGCCTGCGCCAGCCCCTCACCCAGCGTCCGGTAGTAGTCCAGGCGCACGCGCGTCGCCTCGGCGCTCATGCCCGGCGCATCGAGCAGGTAGAGCTTGTCGGCGAGCGCATAGCCATTCAGGCGCTCAAAGGCCGCGGCGAAGGCGATGCCATAGCGGTATGCCTTCCAGTCCGAGCCGCAACCCGGTTCGTCCCAGCCCACGCCGTCGAGCGGGATGTCCCGGTAGCATTCCAGCAGTTCGTCGTAGTAGCGCCGTAACCCGTCGGCCCAGAAGTCGGGCTGTCCCCGCGTGATGAAGCGCAGATAGACGACGAGCTCGCCATCCGCCACCCCTGGCAAAGTGCCGCAGAGGGTGAACAGGTTCTCCCCGCCCAGCGCGACGCCTTCGCGGGAGACCAGCTCGCGGTGGAGTCCGTCGCGGGCGCGGAAGTGGCCTTCGCGGTCTGCCTGGAACTCCAGCTCGATGCGCGCGACCGTGCCGTCGCGTTTGAGAAACGCCGCCTCGACGCCCTCAAAGGTCCAGGCGGAATGGGGCGCGGCGCGCAAGCGCCACACCCCGTCCACCACGCGGGCGGCGGCGGGCAGCAACTGCCGGCCCACGGCGTCGGGATAGGCTTGGCCCAGGTCGTGGCAGAACCCACCGCCACGCGGCTCGCAGTCCAGCGCCACCCGCAACCCGCGGGCGTGCGCGGCCTCGACCACGCGCGCCACGGCCCGCACGAATTCCGGCGAACGGTGGTGGTAGTTGCTCTTGCGCAGAAAGACGCGCACGATCCCGTAACCGGCTTCGGCCAGCGCCGCCATGTCGCGGTCAATGCGCTCCGGATCCTTCAGTATCGGTTCGTTGATCCAATACCCCATCGACTGATTATGATTTCTTGGCATGTTTGAACCTCCTTTACAAATTATTCCACCGGGTTGGCGAAGGTCAACGGGTGCGCGGCCTCCGGCACCACCGACAAGGCCAGGGAAAACCCCGCGCTGCCCGCGTGAGTCTTGATGAGCAGGTCGTTGCGTCCCGCTTTGAGCGGCAGGTCGAACCAAACCCCCTGCCGTACGCCGCCATGGCCGGCGTTTACTTCATGGACGAGTGTGCCGTTGACCCAGATTTTGCCGAAATAGTCAATTTCCAGTCGGCAGTGCGCTGTCTGCGCCTCGGCACTTTCGACGACCGTCCAGGCATAGGCCACGCCGCGGTCGCGATAGCCGGTCATCCGCTCAAAATCCAGTCTCGCCGCTTTGCCCTTGCCTCTCGTCCAGGCGATCTCCGCGCTTGGGTTACCGCTTGGTGCCGTCCGGTTGGGCGGCGCCCCCAAGGCCGGCTCCGGCCAGAAGACCTTGTGCAGGTCGGACGGGGACTCTTCGTCGGGGTTAAGGCGTTCTTTCGTATTCCCGAACGGCCCGATCCAGGCCCATCTCTCCGCGGGGACGCCGCCGAACAACGCTTGTTTTTCCCGCGCCAGTTTTTGTTCACTCGCCGCATCGAGCCGCGCCTGACCGAGTATTTCCGGCGTACACGCGCCCTGCGGAACCAGGCCGGGCGGACAGTTGTCCCCGCCGCCAATGAGCACATACCCGAGAGCGACACCGTTATCGCGCGCACCGCCACCCCGGGGAATGACCACGTGCAGCAGATGCTCTCCGAGCTCACTACCATCCGCCACCAAGGTGTGTCCGAAGCCATCCCGCAGACCCGTATCGATTTTGACGGGCGGCGCGCCATCCACCGAGGCCAGGAACATCCCGTTGCGCGGCCCGAACGTGTAAAACAGACCCACCGTTGTCCCGCGGAAGGGGATCGCCAGCACGTCGCCTTCCTCGCGGCAAACCGAGGCGCCGCGGAAAAAGCAATTCCACCATCCGGGCACTGCATCCGCATGCTGCCAGGCGCCCGCAGCCGGGACGGGTTCCAGTCGCCCGTCCAGAATGAGCGGCTTTTTCGATAGCACCGGCGGTAGCGGAGTGGGCGCGGACTTCATCTCGTCGCGAGCGGCGCGCTCCGCAAATGGCTGTAGGGCGGCGGCAACCGTCTCACGATAGAAAGCATGCCCGGCACTGTTGGGATGGACGCCGTCGGGCAAGAGTTCTTCCCACTCGAGCTTGTTTGCCGCGAGGTGCTTCTTCACAGCGGCCTGCATGTCCACCGTCAGCAGTCCGTAATGCTCGGCCACTTTGCGCTGGGGTGGAATGAAATCACGGCCGCGTTGCGCCGCCTCGATCATGACGATGGCGGGGGGATTCTCCAGGCTCTTCAACCGCCGCACCACGCTCTCGACCGACCAGACGGTGCGCGCCCCGCCGTTGCCGTCGTTGACGGCGAATTCGAACATGACCAGATCCGGTTGGCGCGAAATGACGTCGCGTTCCAGGCGAAAGACGGCCAACTCGCTGCCGGTGCCGCTCATGCCGGCGTTGTGCACCGAGATCTCGCTTTGCGGGAAAGTTTTCTTCAGCCATGGATGTATCCAACCGCCGCCGACCTGACTTACGGAGGTGCCGATGGCTACGACACTCAACGGTTCGCCGGCGTGAGCGCGGGCAAAAGGCGCCAGCAAGTCGTCGCCGGTCGCGCCCCCGGCCGCACCACAACCGCACGCGATCAGTAACATTGCGGCGAGAAAGCGTATCCAACTGTTTTTCATGTAGTTGGTTGTCATATCAACTCCTTTTTCTTGCCATTCTGGGTTTGACAAGACCACGGGGTCCGCTCATCCCATGCCCGCAGGAGCTGGTCGAGTTCACCGGCCGGTTCTGACAGGTACTCGGAGTCGGCCAGGTTGTTCATCTGGTAGGGGTCGCTGACCATGTTGTAGTATTGCCGGGGTTTGTCGGCGAGTTCGTGTTCATGATTCGCGAAGGGCAGAAAATAGGTATAGTCCAGCGTGCGCACCGTAGCCCCGTCGCTGTGTTCTACATAGGCTTCGGGCCGGGCATTACAGGCTTCACCGCGGCAGAGGGCGGAGAGGTCACGGCCATGGAAATGGGTCGGCGCGTCCAGCCCGCACATGGACAGCAGCGTTGGCGCCAGGTCAACGAGGCTGGCGACATGGCTCCCGGTCACCCCGCTGGTCGTGTCGGGGCCGCGCACAATCATGGGAATGCGGATCGACTCCTCGTTTGGCGTGCCCTTCTGTACCAGCCCCAGGCTCCCCAGGTTTTCGCCATGGTCGCTGGTAAAGACCACGATGGTGTTCTCCGTCAGGCCCGTGCGCTCGAGTACATGGAGCATGCGTCCCACGGTGTCGTCCACCCAGGTGACAAGACCGTAGTACTCGGCGGTGAGGTGGCGCAATGAGTATCCCTCGGGCAGGCGAGTCGTTTCCGGCAGCATATAGGTATAGTAGCGGAAGTCCCAGCGGTAGATATTGAACCACATCTCCTGATCCTTGAGCGGGGTGTCCAAATCCACATTGGGTCGGATCGGCGCCTCGGCCGGGTTGTACATCTTGAGGTACCTCTCCGGCGCATCGCCAAAGGGGCAGTGCGGCGGAGAGATGTTGTAGTACATAAAGAAAGGCTTGTCGCCCTCGCCGCGGGTGTTGAGAAACTGCTCAAGACGGTCGGCCTCGTAGTCGACGCTATAGCCGGGAGGCACGAACTCGACACCGCCGTTCTCGGTAAAAGCCTGCCCGGTATGGCAGTGATTGACCCGCGGGATGATGTAGCTGTCAAAGCCCACGTCACTCGGCCAGGAATGAATGTGCCACTTGCCGATGGTGGCGGTCTCGTAGCCGGCAGTGCGCAGGACCTCCGGCAAGGTCTCTTCCCTTAGGTGCGGCCGCCCGTCAAAGGGATACTGGTGCAAGAAATCCCGGCCGTCGCCGTGCACTCCAATGTTGCCGCTTCCCCCCGTGCAGGTGCGATTGTACTGTCCCGAGATCAGGACTGAACGGGCCGGCAGACAGAGCGGGTAGTTGGTGACAGATTGTTCGAAGCGCATTCCTTCGCTTGCAAGCCGGTCGATGTTGGGCGTGCGAACACAGTCGTTGCCGTAGCACCCCGTGGCGTAGGCGGGAAGCTGGTCACACGTGCAGATAATGATGTTGGGTTGGTTATTCATCTTTCCTATATTGTTCTTTCCCATTTTTCTGCCTGACATTTTTCTGCCCTAATTCCTGGCTCCTCCCGCCTCGGGATCGACAATGAATTCGGCCCAGACGAGTGCGCCCGGCACTTGCGGCGGGACGAACTCGACGAGATTGATATCGTCCTGCAGGGCATCGAGCGGCGCCTCGTAGAGCAGAACGCGGGCGACCTCGCCCGGCGGTGCGTCGGTTGTCGGAACCGGCGGCTCGGAACAGGGCGCGCAGATTGTCCGGTTGATTCGCACTGTCATGGCGGCGGGGTCGAGAGGCGGTGTGTCGGCGGAGAAGCCGAGCTGGAGCCGAACGGCGCCGGTCGCGGGCTTGGGGCCGAGCATGATGCGGAGGGTGATGTTCTCTTCCATCCGGCCGAAGGCGACGCCGATGTTCGGGGCGGTCAGCGGCAGCGGCAGCGGATTGCGCGGAGATTCGCCCGGCGCGGATACCTGCGGATGCGTCACGGCCTGGCGCCGCGGCCGGCTGGTTATCGTCCGCAGATCGGACACATTGCGGTACACCGCGCGCAAATGATCGGCGGTTTCCGAGCCCGGCAGGAGCTTGCTCGGGCAGTGGTTGAAGAGGTGGATACCGTCCACGCCGCGCTGCAGTGCGGCGGCCGCGGCGCCGTACGTGAACGCCGCCGACTCAACCCACCCGGCCTGCGCCAAATCCCCGCCGGGATGCGCTCTTGCAACGCCTTCGGCATTGGCGATGAGCTTGACCTTCGGCCCCAGCAAACGCCGCCAGATGGCCACCGGATGGTCGAAATTCGCGGCGCCGAGGAAGGACGAGAGAATCACCATGTCGACCAGCCCTTCCTCCGCCCAGCGCGGCACATCGAAACCGAGGGCCAGGCAGGTCCGCGGTTCCGCGGGTACGCGCACCGCGAGCTTGACGGGATGCCCGACGCGCTCGGCCGACGCCTCGGCCAGCCGCTTCGTCTCGCGCATGAATTCCGTCAGGATCGGCAGTCCGGCCTGCTCCTTGCCGGGCGCGAACATCATGCCCCAGCGCAGCCAGTCGAGCTCCAGGGCAAACATATCCCAACGCTCCAGCGCTTCCCGCACCAGGTTCATATGATGATCCCTGACAATCTGGTGGGAATAATCAAACGCCCCCTCCCAGCTTCGCTCCTGACGATATGGCGCACGGCGTAGTTCAGGATGCTCACGCCACCAGGTCGAAGGCCAATGACAGGTCCAATGGGTTTCTTTGCCATCCTCGGCCTCCATAAACTCTTTCAATCCGTGGCAGTCATTCATGCGCATGGAGAGCCAGCCCTCGATGCCATGGTGGCGGCAGCGGGCGAGCCAGCGGGCGTGATGATCGATGCCGCGCTGCGCCAGGAGCCACAGGTTGCGCGCGCCGTGCCGGCGCCATTCCGCCGGCTGCTCCGGCCCGGCGGACGGGTCGTAGTCGCCGTAGAAGGTCTCCCACACCGCGCTCTCGAACAGAGCGCGCTGGACGTTGATGCAGAAGGCAATGCCGGTCACCGGAAACTCCGCGGCCGCATCGACCACGGCATCCACCCCGGCCGGCGTCATCTCGCTCTCCGGACGCGAGGCGTAGAAGCTCTGGTTGTCTTCGTTGATGTATAAGTCGCTCATTATAGATCCTGTTCAAGAAGCATTGGAATGAATTTCAGCACCAGCATGCCGTTGGACAACGGGATCTCGACGCCGTCGCGCCACTGCGCGGCGCTCTTGACGCCCAGATCGAGCTCATCCGGGCCGATGTTGGCAACGCGATAGTCGCCCTCGGGCAGGTCGTGCACCTTGACGGTGAGCTTCCGGTCGGCGACCGGCTTGCCCTCGACGTAGAGCATGAGGTAGCGCGTGCCGGCATTGTCGTGGGTATAGGCGAACCAGCAGGGGGCGGTCACCCGGCGATTGACATCGGCCCAAGCCAGAAGATCCGCCAGATACTCCCTTGACTCCTGTCTCTTGAAGTCAATCCCGCGCACAAACAGAATGACCTCGCCCTTGCCGACCGGCCAACGGACAATGGCCGGTACGCCGCTGGCGAAGCTGGCTTCAACGGTTGCATCTTTGGGAAGGCAGACGACGTCCGGCGCTGCGCCCTGCAATTCGAACGTGGCTGCCGTCGCGAAAATACCTCCTGGCGCCGCAACGCCCTGACTGTTGCCATGGTCCACGTTGCTCAGGGCGATCGTATCGCGCCATCCCAGCTCACGCAGCAGCGCGAATTGCTCGCCGAAATCGCCGCGGGTGTACTGAGCCGCTTTCGGAGACACCAGAACGAGTCGCCCCCCATTCATCACGTAACGCACGGCTTTTTTGCGCATTTTGGGAGTGAAGTCGCGCGTGTGCGTTCCACCGTACGTCGGCGGGATGAAGATCAGCTTTTGCTCTGCGAATGCTGCATCGGACATATACTCCTTGAGCATATGGTTCGGGTACTTTGGCCAGAGTGTGCCCGACACCGGCATTCCTCCGCTCTCGCCGCTACTGAAACATGCGATTTCAAACGGGAAAATGTCGGTTTTGGCGTATTCCCGGAGTGCGGGAAGCCATTGGCGCTGGCGTTCGAGTCCGCGTAGCAGTATCTGCTGTTTATGCTTGCCCGGGAGGATCTGTCCGTGCAGGAACATGGCGGCGTTCATGTTGTTGCCGCCAGTCAGCATCACGGTACTCCACATACGGTCGCAATCTTTCTCGGCCATATGCTTGAAGCCCGGCAGGTAACTCTGGTATTCGGACATGTATGCATGGTTGGAGTAATATGGCGTTAGCACTTTGTTGCGAATGAAGTTGTGGGCTGGCTTGCCTTCCGTTCCGAGCGTGGTGAAACAACCCAATTCTATCAGATCCTCCAGGTAGTCCTCCTCTTCCTGGCCGTAGGAATAGGAATAGAAACCCCAGGGGCGCGTATCGCCGAGCGAGCGCGAGTAGCGCGCCAGGGAGTCGGCATGCAGATTCTTTATCACCCACATCCGGAAATCCCAGCAATCGCGCCAGGCGGGGTTGTCGAAACGGCCCGCCGCCGCCGAATAAGATTTGTGACGGTGGGGTGGAGGCAGTGGGCTATCGACCTCGTCCCAGGAAGTGATTGCCGTTCCGTAGCGGGCATTGAGCTTGGTCAGCGTGTCAATGCCTTTGACTTCGTTCAGCCAGACACTGAAATACTCCTGCATTGCCGGGGAGAAATCCGTCCGGCGGCGGCCATGATCCAAGAACATGACATCCGTCCAGAATACCCAGCCCAAGAATGACGCATCGTTTCCGAAATGTCGGTAAAGCTCTTTGACGAGCGGCTGAAGCATGTATTTCAGGGTAATCGGCGCGGCAAAATATCCCCGGGCCCAGGAATCGTGCCCGACATACTGAATCCCGCACATGTCCTCCTGCTGGTTGAACGGCATCCAGGCAGGCGCGTAGTGCTGATGAATGGAGGCTAGCGCAAGCATGTACGGCATACCGGCCTTGCGCAACAGCTCGATACGGGAATGGACGGAGCGCAGGTCAAAGAAACCGGGCAGCGGCATGGCATTGGCCAAATTGAGGTGTGTTCTCAAACCAGGTCGATGGGAATTTCAAGTCCTGGAGCTTGCCTGTGTCGAGGTCATGTACCAAGCGTCCCCCATCAACACTATTTCTCGATAGCCTGTCGGGATGCCACGCGAGCAGTGCTTGCGCTTCGCCGTTCTCCACGGCTTGCATCATGTCGTTGAAGACTGTTCGACCGGGTTCCTTCGCCGTCTTCGCCTCGACGTACTCGCGCACAACCTGCAACGATTCCTTCCGTGCGAACTCGCGGAGTTCGTCAAGTTGAGAGTCGATGGACAGTACCTGACGCGCCTCGTCCTCTGTTGATTTCCGGGCATAGATAAAGAACTTCATGACGTTGCCTCCTTTGCTAGTACATTGATAGTGTGTTGACTATTATGCACATTCATGGTGTCCTTGCAAGCATGAAAAAACGGATTCCGAAACACCGAATTGAGTTGGGTGACGCTATTCGGCGCAGACGCCAAGAACTAGGAATGTCACAAGAGCAGTTTTCAGAAGTGGTGGACTGCCACCGGAACTTCGTGGGGAGGGTTGAGCGTGGGCAGCAGAACCCGACAGTGGACACATTGGTGAGGATCGCAAAGGCCCTAGACTGCACGGTGCGGGAGATCATCAACGACACGAGTCTATGACATGGAGATCATCAGACCAGAGCAGATTCTTGCGGCGGCACCAATGAGGCCGACTGCTCTCGACAGACAGATCATGGCGAACATGAGGCGGCCCAGCTCAGAGGATATTCCGCTCTGTCACTTCATCCCTGCACAGCACTTCAAGACACTTCTTACAAGCCGGTCTGTATATCTCTGCCGGTGTGACAAGTTCAAAGATGTTGCCGACGGATTGCTGCCGTCCCCGAACCGGGATGAAGAATCACCAACAATGACGCGCCTCTATGATGAACTCGGAAGTAAAGCAATCGACGCACAGGGCAGGACGATCATCTTCGAGCGCGACCCAGGCGCAGAATACCAACAGCAAGAAATCGCGAGGACGATTACATACGTTCACTGCTGGTTCAGCGGGGACAGTACTGATAGAGCGATGTGGCATGAGTACGGAGATGAGAGCGGCGGCGTGTGCATTGAGTCGTCATCACGCGCCCTACTTGGGGCAATAGCCCAGCCATCAACAGTCGCTCAACTCGTATGCGGCGAGGTAACCTACTCGGATGGCTCTCAGCCGATAGCCACTGCGGTCAGCTACGCACCGTTCCTTCACAAACATGAGCGATACGCAAAGGAACGGGAGGTCCGTCTTGTCGCGTACCTGGCACACAATCCTGACACGCTACAGTTCGACAACACGTCCGAGAGGTTGGCCATTCCCGTTGATCTGCCGAAGCTGATGCACAGGGTGGTCGTCGGCGGACAGGTTGATCGAGACACCGAAATCGAGATCACCGGACTTGTCGCAGCGTTCGCAAACAACGCGCCAGTCGTGCGACAGACCCCGCAAGACAGCTGATGCTGCACGTCAGCGTCTGCACCATAACTGGCAGGGACCTTCGACCGGGCGCACGGCGGATTGCCCCTACCGATCACGCTCGAACCGGTAACCACCTTACCCATATAATCCCTCCCTTCTGAAACCGTTGGCTGCACGAAGACCGTATGCCCTCGGGCAATAACGTCGGCACACCACGAACACGCCACCCATAAAAGCCTCCCCCCTCTGACACGCTTGAACGGGGAACATGCGCAGGACATCCAGGATATCCGCTGTTGCGAGACATTAAATACACCGGTTTTCCGGGGTGCTATGACCTTCGTCGATTGCATCAAGGCCCTTGTGTGCGATCCTGGGGGCTCGTTTCTGTCGCAGTTGTCCGCTTGGGCCTGATTCCCAGCGTTTGGCCGGGATTCAGGACGGTGGTCGGCATGGCTGCTATGGTTGTTGCGGCTCTCAGATGCTTGCATCCCGGCTCCGCCGGATGTCGGAAGGGCGGCGGGTGGGTCCAGTCTTGAAGACGGCGAGATTCCGACAGCGGCAGACGAACGGAGCGCTTGCGGACGGGATAGGGGGAACCGCGATCGTGACGGGCGGCTGACGGTGGCGGCTTCTGGCCGTTTCCCTGGGGGCAACATACGGAGTGCGTTTTCTGAGTTCCGAAGACGGCGCACTCGGAATGTTTGCCGGGGTCCCGTGGGTGGTGGTGGGCATGGTTACATACTGAAGTCAACGCCTCAGCGTGGACACCGCTTTCCGTCATTAAAACAGAAGGGGCGGCGATGTCGGCTCGGTGTGTGGGTGCGTGGGGAGGTCACGAGCCGCCAAGCCCATACGCCGGGACGGATTGCCGCAGGGGCTTCCTTTCGCGCATGGCGCGGCGAACCTGATATTTGCGGCGCAGAGTCTTTCCGGCGGAGCCTGTTCGAGGGGGGCGGAAGGTCAGTCGTCCGTCTTCGACACGTCGTCGCCGGACAAGAAAGCGACGGGCGACAGCCGGAGAACGGGCGGGCCTGTTGGGAGTCGTGGCAAAGCACCTCGCGGCGGCTCTGCCGCACGCTCGGTCATGTCCAACCTTCACAATCACGCCGAAAACGCGACGTTTTCGGCGGTCGCTGGTCAGTCGTCAGAATCATGCGCGGAATTCATCCCGATCCTTCCGGCGGACCTGTCCGCCGGTGATGAGTCAGATTCAGCCTTCCAATTCCTCGGATCGAAGACCGATCCGATTCTTCACGTCAGCTATCCGAGTCCGTGGAATCTCGTTGCCGATTTCGCCCCCTTGCGGGGCGAAAATCCCGAAAACCACGCCTTCGGCGGGCAAGACTCAAATTGGCGGGCATCCTTGAAGTATGGTCGAACAATTTACGATGCTGACTATGCCCTGGATCACGATCAGAGCAAACGGAGGATGCTCTACATCACACCGCACTTCAATAGTTCAACACCGTGACACTTCCTGCGTCCCGTCCAACTGAGAACGTCGCATGGCGACAGAGATACAACAGGAAAGAGGAGGCCCTCTTCCCTGAGTTTTGGTCTTACAGACACCAGGCAAAACAGGGACCCTTTTCCCGCCGATCACGGCACCACCTCCGTTGGTGCCTGCCGTACCGGTCGAGAGCTTCGCTCTCTCTCGCGGCTCTCACCGCGCACCCAACCACCGCCACTACCGTCCGCATCACTATCCACCCCCGTTGCCCCCTCCTTTCAATCCAGGTGACCACCGGTGCCTCTATCGCTCTCTATCCATCATCACATTACAGCATGGAGAAGGTCAGTCGGCTGCGCCGACTGAACCGACCCCGTCGTCGACTCCGTCGACGAACGGCATCCGAGGCCAACCGACCACGACGCTGCCGCGTCGTGTCGTGTCGGTCTGCGACCCTCGCGGACTTCATCCGCTCGTCTACGCTCCGGCTGACGCCGGGCCTACGCGGTCCCGCTGCCACCGCGCTTTGCACGCTTCCTGCTTGAAGCCAGGAAGCGCGCCAAGCGCTCGCTGGTTGGCGAAGTCCACCGCTCCACGCCGTGCTGCGTCTGCAAGAATCGCGCCGTCGCTACGCTTCCGTCACGATCCTTGCTGAGACGCGCACGACGTTCCGCTACGTGGCTGGTGAACCAACGCTTTCCGCATCCCGCCTACGGCGGCCAAGCCTCGCCGCTTCGCGGCTCGCCCATCCCCGTGCCAACGTCCTCCCACGCGCAACCCGGTTCGGTCATGCAAACGGCCATCCCACGCGCTATGAAGACCCCGCGCTGCTCACGGAACTTGCTGAGAAGCCCATGAAGTAGAACAAGTTCACTTCATGGC
>JABMPJ010000055.1 GCA_013203785.1 Lentisphaerota bacterium | reverse complement strand
GGCTTGCTCTAACTCATCTCAGATGAAATGCCCCTGACCTCCCCCATGGCCTGTCCCTTTGGCATGTGTCCCTTTGGCATGCCTTTGGCATGGCCCCTTTGGCATGCACTGTCGCGGACCTCCTTCTATCACAAGCACCAGGCCAGCACCCCGCGGCTGATGACCAGGGCGCCACCCCCTCATTGTCGCGACACGCTCACAATAATCACATATATCATTTCTATATATTGATATAGTGATCCATACTAGAACCAAAGGATTTACCTTCGCATAGCTTCATATGACGTCAACACAATCGATATATGGTTACAATACTGCCATTATTTCACCTAAACAAGATTGCGCGAGCTTTCCGCTTGCCATTGATCACTTTCATCGCATACTATTCCATTAGCTTAAATGATTAAAGAAACAGATACAGTTGTGTCCGCGCTTGAACAGTCGGCCAGTACGAGCCGGTCGACGCTATCGCCGCGCGTACGCGCATTGGTGAATCAGGTTAGGTCTTTGATCGAGGAAGGCCAATACCCAGCGGGCAGTCGTCTTCCGCCGCTGCGCGACATCGCTGAACGTTTCGTGGTTCCTTACAACGTGGCGCGAGACACGGTGCAGTATCTGGGGTTCTTGGGCCACGTCGAGGTCCGTCCGGGAAGCGGGACCTATGTCGTAGGGAGTCTCCTGAGGGAGGGTCGCGGCAGAACTCTATCAAAAGAGGTCTGCCTATTGGTTGAAGGGAGCCAGCCCGGCTTCTCCGAGGCACTCGAACCGCTATTGCTGCTCATGCAGGAGCGCGGGCTGGTGCCGGTACCCATCGTGTACGATGCAGGCCGACCGCAAAGACTGTACCGCTTGGCAGACCAATGGCTCGACCAACCACCTCGGGGTGTGGTGATCAAAGGACGTAGCAAGACGCTCGTTGAGGCGCTGAGCCGTACCGGATACCCATCCACACGCTTTGTCACCATCTACCAGGCATCGTCCCCGGAAACACAACACTGGCACAATGTCCGACCAGACGAATTTGCTGGTTACGAGATGGCCACGCGACACTTGACCAGCGTGGGGCATCGCCGCATTGGACTCATACTTCCCGGTGGTTCAGGCAGACAGCACCGCACGGGTGTACCCTCTCCGGATGCACATTCACAAGGTGCCCAAAAACAGGCCGGTATGGAGCGCGCCCTGGCCGCAG
Organism: Lentisphaerota bacterium; assembly: GCA_013203785.1. GTDB lineage: Bacteria > Verrucomicrobiota > Kiritimatiellia > UBA8416 > JABMPJ01 > JABMPJ01. The sequence continues at coordinate 17,974 of JABMPJ010000055.1, read as the reverse complement.
CAGGACACAACGGCACACCATCCCTGCATGTTCTCGGCGAGCCCCCGGGAGACATGCGTGATGTGGGCCTGAGCCAAGCCAACGTCTGCAGTACGGCCGCATGGCTCACGGGCCGCGATCGCCCCACGGCGCTTGTGGAGCGTACCTACCGGATGCCACTGGTGCAGGCGGCCATGCGCCAAGCGGGGCTGGAGATGGGCAAAGACCTTGATGTCGTCGGCATCGGAAACCCTATTCACGCTGAACATGGCGAGTACACCTGCGTATCGGAACGCTACGACGAAATATCCCTTCAGGTTGCAGAGATTATGCTTAGCGAGGACAAGAGTCTGGACCGGGCGGCCCGTCACGTGATCGTGCCGCCGACGCTTGTATTGTGCAAGCGATTCGATATGGCGTCGGCCAGAAAGCTGTGAGGAACACGCATGACCTATGAACGAGAGTACGACGTGGTCGTATGCGGCGCAGGACCCGCGGGACTTGGCGCGGCCATTAGTGCCGCACGGCAAGGCGCCAAAACGTTGCTCGTGGAACGGCTTGGATTTGTGGGCGGTATGCACACCGGTGCCGGCGTGACCAACTGGTGCGACACACCCGGCGGCCCCATATTTGACGAATTCGTGGAACGGTTGACCACGCTCCACGGACTACGATGGGTAGAGGATCCGGTCCATTACGTCGACCCCGGCCGGGCAGCTATTACGCCTGAGTTCTTCCGCATGGTGGCTATGCAGATCCTGAACGAGGCCGGTGTCGATCTGCTACTCCTCACATTCTTTGAAAAAGCCGTCACGATCGACGGCAGAGTGACCGCAGTGGAGTGTATCAACAAGGCCGGCCATATTCGGGTCAACGCGGGCGTGGTCATCGACTGCACGGCGGATGCGGACGTCGCCGCCTCAGCCGGCTGTGACATCGCCTTAGGCGACCCTGAAGACGGGCGCCTCCAACACTGCAATTTCCGCGCTACATTTGAGAATATCGATTACGAACAATACGCCAAAGATAAGCCCAGCAATGAACAACTCCTCGAATGGATTCGCCTGGCGCAGGATGAAGGCCGTATCACGCCGCCCGACGGGGCCTTTCAGCCGGAGGCGGAGACCTTCCCGTTCAACCAACGATACAAGGTGCTTCAACTGACCAGTTGGGACATGGAAGGTGTTGATCCATTGGATCCGTGGCAAGTCAGTCGCGCGCTACAACAGTGCAATATTGCCACACTTCAGGTTCTCGAATTCTGTCGACGCCACCTGCCCGGCTACGACCAATGCAGCATCCGCAACATCGCGAGCGTACTCGGCATCCGTGAGTCGCGACGCATTGTGGGCCAGTACACGCTGACCGCCGAGGACGTGACTGAGGCGCACAAGTTCGACGACGGTATTGTCAGCGCCTGCTTCTTCATGGATCTTCACGACTCCCCTCCCGGCGACACCATGCCCTTCAGCACTGAAACCATATGGGCCAGACGCCCAACGCGCGGCGAGCACTTTGAGATTCCATTCCGTTGCCTCGTGCCCATCCGCATTCAGGGCCTTCTGGTCGCTGGGCGTTGCATCAGTGCGGAACGAATGGCACATGGTGCGGCACGGGTGATGCCCACCTGCATGTTTCTCGGCACCGCCGCCGGCACCGCTGCGGCCCTCGCCGTGCGCTCCAGCCGCCGCCCCGATGAGATCGAGAGTCGTGAGATCCGCGCCCTGATCGGGATGCCTGTAGGAGACCCCCTCTAACGATCCACCAGCCAAGAAGGACGACCTCGATGAAGCCGCAGACGCACCGCCACCCCAATGGCCCTTGCACGACAAGAGCGACCAGCCCCCGACGAATGCGCTCCAGAACGGGCATCCCCTCCCTGCTCTTCCTGTTGCTGCTGTCAACGACCGCACCAGCCAAGGTGGAACCGCATAGGATGTTCTCAGAAAATGCGGTGCTCCAACGTGAGATGCCGGTACCCGTGTGGGGCCATGCTGACGACGGGGAGATCGTCACGGTCGAGATGCAGGGGCAACGGCTCTCCACAACAGCCACCAATGGAGCGTGGATGCTTACACTCGCGCCCCTTACCGTCGGAGGCCCGTATACACTCACGATCAGCGGTGCCGACAACACCATCACCCACACCAATATCCTGGTCGGTGAGGTCTGGCTGTGCGCCGGCCAATCGAACATGGGCTGGGGGCTGGGCGGGAGCGAAAAGCCAGAGCAAATTGAAAAGCACGCCAACTTACCCAACGTTCGTCTCCTCTCGGTTGCTCAGAACCCACAGGAACATCCCCGCCGTGATCTCGACTTTGGCTGGGGCATGTGCACACCCAGGGCGGCGTATGGGTTCTCAGCCGTGGGCTACTATTTCGGGCGAGACCTCCACAAGGCCCTCAACGTCCCAGTGGGACTGATCAACAGTCCGGTCGGCGGCTCCTATGCGCACACGTGGATGCCGGGCCGCTATCTAGAGGACAACCCCGTTCTGCATCCTTTGCTCTCGTTCTGGGACGAGACGCTGGCCCAACGGGTCAAGCTCATAGAGGACTACCGCGCCAAAGAACCGGAGCTAAAGAAGCGCTACGAGACGGACTTGGCGAAAGCGCGCGCGGAGGGCACACCCGAGCCCACAGCGCCTGCGGGTCCGGATAACGACCCAACGAGGGACAAGCGAAACATGACAGGAGCGGCTTACAACGGCATGATCCGCCCCCTTCAGCCCTATGCCTTGCGCGGCGCGATTTGGTACCAAGGCGAAAACGACGAGGGCGATGCCACGCGCTATCGGACCACGCTGCCCACCATGATCCGCGCCTGGCGCGAGACATGGAAAAATCTGGCACCTGTGGATGCTGCAATCGACAATTTCTGGTTCCTCATTGTCCAGCTGCCATCGCGTGCTTATCCCCGCTCCGCTGATCGCTGCCACCGTGCCGAGATGCGTGAGGTCCAGTGGGATATTGGCCAGACCCTGCCCCGCTGCGGGACGGCGGTGACCATCGACTGTGTCAACAAGGAAGACCCAGGGGACAACCATCCGCCCATAAAGGAACCGATGGGGCAACGTCTGGCTGTGCTGGCACGCGCGCGGGTTTATGGAGAGCGGATAGAGCATACCGGCCCCGTCTACCACGGCATGAGCATTGAAGGTCGCGAGATTACCGTTGACTACACACACGTGGGCGGTGGCCTCGTTGCCCATGGCGATGAGCTCACCGGATTCGCGATTGCCGGTGCCGACATGACATTCGTCGATGCCGAAGCGCGAATTGATGGCGACCAAGTGATCGTCTCACACCCCGATATCACCGCTCCCATCGCTCTGCGCTATGCGTGGGAACATTACCCCAACTGTACGCTCTACAATAAGGATGGATTCCCCGCCGCACCATTCCGCACCGACCGACCCGTCGCTCCATAGCGATGGGTCGACTCCAGCTTCTCCTGTATTGCTTTAGTAAGGAACCACGACCATGACCATGGATACTGTCAGATCAGTCGGATTGTCTCTGCTGCTTTGCGGCAGCTTGATGGCACTAGCCGCCGACTCCTCTCAGCCCGACCCCACTGAATTGCTCGCGCAAGCCGCACGCTTCCCCATATTGACGGTGCCGCGCATCACGGCGGAACCCGTCATCGACGGAACCGTCCATGATGATGAATGGGCCGCGGCCGCGCTGCTACCCAACACGATGTCGACCGAGGCCCGGCGGCATGAAGGCGTCGCACCGCGCTACCGCACACGCATGTGGCTACAGTACACCCCCGAGGCACTCTATGTCGCCATGCGCGCCGACTACCCCGACTGGTCGCCCACGCCTATTGCCCTCAGCACCAAGCGCGACCAGACGACCGGTGCCGAGTCACACTTCGACCTTTTCATAAACCCAACCTGGAGCGATGACAGTGAGTGCTGGCATCTCTGTGGCAACGCCAACGGGACCATCTTCGACCGTCATCTTGGTGATGCCAGTCTTGGACGCGCTTGGAATCCAGACATCACCTACAAGGCGCGCATCCTGGAGCGGGGTTGGGAAGCTGAGTATCGGATTCCGTTCGCGGCACTGGGCAAGGATGCGCCTGTACCCGGGACGTATTGGCGTGCCAACCTGTTCTTCACGCGTTCGCGGCCGACACGGACGATGTCAACGTGGTCGCCTTGGGCGCAGTGGCGTCAATACCAAGGCACCTATGGATACGGTTGGCTTCGTTTCGGCGCGGATGATACCGCTGTCCGCTTTGAGCAAGGAGTCGAAAGCGCGGACCGCCTAGCACCTTCGGTGAGAGTCACCGGTGGCACCCGCTCACCCGTACGAGTGGCGATGACGATCCGGCGACGGACGGACCCTTTTGAAGATGCCCAACCCGGCATGCTGATGAACCTGGCCAAGTGGCACAGCGAGCGCGATGTCGGCGGTGCGGCCTTTCTCGGCATCTCCACAGATAAAATCATTGCGGCGGCTCTCCAGCCCTTTGCCGATGTCGGCGTGCCGCTCGCACGCACGGTCGAGCCCGCCGATGGCGCGTTGCTGGAACTGCCCGTTACAGCAGACCTTGGCGAGTATATGGTGCAGTATGCATTGACGCGCGACCAAGGCGACACGACCGAGATCCTGGCGGCCGGAGCCCTCTCCTACCGTGTCCTCCCGCCTCTCGCCATCGACCTCAAACCGGCACTACTCACGGCAGATCTTCTGGAGGTCACCGTGGACTACGCCAACATGAAGGATCTCGCCAGCGCGGTCGGCTTGCAGCTCACAGTCGTTGATACGGCGACCGATGAGGAGGTCTTTACGGAGAGGCAAGAGATCTCCGGCGCGGAACCACGCTCATTCCGTATCCAGGGCAACGCGATTCCCATGGGCGACTACACCATCACCGCGTCGGTGCACGACGCCAAGCAGAACGTCCTGGCGGACATGGCCCGCGCCTATAGCCGCCCTCCCCTCCCCGACTGGTGGACTGATCCTGTGGGCGAAAGCCCCCTGGTACCCGCCCCTTGGACGCCTGTTGCGCTTCGCGAGTCAGCCACGCCCGATGAAATCATTGTGGCTGTGTGGGGACGCGAGTACCGCTTTCACGGCCTGCCTGTGCCCAGCACGGTCATAACCACTCCCACACGTTACTCCACGGGAGAACCAGAGCAAGCGGCCGTCAGCGTCCTTCACGCGCCCATGGCCCTTCGCATGCAGACCCCGACCGGTCCCGCCGCGTTTCATTCCGAACCCATCCGAGTGACGGAACAGACGCCGGAAAAGGTGATACTCACGAGCCGAAGCACAACCGACCATGTTGTGATCACCGGGACCACGACGATCGAATTTGACGGGTTCGTGCGAGTCGACTTGAACATCTCCCCTCGGACGGATGCCGCAGTGATCACGGCACTGGATTTCGCCATTCCTTTTAAGCACGAGTACGCCACGCTCTTCGGCAACTTCAAGAATGCACCTGGCCCAGCCACGGAGCGGGGGCGTCAGCTTGGTTTCCTCCCCACGCTGCCATGGCGCAGTCCCGTCCACCTTGCCCAGTCCGTGGGTACGGATCGGTTCGGGCTGCAGTGGGTCTGCGACTCCACTCGCGACTGGCGCCAGAAGCGACCCAATGAATCCCTCGAGCTGCGGCGTGTGGGCGCCAGTGTTGAAGAGATCTTCCACTTTATTGACTATCCCATCACGCTGCGTGCCCCCCTCAACATCTCATTCGGTTTGATGGCCACGCCGGTTAAACCCCTGCCGGACAAATGGGGCCAACTGCGCGTGACGTCTTCATCGTTCCGCGGGCCAGATGTCGATGATGCGGATGCGGTCAGCTACTACAGGCGACGCGCCGCGTGGGTCAAGCCGGATGTCGAGATTGACCACAATCCCGGCTGGAGCGGCACGCCTTGGTATCCCTATGCCTTTCAGGACCTGGCCGCCGAGGAGGCGATGCGCAAACGCGTTGATCTCTGCCACGAGGTCGGCGTGCGATACTGCCCCCACAGCGGGTGGCAGGCCATTTCCACCCTCATTCCGGAATGGAAGACGTTTGGCAAGGAGATGGGCATTGAACCGGAGACCGAGACGATCGGGAAAACCGTATTTGCCTGCTACCACTCACCCTACAGCAAATTCACCGCCTATCAGTGGGACCACCACGCACGGCGCGTCGGCATTGACGGCGTCAAGGCGGACACGATGTTTCCTCAAACCCCCTGTGCCAGCCTCTATCACGATTGCGGATGGTACGATGAAAATGGAAAGCTGTGGCCCAGCGTCAATATCTTTGCCACGCGTGACTTCTTCAAGCGCCTCTATCGTGTCTTCCACGGAAGTGCCCGCAAGGACGGTCTCACGAATGCCGCGCAAACAGGCGTTCCTATCGCGCCCATCTGTAGCTTTACGGACATCGTGAATATCAGTGAAGGGGCCCCCTACTACAAGGCCCGCTCCCTGAAAGAAGGGTACCCGCAGGATCTGGTGCGCACCCTGATGGTGGGCGCGCCCTACGGCGTGATCACCATCCACGACATGAAAGGCGATCCTCTCAATGCGAATCAGCGCATTGCCGCTCTGCTTGTCGCCGGAGCCGACCCCCGCTTCATGGCTCTGTCGTACCACTATCTTCCGGGGTATGCCAAATTGCCACCGGGCAAACACATCATGGCGTCCCCTTATATTGATATATGGGAAGCATGGAACTGGATCGATCGCGGTGGTGAAGCCATCTGGATGCCACACTGGGAGAACCGCAACGCCGTGAGACTCAACCGTCCCACGATCCCCGACGGATCTGCCGCCGAACTGTTCAGCAGTTTGTACGTTCAGCCGGGCAAGAGGATTCTGTTGATTGTGACGAATTACGAGATAGAACCCGCCACGACAGAGGTCTCGCTCAATTTGGCTGAACTCGGCTTTGATCCGGATGAAGAGCTCCAGGCCGAAGATGCGGTTACACGTGTCCCGCTCTCGATCACCAAGGGGAGACTTCCGGTCGGCATCCGCAGCGAGCGCTACCGGATCATCCGCATCTGGAAGGGCGAGGAACCGCGCTATGCGCCACACAACCTCGGCCCCAATCTGTTGCCAGAGGGAGACTTCGAGAAAGAGGCTCTGCCTCGCCCTGTACCACCCTATGCCGTGCGCGACGTAGAACACGCAGCCACAGGCAAGGCCAGCCTGCGCCTCGACCGCAGCCGACTCGTTGGCCCGGCCGCGACCGACACCCTCATCGTGCCGCTGAATGCCCCGGCCCTCAGTCCGGGGCGGTACATCCTGCAGGGATTCGTCCGCATGGTAGGCGCCGTGCCTGAAGGCACCATCGATCCGTGGGGCAAGCAACCTTACCAAGCTCCCGCCGAGGTACGGATCAATGCCCCCGGTACTGAATTCGATCCTCCCGCTTGGACGAGCTATCATGCCGGCAGATTCATGGTTGAAGAAGCAACACCAGGCTGGGAGCCCCTCTGCATTGTGTTTGACGTTACTGAAGATCATCAACCCGTCACTATTGAGCTAAGACTCGGGCAAGCCAGACACGCATGGTTTGACGGCCTCACGCTCAATCGAGAGGAATGCCCATGACATCACGCACCCCATCCGCTGCTATTCTTTTGACGGTATTCGCCCTTGCCCTTTCGGCCGTTGCCGAACGCGTCGTCCCGCACCCTTCCACGGCCGAGCTGCTACGGACGGCCCTGCGCTTTCCCGTCATGACCGTCCCGCTGCTCCCCACAGCACCCGTCATTGACGGTCGGGTCGACGAGGAGGAGTGGGCGGGAGCAGCGCTCCTGCCGGATTTCATGACGCTGTACAGTGAAACCCACGAGGGCGCGGCCTCGCCCTACCGATGCCGGGTCTGGTTGCTGTACACCCCCCAAGCGCTCTATGTCGCCATGCGCGCTGATTACCCAACATGGAGCGACCCCATTGTCGGCCATGCCAACCTCCGCGACCAGAGATCCACCGCGGAAGATCGTTTTGACATGAACATCAGTCCCTATACGGATCTGTACCCCAGCCAGTGCTGGCAACTCGGGGGTAACGCCAACAGTGCGCTGTACGACCAATCACTCATGTCGGGCGGTTATGACGTCGCGTGGAGCCCTGCTGTCGAGTACCGCTCCCGCCACATTGAGGGTGGGTGGGAAGGCGAATACATGCTTCCATTCAGCGCCCTCGACGTACCCGTGCCACAACCAGGTGACTGCTGGCGGGCCAACATGGTGAGCACGCGCATGAGTCCTGCGCGGGCCTACTCGACGTGGGCACCGGCATCCGACTTCCGTGCGCTCCGCCCTGGTGCGGGCCACGGGTGGCTGCGTTTTGGTGCCGATGCCACGGCCGTACGGTTCGAGTCCGGGCTGGATCAATTGGGACCGAAATCGCGCCACCTGTTGCTGACAGGCTTTGACTCCCCACCCACCACATCCCTCGCCCTCCTGAAAAGGACGGATACCTTCACGGGGCAGAGTTATGCCCTGCTTCGCAGCATGACGGACTGGGAACGCGAACGGAACACAGGCGGTTCAGCCTTCCTCGGTGCGTCGCTGCAGGATTTGATAGACGAAGTGCTCAGCCGCTTCGAACCTGCCGAGCCCCCCATGACACGCCCCACACACCTGACGGCCGGAACGGCCACGTTTGACGCCGCCTCCCCATCAGAGCCAGGCGAGTATCTCGCCCGATACAGCTGCACGGCGAGCGATCCGCACGGAGAACAGGTGCTGGCCGCCGGCGCAGTGTCCTACCGCGTACGCCCCCCCATTGACATCACCCTGCGCCCCATGCTGCTCTCCTCAGAACTCATGGATATCACGGTATACGTTACAGACATGCCTAACCGACCCCAGGCGGACACGGTATCGATTGACGTACTAAAGCAAGGAACAGCCACGCCGGTCTATACGCAACGCGCTGACATCAACGGACAGGAACCGACACTCTTTCAGGTACCCGCCCAACTCCTGCCCGTGGGGTCCTATGACATCACAGCCTCTGTCTACAATCTGAAGGACGAAACGCTGGCCACGGTGGCGCGGCACTATGACCGACCGCCGACCCCATCGTGGTGGACCCATCCTGTGGAAGACGAACCGATGGTGCCCGCGCCATGGACCGATATCGAGGTCCTGCAAACCACACCCGGTCAACCCATCACGGTTCGCGTCTGGGGCCGGGAGTACCGATTCGACGGGCTGCCCGTCCCCGCGTCGGTTACAACAACCCCCGCGCGTTACTCGACCGGTGAACCACAGCGCGATCCTGTCGCGCTGTTGGCGCGCCCAATGGCATTCCAACTGAGACGTGATGGCCAACCCGAGGTCCTGAGCACCGACGCCATGCGCGTGACCGAAGCCACCCCCTCCCGCGTCGTCCTCACCAGCCACGCCCACACAGACACCCTCTCGATCCGCGGCACGACCACGATCGAATTTGACGGGCTCGTCAAGGTGGACCTCGACATTGCGCCGCGCAACGGAACCAGTCGCGTGGATGGCCTCGATTTCGTGATCCCCTTCAAGCAGGAGTATGCCCAGTTCGTGGGCAACTTTAAAACGGCGCCGGGGCCAACCCCGAAGGTTAACCGCTATCTCGGGAGCCTCCCCGATCTGCCCTGGACGTTCCCCGTGTTCTACGCTCAAACCGTCGGTACAGATCGTATGGGTCTACAGTGGGTTTGCGATTCCACGCGCGACTGGCGGCAGAGTAAGCCACAAGAGGGCATGGTCATGCGCCAAGTAGGCGAAGCCATCGAGGAGGTCTTCCGACTAATCGACTACCCCGTGACGCTCGACCAACCTCTGCACATCACGTTCGGCCTCATGGCGCTTCCGCTGAAACCACTACCTCAGAATTGGGGCCGTCTTCGGATTTCGTCGTCATCCTTCGGATTGCCACCCGATTATGGTGCAAAGGACATCGCAGACTTCAAACGGTTGGCCGCCTACATGAAACCGGACGTCGAGCTGGCTCACAATCCGGGGTGGTCGGATACCCCGTGGTACCCCTACCAGTTCAAAGATCCAGCGCGGCAGGAAGCCATGCGGCAACAGGTGGCACTATACCATGAGTCGGGGATCCGCTATCTCCCCCACAGCGGCTGGCAAGCCATCTCTACCCTGATCCCGGAATGGGCCAATTTTGCCAAGGAGATGACCGCCGAACCCGACCGTGAAACCATCGGTAAAACCATTTTTGCCTGCTACAACAGCCCCTACAGCGCATTCACCGCCAGTCTGTGGGACCTGCACGCACGCACGCTTGGTATCGACGGCGTCAAGGCGGATACGATGTTCCCACAGACCCTCTGCAACAGCCTACACCATGGCTGCGGATGGTTCGATGAACGCGGAGCCCTCTGGCCCAGCGTCAATATTTTTGCTACCCGCGACTTCATGAAACGCCTCTACCGGATCTTCCATGGTAGTGTCAGAAAAGATGGCATGTCGAATGCTGCCCAAACGGGCGTCCCGATTGCGCCCATCTGCAGCTTTACGGACATCGTTAACATCAGCGAGGGCTGGCCCTATCATCATGCCGATACCCTCAAAGAGGGCTACCCGCAGGACTTGGTGCGGACACTCATGGTGGGTGCTCAGTACGGGGTCATCACGATCCACGATCTGAAGGGCTCCCCTCTTAACGCAAACCAGCGTAGTGCGGCGCTGCTCGTGGCCGGTGCCGAGCCACGCTACCTGCCGCACATCAGCCACTACACCCGCAGCTATGTTAAACGCGCACCCACGTCCTTTGGGTTCACCACACCCGTGTGCGACATCTGGGATACGTGGGACTGGATTGACCGCAGTGGCGCGGCGATCTGGATGCCTTACTGGGAGAATGGGGATGTCCTTTCTCTGCCTGCGCCCCGATTGACCAACGGCCAACCTGCGCTCGTGTACGGAAGCCTCTACGCCCAGCCCGGCAAGAAGATCGTGTTGATTCTGGCCAACTATGAAACGGAACCGGTCATACTTGAGCCGGAACTCAGCAGCGCCGCACTGGGGTTCATGCCCGGCGATCACCTCTATGCCGAGGATGCCATCACCCGGATTCCCATCGAGATCGTAGACGGGCGCCTCCGTGTCGGCGTGCTCAGCGAGCGCTACCGAATGGTCAAGGTCTGGGTCGGAGCCCCACCCCGCTATCATGCCTCTCGATTAGGCCCCAATCTATTCCCCGATGGTGATTTCGAATCATGGTCACCTCAAGGCGCAAGCCTGCTGCATCCCCCTGGGCAGATACGCTCCTCCGTGTGGTGCGACCTCACGACGGCCAGTTCCGGATCGGCCAGCCTCTGCCTGACCAAGGTTACGCCCGATTGGAACAACGGCATTGGTGCGGTGCGCGTGAGCCTGCCCCCGATCACGCTACCGCCGGGCGATTATGTCCTGCAGGGCAAGGCTCTCATCACGACACCCTTCGGCATTCCGATGAGCAGCGCAGGGAACTTACGCGTTAACGATGCCATCGCCAGTGCGAGCGTCTCCGGCGCGGGAATCACCTATGACCCACCTCGATGGGCATCCAACCACAGCGGCACCACCGTCTTTGAAGAACCGACCCCGGGGTGGGATCCATTCATGATCGAATTTCGGGTCGACAACAAACCGCAACCCGTTATCCTCTCGCTTGCCTTGGGAGGAATTGGGGAGATCCGATTCGATGACATGACGCTCAATGCCGTCGTAGTCCCATAGCGTCGGACGCGCAGCGCTGTACACGCGCGGTGTAGTCGAGCGAGATGGATTCCCATAGAGCAGAACATTAGCAGCCCAGGTCGTTATGACAAGCGTCAACGCAGGCGCATCGGTGGGCGCCTGCCCGACCAGAGAATTCCAAGCGCCCTCCGCTCTGTCCGCACATGCCGTCGCGCCTGCGGGCATAGTGCAACTCAAAAAGACCGCTATCGCTCCGTCATCCTACGTCTGCTCTGGATTGTTCCATTGAGCAGCTAGGTCAATATTCTTCCCGATGCCTTGAATGCCGCGCGCGGAGCGCGCGTTCAGGCCGGTTTCATAGGCAATCACGAGGCGGAATGACTACTGTACTTTGCGGAGTTGCAGGTCGTCGAACCAGGCGCGACCCTCGGTGTGGAGTCCCAACGAGATCGTCACGGGTATGTCCGCGTCAGGAACACTGAAGGGAATGACAAACGGCTCCCAGCCAACGGTCCGTTCCTCGATTAAGAAACGACCGCTGTCATGCCATGTCCACGCGGGCGGGTCATACTCAAGACCTGCGCCACTCACAAAGACGGAGGCCAGTCTTTGACCATCCTTCGAGGGGAGGTCTGGGGCTAACAGGTTTCCCTGTAGAACATAGTTGCCCGCTGCGAGTGCGACGGATGGCAGCCGCGCCTCCGTTGTCCCGCCTGTCTGCTTCGCTTCCGGAGCGGTCGTATCGAGACAGAGGCTTGCCTGGCCCTCCCGAACATGCACGGTATCTCGAATCGCAAGCGCTGTGGAGGTCCATGCCTCGAATCCACCTCCCGCGAGCAGATCGGGGCCAAGCCGCTCTTCGGCGTACTGCGCCGGCTCACCGACCCACAACTTGATCACACGGTAGCGCTCGCTCTGCAGGGTGACCTGTAGCGTTTGGCCGTCCACATCGAGAGGAACCCGCGTCACCGCGTCTTCTGCCTGCAAAGTCACGGCGGCATCAAACCCGAGCGCGGCCAGGTCGAATGTGGTCACCGCTGCGACCGGATTCGTCTCGTAATTGGCTAGCACCAGCACGATCCGCCTGCCCGGCTGTACGTAAAGACTACCATACAGCACGGCGTCTGATTCCGCTACATCCCGAACAGAGATAACCTCTTTGTTTTCCCAATGCGGCATCCAGACGGCCGCACCACCACGGTCGATCCAGTCCCAGGCCTCCCAGATGTCCATGCTGGGCGTCACGAAGTCAAAGGTGGCTGACCGCCCCTTGTTGTAGGTGCGGCCGTAGCTCGAGAACTGGTAACGCGGATCGGCTCCCGCAACCAGCAGGGCCGCGGTGCGCTGATTGGCATTCAGCGGCAAGCCTTTGAGGTCGTGGATCGTGATCAGGCCATAGGGCGCGCCGACCATCAGGACGCGTACGAGGTCCTGCGGGTACCCCTCCTTGATGGTTTGCGCGTGGTGGTATGGCGCCCCCTCACTGATGTTGACGATATCAGTAAAGCTACAGATCGGAGCAATCGGTACACCGGTCTGCGCCGCGTTGGTGATGCCGTCTTTTCGGACCCCGTTATGGAAAATGCGGTAGAGACGCTTCATGAAATTGCGGGTCGCAAAAATATTGGCACTGGGCCACAGTTTTCCCCGTTCATCCCGCCAACCGCAATCGTGATACAGGCTGGCGCAAGGGGTCTGAGGAAACATCGTGTCGGCCTTGACACCATCGATGCCGATCGTGCGAGCATGATGATCCCACAGCGATGCGGTGTATTCGCTGTAAGGACTGTTGTAGCATGCGAAGACCGTCTTACCGATCGTTTCGGTTTCGGGGGCGATGCTCATCTCCTTGCCGAAGGTCTCCCATTCGGGAATAAGCGTCGAGATGGCCTGCCAGCCACTGTGCACGCAGAGACGCAGTCCCGCCGCGTGGCAAATATCCAGCCCCTCCTTCATGGTCTGCTGTGCAACGGGGTCCGAAAAGGTATAGGGGTACCAGGGCGTGCCGGACCAGCCGGGGTTATGCGCCAGCTCGACAGACACACGGGTGTAAGCCGCTCGCTTCTTGAGCTCGCGAACGGCCGCGTCGTCATCGGCCGTCGGGAGATGGAACGAGGCGGAGGTGATGCGGAGCGTGCCCCAGTTCTCGGGTAGCGGTTTGACGGGTAGAGCCATCAGACCGAAGCGGATGTGGAGCGGCTTCGTCAAGGTGACGGGATAGTCAATGAAACGGAAACACTCTTCAATCGCATCGCCGACGCGGCGCACGACGCATCCTTCGTCCGGTGTATTCTGCCGCCAATCACGCGTACTGTCGCAGACCCACTGCAGGCCGACGCGGTCGGCACCCAGCGTTTGCGCGTAGGACACAGGATGCGTCCACGGCAACTCAGGCAACGCACCCAGATACCGAGGTGTGCGCGTGCCGGGTCCGGGCGCGGTACGAAAATTACCAAGCAAGGTAGCATGCTCCGTCTTCATCGGAATGACAAACTCGAGACTGTCGACGGCGCAGGTGTCCGCACGCGGAGCGACCTCGACCTCGACCTTGATAAATCCGTCAAACTCGATCGTGGTTGTCCCTTTGATGCGAAGCGTATCCGTCTGGCTGAGCGTTTCGATGACCACTTCCGTCGTGCTGGTGCTCACGACACGCACGGGATCGCTCTCCAGACCAACCGCCTTACCATCTGCCATCAATCGGAACGCCATCGGTGCCGCCAGCAGCTCGACCTGCGCACGCTCAGGTTCGCCAGTGGAGTAGCGAGCCGGCATGGCCGTCACAACCGAAGGTACCGGCAACCCGTCGAACGTGTAGGCGCGCCCCCACACGCTCACAACGGTTTTGCCATCCTTCGTCTCGACCTGTACGGGCGTCCAAGGCGCCGGCACGTCGGTCTCATTTCCGACGGGATGGGTCCACCAGTCGGGCGGGCCTGGCCGTGCGAAACGTACGGATGCGTTGGCCACGCGTTCTCCCTCGCTATCCAGTACCGCCGCCTCAAATTCGTAGTTCCCTACAGGCAGTTCCGCGCCTTTGAGCACGAATGTGATAGGCTCGGCACCCACGATGCGCTGGCGCCTTGCGAGACACACATCGCCACCATCGGCAGGGCGCACATCAAAAACCAACGTCTCGGCGCGCGCCATGTCTCGCAGATTGGAAAAGTCCACCGTGGCTTCAACCAGATCCGCCGTCAGCAACATCGGCGTGACACCAATGTCCATCTCCGGCAACGCCCTATACGAGAGCGCCCCGGCCGACAAGATCCGGGGGCCGTCTGCCCCTTGCTGTACGAAGTGGTAGCGGACGAGATACTCGCCCAGGTCGGGCGTCGCGGGCAGACTGATATCACCGCTCGTACCAGCGCCTAGTTGTACCGTCTTGGGTGGACCCACGGGCTCAAACCGTTTCATGACTTCCTCGGTCACACTCTCCAGCGTGGCACCCAGAAATGCCGCACCGCCCACACCGCGTTCACTGTACCAGCGCGCCAGATTCATCAACATGGCAGGCTGCTTAGGCGCAAAGGGGTCCGTTCGACGATAGCACTGAAGCGTCGCTTCTACAGGCATGTCGCCCATGCCCTGCACGTGCATAACCGGCCCGGACCGGTCAGCCTGCTCAATGCCCTGCTCAAAGCGGACCGACGCCATGTCATCGCCGAAACGCAGCCACCCATACCCCTTCCCGCCCTGAACCTGCCGCCAATCGATCCAGGGCGACCAGCTGCTCAGAGTGGTTGACGGGCGTCCCCGGATAAAGAAGAAATTGGCACGCCAAAGAGCACCAGCTGTCGGCGGCTCGACGTCAAGCGACTTGAAAGGCAGGCGAAACTCCCCCTCCCAGCCGCCATCGATCAGATGACTCTTGTACTCTACATCAGGATTCCAATGCAGCGCCAGATTCGGGTCCGCCAGATGTCGGTCATACAAGACGCTTGCCGCATTCCCTGCAAGATGCCACATCTCACTGATGCTGTGTGTGTTGGTAGGGTTGATGAAAATATCGAAATGCGACTCGGCCCCGGTGGTTTCATCGTGAATTCGACTGCGAACGGCCGGCTGCGACGACCAGACAGGGTAATCGGACCGACAGGCAATATAGAGCGCTTCCTTTGTGTACTTAAGCCATACGCGAGTCCGGTAGCGTGGCGCGGTGCCTTCGTGCTGGCGCGCGAGCGTGCTGACAAAATTCGGCAACAGGGCCGCACCACCCCATTCGGCCTCATTCACGACTCCATCGATGACAGGACTGGACTCCACCAATGGCACCGTCACCACCGGAAAACGCATCGCCTCCGACAGAAGATCACCTGCAGTGGGAGCGGGTGGCACGGCATTGACAACTACCGCCATACCACACAACAGAAAAAGCACCAAGACACTCATCAGACAACGTCTCATCATGACCATTCCCTTCGTCCGCAGGACCGCTTCATATCTTTTATCCGTAACCAAACGTCAACAAAGCAATAGGCTTCCATGTTTACGCATGATTATACCGCAACTAACAGTAAACGGGACAGTATACGCTTGCAGTTAGGATGTACAGTACTTATTAACGTATACAAATCTATACATATTTCCTGTCACATGAAGTTTATGCTTTGTTGCGAGTCACATCACTGGTAATACTGTAGCTACTTTGAGTGTGAGCGCTTGCGGCCGGACAGGCTCATGAATATAGATTCAAGCGGCTGACTGCACTCACGAGAGGAATAGATATGCTTTCATGGACGGACTCGCTTAATCTCGCATGCGACTGGACAATTGATGTCAGTATGATCGCCACACGGGAGCATGGGCTCGATGACGGGGGGAGAGCACTCCTGGGACAGTATGATGACTGGCGCGGTGCATTCCGAGGAGAGTACAGCGCCCGAACCCGGCAGTGGGGGATGTTCTGCCCCATTTGGCATGGAGGGCAAGCCGTGAAGGCGCTGGCCTTGGCCTATGAGGTCCTTGGTCAGGAGCGACTGATCGACGCCGCCCGCGCTGGCGCCGAGTTCATCCTGCGCAACCAAGTTGAAGGCGGCATGATCCGTGCATACGAGTCTGGTCAGGACGGCATCAACACCTCGGCCACCATCGAATGTCTCGATGGTCTCTTCGAGCTTTCACGAGTTACGGGCGAGGCAAAATGGGCGCAGGCCGCCATCGACGCCGCACGCTGGCTGCAACGTAACGCTTTTCTCCCTGAGGAGGGATTTTTCAAGGATGAGTATCTCCCCGAAGCTGATCAATTTCAACGGCCGGCCTGGGCGGAGAGCATGGGGTTTCTTGAGGCCGGGCGCCCCCTTCTTGATGATGGTGTGTTCATCACGGCGGCACAGGTGTCGGGCGACGCATCGCTCGCCGATGTCGCTATTCGTACGGCCGATCGACTGCTCAAAGACGAAGCTCCGGAAGGAACCTGGGCTCACTATCCACCCGCCTTGGCCAGGACTGGCGTCATCCACCCGCGCCACTCCTATTGGTGGGGGCGCCCCATGTGGAAGGTGAACCAGGCCACCGGTGATCAGCGCTACCTGGATTGTTGCCGACGGAGTGCAACCTGGTATGTCAAGGCCATGCGCGAAGACGGCGGACTGTTTCGCAATACCGATGCTAACTTTAACACTCCAAGCTTTGGACAGGCCACCAGTGGGATTGCCTGCGCGGCGATTTTATGGCACGAACTGGCACGAGAATACGGCGATACCGAATGGGATGAACCCCTGCTACGTGGCCTGCGCTTCTGTCGCGGCGTGCAGTTCAGCACCCCCACTGACCCGAATCTGCGCGGGGCCATTCTCGAAAAGGTGGTGACACCCGACGGCACGGACGCTCCCCCCTGGTATCTGCGCGACGTCGGAACGTTCTTCTATATCCAAGCGGTCGCCCTCGTGCTGCGGGATCGTCCGGCCTTCCTGGCGGACAGCAACGATGACGCGCAGTGGGGCGGCACTTTCTGGGCACGCTGACGAGACCCGTAGCGGGCTAGCTTGAGGGCGTTCGAAAAGGGTCGGGGCACCGAAACACCAGGAAACCGGGAAGAATATCCAATAGCCAACCACGCGAAGCGTGGCAAGCAAGGAACCTGTCCCGCCTTGGCGGGATATCCAATGACCAAGGTGAGAATTGAAGCAATACCCATGGGAATCGCAGAAGGTTGCGTGAAGTGGGGCAGAAGATCCCCCCTTGGAAATTGGATTTGAGTGTTCAAGGTTGTTACGTAAAACGTTTCTCTCGCAAGGTGCTATGTGTTCGATAGTTATGACAGATTTTCCGATGATCACGCGTTTCACGACTTGCTCGACGATGTTACGGCGAGTAGCGAAGTCGGCGGTATTCAGACGG
>JABMPJ010000054.1 GCA_013203785.1 Lentisphaerota bacterium | reverse complement strand
TGACTACGGATCAGGAGGTTGGGGGTTCGAGCCCCTCCGGGTACGCCATCCTTCGCTCGCAGCGCAGCGGAGAACGAAGGATGCCCTCCATAGCCCGTAGGGCGACGGAGGGCCAGAGATCGCTCTACAAAGTCCAGTTGTCGCGTTTGCGACGGACCGCGTTGATGGCCGTTCTGATCAGGCCTACCAAGACCAGCACGCCAACTGATATAAGGACACCTTTGCCCAGGGGGCCAAGGCCCCTACCCTCTTCGGTCGGCACGACGGGCTCATCTGCGGGTGCATCCGCCGCCACTTTCACCGCGGGGCTAGACGCATCCTGCGGCTCAGGCTTCGGCTTTGGCGCGGCCTGCTTGAGCTCAGGCAACGTCGCAAATCCCTGTGTCAACAGTTCGCGCGCCTTGTCGTCACGCGCCTGCCTCTCCTTGCAGCCGGCCACAACCGCTATAACGCGCCGGCCACTGCGCGTGGCCGAGGCAGAGATAGAAAACCCTGCTGCCCTGAAGTAGCCCGTCTTCAGCCCGTCGCACCCCTCAACATCTCGGAGCAGCCGATTGTGCGTGAGCAGCTGGAACGTATCGTTCCGGAACCACTTCTCTATGGTCGAGGTATACGTCAGGGCGCGCGGATGCTTGGCAATCTCAAGTGAGAGTGTGGCCAGGTCACGGGCCGTCGAGACGTCCGGCTTATCCCCGGCATCGGGCGGAAGACCATGCACCGAATGGAACTCCGTGCCGGTCATACCCAGCTCGGCCGCACGTTCGTTCATCAGCTTGATGAACCCCTCCTCTGTCCCGCCGACATGGAGCGCCAGAGCCATAGCCACGTCATTGGCCGACTTGATGCTGAGCGCATACAGCATCTCATCAAGGCTGAACATCTCGCCCTCCTTGAGATAGACCTGCGATCCCCCCATGCGCGCGGCCTTGGGGGTAACGTGAACCCACTCATCAAGCGTCAGCCGCCCATCTTCGATCCGCTCGATAACGAGCAGAAGATCCATCAGTTTGATTACACTGGCGGGATAAATTCTGCGGTCCGCATTCTCCTCGAGGATGACGGCACCGCTTATGCCATCGACAACGATATAGCTCGTGTAGGGATCGTTGATGATGGGTGCAATCGGCGCCCTCGCCGCGAATGCACCGGAGAGCGCGAGAGACAGCAGGAGGCAGATAGGCGTGTGCTTGCCAAGATTCATAGTCTAGCCGTGACGTTAAGGGTTGGGCATGTCGAAAACGTGGCACCGTATTACGCACTCTTCTCTACACCAGGTCGCCCGGAGGAGCAAGCCCGCTTGTCCAGGGCGCAGGGGAAAGAGTTGATGGCACCCATCATATTGGATAGTGTGCCCGTATGTCATGTTCAACCCAGCGGGAGGGGTATTCCAGGTGGTCAGGGGCCCGATTTGCGGGCCGACTCGCACTCCTTGTGATCGGCGCTATACTTGCCGTTTTTTTGATGGAGATTCTCCTGCGCCTGATCGTGTTTGATTCAGGCATGGGGGCTGCACGTGAATTACGGCAGTTCCGTACATCAGAGGAATTCAGCAGCCTGTTTGTCATTGATCCTGAGTTTGGTTTTCGCCCGGTGCTGGACAACGAGCTGTATGATCGACACGGCATTCTGCGAAACCATTACAAGCTAGAGAAGCGCGACGGAGTCACGCGCCTTCTCTTTATGGGCGACTCAGTCACCGCGCGCGGGCGCCTGGTGGACAGCCTGCGCAAGCACTATGGTGAGAGCGTCTATGAATACTGGAATGCGGGAGTTGAGTCTTTCAACACCGTGCAGGAGCTGGCCTATTACCAACGCTACAATAGCGCGATTCAACCCGACCACGTGATCTTGTTCTTTCATCTCAATGATTTTGAATCGACACCGGTCGCCTTTCGGAACGCCACAGGAAAGCTTGTTGTGTTTGCCCCCAATTTTCCCGTGCAGGAGATGAACGAATCACTCTACCGCTGGAGCTATATCTACCGCATGGGTCTGGGCATCGCCAAACGCGGCAATGCGAACATAGACCGCGTGACTGAGGAGACCGGGGATGCGTTACGGGAGCTCAAGACACTGCTCACCACGGACGGGGTGGAATTGACCGTTGTGGTGCTTCCCTTTCTTCGGCCACTTGAGCAGTGGTCAGCCGGGGACCGGTTCTCGCACGACCTCATTATTCGAATGCTACAGGAACAGGATATCAGGCACTTCGATCTACTCGCGCCCTGCCGTCAGGCCATTCGTGACGGGATAGACATCCAGGAGACGGCAGGTGATGACTGGCATCCCAGCCAAGCCGCAGCCAATCGCTTCGCCGATGATCTCTCTCGCCGAGGGCTGCTCACAAAGGCGGCTAAGGGGTTATAAGGTGCCACCCTTCCGCTATAAGCTTGCGTGATAGTGGCCGCTCGCATACAACTCATGAAAGCTGTTTGAGGGATTGAGAGGGGTGGTTGTTATGGGCGCACGGGCTAGGCAGAGGCGAAACCCTACCAAGGAACGGCCTGCTCGGCAGGCAGTCAATACAGGCAATGAGGGACACATGCATCGGACAGGCAGGAAGGGATGTTGCTTCTGTTCCTGGCCCTCTGATGGTGCTCTGCCCTGCGGAAGCGCTTTTTTTCCCCTCTCTCCACGAGTGCGTGCGCATACCCATCTAAAAACAGTTGCTGCTGAATCGCGTGGAGGATGGGTCCGCTTCTCAACCCATGTTTCTCTAAAGCGCTCACTCGCGCTACTCAGCTTCGGTCTGTTCGCCCCGGGTGCTGTCCTCGCAGGGCCCTTTCTTGCATCCGGCAATTCGACCGTCCATTCTGTCGATGCCATCTATCGCAAGAGCACAAAAACAAGCTCGGACCAGTTTACCAGAGCCTCAGAGGTCAGTGCCGAGCAGTCAGCGGTCAGCAGTCGCGGCACCTATCAGTATTCAACACAGCCCACGGCAGCACTCAGTTCAGAGGTGAGTGAGACGTCAAGTGAGGTGACTGGCAAATCCAGTGAATATACTGCGAAAACGTCCAAGCAATCGACAGACGCCACAGCACCTGTGACCAGGGCGACCTATGAGCACTCCACCAGACCGACGGCCGAGCTGACGACCAAAGCGAGTGAGGCCTCGGTTGACGCATCCGAGGCCTCAAGTGAGGTTTCAAGTGAGGTGACCGGCAAATCCAGTGAATATACTGCGGAAACATCTAAGCAATCGACAGACGCCACAGCACCTGTGACCAGGGCGACCTATCAGCACTCCACCAAACCCACGGCTGAGCTGACGACCAAAGCGAGTAAGGCATCGGTCGACGCATCCGAGGCCTCAAGTGAGGTGACCGGTAAATCCAGTAAATATACCGCGGAAACAGCCGAACAATCGACAGACGCCACAGCACCTGTGACCAGGGCGACGTACGAGCACTCCACCAAGCCCACGGCCGAGCTGACAACACAAGGGAGCAGAGCGTCGAGCGAGGTCTCTGCCGAGACCAGTGCCTACACACCTCGCGTGGCTCAATCGACAGGCGATGCCTCGACCGGCGCGGTCCGCAACAGCGGCGACGGCGTGCTGACAGTCAGCGCCGCCCTCGACGCCTCTATTGAGAACACGACGCGGCTGACTTGGCGGAAATACGAAGCGACGTTACTTGACCCCGACATCGCGGACGAATTGATCAAGAATGCTCACGCCTTCTCAGGACCCACTCTCATCTTCTTTGCGGACGAGTTGGCCGTCTCCTCTGAGCAACTGGCGTCTGTGATCGTTCGGTACGTCCCAAAGCAGGCCACGCGCACGCAACTTCA
This sequence comes from Lentisphaerota bacterium, assembly GCA_013203785.1. Classification (GTDB taxonomy): domain Bacteria; phylum Verrucomicrobiota; class Kiritimatiellia; order UBA8416; family JABMPJ01; genus JABMPJ01. Next base: position 3,311 of record JABMPJ010000054.1, on the reverse strand, counting down.
ACGTCTTATGCGCTACGTCATCCCTCACCTGACCGTCGATGGCCAGACGTGAGCCATGCGTGACTACCTTGCCGCTCTTCTGATCCTCTGCGCTGCTCCGACCTTTGGTGCAGACCTGCTTGACGATCTGGTCTTCTACGACGTCAATCTTCAAAACAAGATCGAGATGGGCCCCATTACATCCGAAACCGTGCAGGGCTTCGAGATTCTGTATGCCAGCCCCGGTGCTGGTGACGTTTCTGAGGTCGCCGGTCACCTTCTGCTGCGCGTCAAGCTGCGCAACAACCCGCAAGCTGCCGCACTCGGAATCGAGAACCCCAATGATCTTGTGATATCCATGCTGGCCGATACAGAAGCAGGCCGCCCCGTTCGCCCGCCACGGCCGGTGGTCGTTCAGCTCGAATGCAAGAAGAACAACTGGTTCAATATCGTGGCGGCTAAGGGCGAGGATGAATCGGCTCTTGCCTCCATTTGGCAGTCGTTGCGGGGGTTGAGTGGTGGCTTTTTCATGACAATGGACAGGCAAACCCTTGGGCACGCGATCAAGTCCTATACGATCGAACAAGACCGCGACCTCCTTCGCTATCGTTTGAATCTCACACCGGAACAAGAGTCCGGCCTTCTGAAGCGCCTTTACAAGGTCAAGACTGAGGCCAAACCCAGGTATTACTTCTTTAGTCAAAACTGCGGATCCGTATTGATCAGGATTATTGCCGAAGGCATTGACGATGACCGCAACGCGTCCTTTTCTCCGCTGGTCGCCCCGCCTCACACCTTGCTTGGGAATCTGATTCGAAGCGGTGTTGCATCCCGAATTACACCCGCCTTCTATAGCTACCGCAAAGAAGGCTTCATCGCGCGCGAGCTGTTTTCCGACCTCTTCCGCAGTCTTCAGGCCCAGCATCAGGATCTTCCCTGGCCAACACTTCGGAAACTGAATCACCCTAACGACTCGGTTCGAGCACCGGCAATGGCTCAGTTTATTGACGTTCTTTGCGCGCGGCCCCAGCTGGACGCCAGCATCTATGCCCTGGCATCCATTGCGCAGGAGAAAGAGATGATCTATGCTCACAAAGACTTGGTGTGTGAGCAGTACACCAGCGCATCTACGGCCGAAGCACGCAAACTGCAAGCCCTGATCTACGATACCAGCCTGTCACGCGATGCAGTGATAGACACCGGTAAACTGCTCGACGATGTTTTCGCCCCCACCGAAGCTCTGCATGCCACGCAGGGAACCGCGCATACGAAACTCTATCGATTTGCACTGGGCGTTGGGCATGTGCATCGTAAGCATCTTCCCTGTGAAACCGTAATGACCTTTGATGGTTCACTGCTCAAGCAAGACATGGGATCCAGTTCACGCGTGGCCATGCAGCGCAGCAGTGCGGTCACGCTGGGCGGCGTCTCGGCCACTGTGAACGATGGGGGCGTTTTGGATTGGCACGTGTCGGTCCTGAAGCTGCGCAAGTTCCGAGATACGCTAAACAGCGTCCCCAGCGCTATGGGCTCTACGCGTGGGTTGGGACTGGGATTAACGATACTCGACATACACCATTACGATCGGGGAGAAGAGACCCTCAGTACCCTCGCCGGTGTCGAATGTCTGGCCAACATCATATCATCTGCCAATTACAACGACTTCCTGCTCTTGGCCGTAGGCGCCGAGGTCACCCACGACGATGGATACGGGCTAGGGATTCCAGTCGGATTCGAACATCTCTGGTCATTTGATGATGCCATGCACTGGCAGTGGCGCAATAGGGCCACATACGATTGGGTTTCCCGTGACCGCCTGAGCGTCAACTCATCCCTCGTCATCCGACTCGGGGAGGTGTTCCGCAGTGACGTGCTTCTGGGCCTGAGCGCAGACTACGCCCGAGCGAACCTCAATCAAGAAGCCGACGAGACGGTTGTCTTGAAAGCCCACCTCGAGATCAATCGATGGTAAACCAGGCACCGGGATATGCGCCCCATACTTTCATCCAGGGCCACGGGCGCGGCTGTGGCACGCGACGGCTCAAGCGTGGACTCAAGCGTGGCGCGCAGCTCCCTCAACATCGCTTCATACTGCTTCAGCACCATCGCATCCATCTGCAGACCTCCCCCGTTATATCGCCTCAGGCCTCCGCGCCGTCTTGGCGCTCGTACAGAGGCGTGCCGCCGCTGAACCAGTCACCGTGATGCCTGTCTGTGGTTTTCATGCGCTGCTCGATCATATGGATGAAGGAGCCTTTGCGGAGGTGCCAGCGGGGTGCGATGAGGTCTTCGGGCGGCGTATCGGTGTTGATGCGTAGGATCGCCATGTGGGGCGGGAGGCGCTGGATGAAACCGATCAGCTCTTCGGCATAATCGTCCTCATCCATCATGGGAAAGGGGGTCGCTTCGTACTCATCGGCCAGGGCGGTGCCGCAGATGATGTGCAGGTTGTGAATCTTAACGCCGTCCAGCGGGAGTTGGGCCAGTGTATCCGCCGTTTGGGCAAAATGTTCAGGGGTCTCACCGGGCAAGCCGAGGATGACGTGGGCGATTACGCGGATGCCGCGGGCGGTAAGGGCATCGATGGCCGCCCGGCTCTCGGCCCACTGGTGGCCGCGCCGGATACGGTCGAGCGTGGCGTCATGGATCGTCTGCACGCCCAACTCCACGATCACGTCGACCTCCCGCCTGAAGGCGCTCAGCAGTTCCAGTGTAGATTCAGGCAGACAATCGGGCCGCGTGCCGATGGTGAGCGACTCGAACGGATAGCAGTCCAGTACGCGTTGATACTGAGCTTCCTGTTCCGCAAGACCTGCATGCGTGCCGGTGAAGGCCTGGATGTAGGCCATGAAGAACTCCACACCGTAGCGTTCGCGCGCGAAGTCGACGCCTGCTTTGACTTGGGCGGCGATATCAACCATCCCTGTGATCTGCACGCCGCGCGCCCCATCGCCGGGGCAGAACGTACAACCGCCTGACCCATCATCCTCGCGGTTGGGACAACCCAACCCGAGATCAACCGGTACGCGATAGACCCTGTGACCATACGTATCGATCAAGTATTGCTTATAGGAGTAATAGGGTGCTTGCACGTCGCTCAACCGTATCGGTTGCACCATGGGAAGCAAAGAAGAATTGCGTCACGGGAGTGGGCCGACAGGCGTTGAGACGGGCCGCCGGCACCGATTCCCAAGTAGCCCCGGGACGTCCCGGCCCGAGGGCCGTGCGAGGAGGATGTACGTCTCGGGCATGTGCGGTCTTCGGGCTAGTCATGCTCAATCCGTACCTGTTTCCTCGCTCGGCGCTGGCCCCGGGACGGGGCCGCGCTACTG
>JABMPJ010000053.1 GCA_013203785.1 Lentisphaerota bacterium | reverse complement strand
GACCTACATCAGTCAACTTCCCGGGAAGATTCGTCACTTCCCGAAGACGATGGAACGGATTCGCGCGACGCTGGACGATGGACCGCTTGGTTAGAGAATGCGGGTCGAGACAACGCAACACTTGCCGAACAAACAGATCCACGGTACCCACTGGGGCGCGCGGACGCGCCCCAGCGGTCCCGTGATTTCGGACGTTCTGCGAGAGATGATGAAATCGAAACACTACATCGCGGCTTCTCTGTTTGGCGCCATGGCGCTCACGTCCTGCACGAGGCATGAAGCCACGCGGCCCGTCGATTTCGACAAACCGGACGTTTCTCTGCTTCAAAAGATCGCGCTCGCGGCTATTGCAAAGCGTGTACCTACAATAACGCATGATCGACTGAAGCACGAACATGCGATGTACCAGATCTATCGCGATCACATGTTCAAGCAGACGAACGAGATGTTATCCGTTGAGTTTGGAGTCGAAGACTCAATGCAGGAAGTCGAACGCGACGGAGAGACTGTTTTTGAGGTGCAGAGCATTTCTGTCACGATTCAGCCTGACGGCCAAATCGACAAAGGGGGCGTCAGCAGCAACGCTACTCGGTATCTCACCGCCGATCTGAATCCCATGCGGACACGGGGAAGCATCGGGTCACCCGTTTGGGGTGACCCCTTCTACCCGGTCTTGCTTGACACGCCGTTGAGCAAACCCGACCGCGGGCAGATCGAGTCGATTGCGTTGCGCGCTATCGCTCGTTTTCTGCCCGCTATTCCCACTGATGACCTCGAGTTCGATAGCCTGTCTTACTTCCATGGACACCATTCCGGCTCCACGGGAGAGCTAAGCGCGTGTTCAATCACGTTCTGGCAGACCAGCACGATTCAAGAACGCAAGACAAAGACAGAAGTGGCGCTTTCCGGGCAGCAAGTCACCGTGCAAATTCAGCCGGACGGCTCAGTCCGAGAGAAAGGCGTGCAACGGTCTCCGATTGGTCTCACGATGAATCGGCAAACGATTGAAGACATCGAGAGGAAGAGGCAGAACAAGACAAATGGAGAGTAGCGTCTAAAGCCGAATGGCACTTAGATAGGCACATTTTAGGATGATTCTCCAGGTGCGTTTTGGTGTCGTGGCCGGGTCATGAAGCGGTAGTTTTTCGGTCGTCGTTTTCGGACGCGCGGCTCGGACCTCTCTGGTCGATAAGGAACAGTGTCATCGGCGATAATCTGGAGCAGTTGATTAAAGAGGCGCTGCTGCTCTCTGGGTTGGGAATGAGAGGCATTGAATGTGTCCGTCCACTGGCGGGTATCGACGGACCCCTTGAAGCTGAGACGGGTGAGGTCGACATCATAGAGTGCGGCCGCTTGCTGCATGAGTCCACGCACCAGGTTGTAGGCGATGACATGCATTGCGATCTCCTACCAAGTACTGCGAGTATGCTCCATAGGTATTAAGCGGCACATCAAAGTCCGGGCCGATGCGAATCCGTACATGCCGGAGCACGCCAGATACTTCTGGCAGCGACGACACAATAAGGATGCGCGATTACTCGGGGCTTTATCCGCCCGTCAACTTCGGGCACAGGCCGCTTAATGAGGTGAAACAGCCGGGCGGCCCAATAAGGGCCGCCTTTGTAAATGCTTGAGCCGTGTGAGGTGAAAGTCTCACGCACGGTTCTTAGGGGGGAAAGGAGCCGCAAGGCTCCTGCCCTACCCGGTGGTCTTGACTATACACATCAGACTGTGTATAGTACCTACACACTAAGGAGGTGTATTGTGAGAACGAACGTAGTTATTGATGACATGCTGATGTCACGCGCCCTGCGCTCCAGCGGATGCCGTACGAAGCGTTCAGCCATCGAAACAGGCTTGCGGTTGCTAGTACAGGTCAACAGCCAGAAGAGGCTCCGCTCCCTCAAAGGCAAGATCACCTGGGAAGGTGACCTTGATGAAATGAGGAGAGACTAAATGATCATCGTCGATACATCGGCGTGGATAGAGTATTTGCAGGACGGTTTGCCCCGCATCGTGAACAAGGTTGACCTCTGTCTTGAGCAGGATCTAGTGGGCATTGGCGACCTGATATACTGCGAGGTGATGCAAGGAATTCGGTTACCTCGTCAGAGGAGAGAGGTCTCATCTCTCCTTCTTTCACTACCTCGGTTCGACATGGTTGGTTTCAGTATAGCCGAAAAGTCGGCATCCAACTACCGACTCCTCAGATCGAAGGGGGTAACGGTAAGAAAGACGATAGACGTGCTCATCGGTACCTTCTGTACTGAACATGGGCTGCAACTCATCCACCATGATTCGGACTTCACGCTGATGGCGAAGCACATAGGACTTGACATAATCTGACCCCAACAAATTGCTTCACCATTACCTTCTGAAGGCGTGCCTTCAGAAGGAAGGTGAGCACGACGTTGGCAGCTTGACAGATGGAGCCCTGTAATGCATAGTGACGCTATACATAACGGAGGAGCGGCAATGCAGGCAACAGTGGTAGATCTTCGGTATCGCATGAATGATGTTCTCAAGGCTCTAGACCGTAACGAGGATGTGGATATTCTCTACAGGGGCAAAACAAAGGGCGTATTGGTGGCAAGCGCGAAGCGCTCTGGAAAGAAGGTGTCTGAACACCCCTTCTTCAATATGCGAGCATCCCGGCAATCCGTTGAATCGGCAATGGAGACGCTTCGCGGAGGGCGCTACCGTGATCTTTGATACGGATATCTTCATCTGGATTCAGAGAGGGAATCCCAAAGCGGCTCGACTGGTGGAGCGGGAGCAAGAGCGCTTCATCTCGGCGCAAACTTACCTGGAATTGCTGCAAGGCGCTGCGAACAAACTACAGCATGAGTATACCAAGCAGTTTCTGAAAGACTTCGGCTTCAGGACGATCCCCCTCTCCGGAAACATAGGCCATAGAGCAACGGTGTATATTGAGGAATACTCTCTGTCGCATGGTTTGCGCGCGGGTGACGCGCTCATCGCAGCGACTGCCGCGGAAAGTAATCTGGTGTTGTGCTCAAGCAACTCAAAGCACTTCAAACCCATCAGGGACCTGAAGCTCAAAGCGTTCAACCCATAGACAGGCTGCCAACATCATCGTCCAGAGTGCCTTCTTCGAGACAAGTGAAAAATGAATAATTTGTGACGGGCATAGTTTGCCTGTCCCGTTTTTGGTTGCGGGTTTTTGAGCCGTTCAATCGAGCGACTGCTTGAACGCGCCGGACGGCCCTGCGTCGCCAAAGCTATGCAGGACAAGCAGGCGGCCGGGTCGTGACGAGCGACCGACCTGCCACTCCACATGCTAATCTACGAAGCCGTATCCGGCATCGGCCGGATCGACAAAGTGCCTCTGGCGGTAGTTCCCGTACTGAGTGAGTCGGGACAAAAGGCGGGCCGGCCACGTGACAATCTGCAGAAGGCCATTCCCTGCACTCGCCCCACGGCGAGCTTGGGATGACACCGTACCGTAAGCCATCGGGCCGGCCGCCCGCAAAACGTCCTTAGCGCTGTCGCAGCCGATCGTACTGCGGCGAG
>JABMPJ010000052.1 GCA_013203785.1 Lentisphaerota bacterium | reverse complement strand
TAACCCTGGAGGGACGCGCTTTGTCGCGTCCGGAGACCGAAGCAGGCCAAAGGAAAAGACCATGCCTCTCCGCGGCAGGGTCATTCAGTTCTTCGCCATCATGCCGATGCAGAGGCACGCTATGATGAGTCTCTTCATTGTATGACTCCCTTTCTGTGTGTGGCCCTGCCGGGCCTGTCTATTGTTACAACATCCTAATGCTGAATGGCCCTTAGTTGAGCCATGGCACCAAAATATGCCATAGCGGTGATGCGCCCGCGCCCCATTGTAGAGGTCTGAGCAAACCACCACCCCTGAGAATGGCGTTTCAGGAAAGCCAGTGTTTATAGGGGTTTCCGAGAGGTGGCTGAGAAAATAATTGCGTGTGGGTTTTGCGAGATGCTCCCTGTATGGTTGATGTGTTGATTTGCTCAGGAACGACGAAGATCGGGATGAGGATCAAGACGAAGATGGGGGAGACGAGGATCGAGACGAGGATCGAGACGAAGATCGGGACGAAGATGAGGGATGCACCGAGATGGGATTAGCATTGGGACATGAGAAGCTGCGTGTCTATCAGCGGGGGTTGGATTACGCATCTTGGACACATTCGACGCTTGCCCACATTGAGCAGTCGGCAGGGGTGCTTGATCACTGGGATCGTGCGGCGGAAAGCATCGTCGAGAACTTGGCCAACGGAAACAGTCGCCACGCCGCAGCCGACAGGAATCGGTACTTCGATTTTGCCTTCGGGTCGGCTCTGGAATGTGCGGCATGTCTGGATATTTGCGTGTGCAAGAAGCTGATCACGATTGACCGGCAGGACGAGGGGAAAGCGGCGCTCCAACAGATTGTCAACATGACCATCGGACTGCGGAAATCTCGCAGCTCATACGTAAAGGAAGAGCGAGAAGAGTACATTGCAGGCCAAAACGATGAGATTTACTTCGCTCATGAGGGGCTGGATGTCTACAAGATTGCGCTGAAGCTGATCGTCTGGTTCGACGGTTTTCTCGATGTCACCGATCTTGGTGCATCCTACGCGACACGACTGGATAAGTGGACTACGAGCTTGGTGCTGAATATCGCGGAGGGCAATGGTCGCTTCAGTGAAGCAGACCCGGTGCGGTTTCTCGATATCGCACACACGAGCGCTATGCGGGTAGCGGCGTGCCTTGATCTGCTGGTGGCAAGACGCCAGGTCAAGGTTCATCAGATCGAGGACGGCAAGCAGATCCTTGCAAGAATCGTTCCCCTGCTATTGGGGTTGAGATGCTATCTGGATGAACAGGCGGATCAAGGATGATGACGACTTGGCCGGCCGCCCATCTTCGTCTCTCCCATCTTCGTCTCTCCCATCTTCGTCCCGATCTTCGTCTCGATCCTCGTCGGGCTTATCTTCGTCCCGATCCTCGTCCCGATCTTCGTCGACTGAACGCACATGCCACAGTGGACCCACAATATACTCGCGACCGCATAAGTCCAGGGGTGGCGGTTTGCTAAGACCTCTACATTGAGCAACCCTCCTTAATTGGACTGTGGCCCCGGCGAGTCGCCGTCATAACCAAACCAGCGAAGATCAACCCTCGGAACAGAAACAAACAAAACTGTAATTGATGGTATGGATACAACATAAATGTATGTTGCAGGATATAGTTGTCAATTTTGTTTGTATGCTGAAATCTTTATAAATGTCTTGTTATAAGATAGTTGTGCAATATCAATCAGCACGTTTTGTCTAGTTGGCACGGCAACTGCGACTGAGACCGTGAATGGATGGTGTCATCTGTCTGTTCACACGGCCTTGCGAGGCACACAAGGGGAGGAGAGAGCGTATGAGCAACCGACAGCGATGATGAACCGCACACAATAGGAGATGAGGAGCAGATGAGCGTTAACAGTAAACAGACGTACAATGAAGGGTGAGTGAGATGAGAATAGGACAGAGAATTTCATTTTGGATTGGGCTGACTTCCGTTCTGCTGCTGTGCGGTAGCACGGGGTTTGCCCAGGACGCAGTCATCGCGGCTGCTGAAGCGGCCAGTGCGGTCGCGGTGGATCCCGTGGCAGCAGCCACGGAAGCACTGCAGAACAACATCAATATTGTTTGGACCTGCATTGCGGCCTTCCTGGTGTTTTTCATGCAGGCCGGCTTCGCGATGGTTGAGACCGGATTCACGCGTGCCAAGAACACGGTGAACATCCTTATGAAGAATCTGATGGACTTCGCGATCGGTACGGTCGCGTTCTTCCTGATCGGATTCGGATTGATGTTTGGTGCCTCCAACGGCTGGTTTGGCACAACGCACTTCGGCCTGGCCGGTGCGGACTGGACCGGCGGCGACTGGAATTTCACTTTCTTGATTTTCCAGACAGTCTTCGCGGGAACGGCCGCCACGATTGTCTCGGGTGCCATGGCGGAGCGAACCAAGTTTGCCGGGTATCTGGCCTACAGCGTATTCATCTGCGCGTTCATCTACCCAATCTTCGGCTCCTGGGCCTGGGGCTCGCTACTGGATGGCGGTGGATGGCTTGAGAATCTTGGCTTCTGTGACTTCGCCGGTTCGACCGTGGTGCACTCCGTAGGTGGGTGGCTGGCCCTGGCCGGTGCCATCATGGTCGGCCCGCGTATCGGCAAGTATGGCCCCAACAAGGAGGTCCGCGCGATTCCGGGTCACAACATTGCCCTGGCCGCCCTGGGTGTCTTCATCCTCTGGTTCGGATGGTTTGGGTTCAACCCGGGCAGCACGACTGTGGGCGACGGTGAAATCGGCCGCGTGGCCGTCACGACCAATATGGCTGCTGCCGCTGGCGCGATAGCCGCTCTGGTGACCTCGTGGGTGATCACGAAGAAGCCTGACGGCTCGATGGCCCTGAACGGAGCATTGGCCGGCCTGGTGGCTATTACGGCGCCCTGCTACACGGTATCGGGCGGGGCCTCGCTGCTGATCGGTCTGATCGCAGGCGTCTTGGTCGTCTTCAGTGTCTACTTCATCGACCGCGTCCTCAAGATTGATGACCCGGTCGGTGCGGTCAGCGTGCACGGTGTCTGCGGGGCATGGGGTACCCTCTCATGCGGTCTGTTCAACCTGGACGGGGGACTCTTCCACGGTGGTGGACTGAAACTCCTCGGCGTACAGGCGATTGGAGTGTTGGCCGCGTTCGCCTGGGCGTTCACGCTCGGCCTGATCCTGTTCTTTGTGATTAAGAAGACGATCGGTCTGCGGGCCAGTGAGGACGAAGAACTGCGAGGACTGGATATCGGTGAACATGGAATGGAAGCCTACAGCGGGTTCCAGATCTTCACCAACATGTAGTCGGATAGGGCCGAAAGGAAACAGGATTATGAAACTGATCATTGCATACATACAGCCGGAGAGGCTGAACACCGTGAAGAAGGAGCTCTACGCTCGTGAGGTCTACAAGATGTCCGCCACCAACGCATTGGGATGCGGGCAACAGAAGGGCTATCATGAGTCCTATCGCGGTGTGGATATCGAAGTCAACCTGCTCAAGAAGGTTCGCCTCGAGATCGCGGTCAACGCCGACTTTGTCGAGAAGACCATCGAAGGCATCATTGCCGGTGCGCGCACGGGCAACATCGGGGACGGCAAGATCTTCGTGATCGACCTGGGCGAGTGCATCCGCATACGCACGGGTGAGACCGGCCATGATGCGATCGGCTAGGTGAGCAGAGCCATCACGTTGGACCCGGCCGATGGCCCCCTCAGGCAGGGGGCGGTTGGACCGGGTCCATTTTCTTTACGAGCTCCAAATCAAATACACGGGCGGTGTGTTTGATCATGAGCTCGGCCAGCATTTCGGGCGTAGCATGGCGCGCATGATTGCACAACCCGGTCACCGAGTTGGACGGTCGTGCCGCCTCAACCAGGCGGCAGAAGAGGGCTTCATGGTTGCGAAAGACAATGCTGCCGTGCTGAAAGACCCCCTTGCGGGTCACACGTTGAGCATTGCCGGCCACCTTGCGCCCCTTCACAGCAATCTCGTTGGCGGCCTGTCCATGAAAGCAGATGTTCGTGGCGGGCATTTGCCACTTGGCGTTGACGCACGCCTCCGCCTTGACTCCCAGCTCGGCGAAAGAGGCCAGGAAGATATCTTGAAACCGCTCACGCAGATCTAGCGCACGGTAGTGCGGCGGCACACGCATTGGCCAGAAGAAGGCATAGGTTAGATCGTCTTTGTGCAATACCGCTGCGCCGCCCGTGAACCGCTTGACCACAACGACGCCCTCTTCGCGGCAGGCGTCAATATCCACCACATCAATATGCTGCGAGCAGCCCAATGAGATCGCAGCAGGAACCCAGGTATAGAGTCGCAGACAGGGCGTCAGAGAGTCCTGCATCGCCTCGTCCCGGCTCATATTCTCCGCTGCGGGCGAGTCGGCTGTATAGGTGGCTTCCAGTCGCATAGTACTTCGGATTTTACCGCGATTGCATCGCAAAGCACAACCTATGATTCAAACATTCGCCCATCTTTCCCATGTTTGACTTTGGCCCCGTGCTCGCCTATCCTACCCCTCGTTTCACATCTAAAGTAGGAGTCGGCGCATCGCCGTGGAGGGCCTGCCCTCCGTAGCTGAGGAGCGAAGCGAAGACAGCGAAGGAGGGTTGGCAGAGTCCGGTTGAATGCGCATGACTCGAAATCATGTGTGGGCGCAAGCTCACCGGGGGTTCGAATCCCTCACCCTCCGCCAATTTGAGTTTTCCCGATTTTCGCCGCCAAAACCGGCGAAATCGGCGACGAGATTCCATGGACTCGGGTACTGAACGTGCAAGATGGGATCGGTCTTCGATCCGAGGAAATGGAAGGCTGAGTCTGGCCCATGACCGGCGGAGATGTCCGCCGGAAGAATCGGGATGAACGCTGACCCGACTTCGCCGAGGCTACGTCGGGCAAGCCGACCTTGTGACGACCGACCCGCCGCCGAGGCGGCGCGACCCGCAATGACCTTGTTTTGCAGGCTTTTCTGACTCCCCACTCGCTTTCCAATTTCAGGAGAAAGAGTCGCTTGCCCTCCAAACTCTTGACGACGGGGGGAGCGTGCGGCAGAGCCGCCGCGAGAACCATCCATCGACCGGACGGACGCGCCGTCCGGCTGCTGCGACTTCTCTCCCACGCGCACACCGTGCGCGGTCACGGTCTCCGACATTGACACTCCGTCCATCTGGATCACTTCCGACGCAAACAGCAGGTT
>JABMPJ010000051.1 GCA_013203785.1 Lentisphaerota bacterium | reverse complement strand
GCCATAGTCTGTCTCCTTTCACAAGACATACATTCAACCACAAAAAAAAGCCGCTCGCAAGCGGTTTCTTATCCATTTCTGATATTTCCTTCAGTGCTCTTCCACCAATCTCAATCACACCCATGCACCACAGTGGCCCGCGAGACGAAGGCCGCCGCACGCCAAAACGAGGTCTTCGGCATCCTAACGCCTTTATCTACGCGTGGTTCCTCTCTAGACTTCATGGCGTGGTAGGGTCGGTGCGGACCATACGGAGATTACGATGAGATTCACAGCGATCGATTTTGAGACCGCCAATGCCAGCCGGGCGTCGGCCTGCGCGGTGGGCCTATCGATCGTGGAGGAGGGCGAGGTCGTCGAGGAGATCTACCATCTGATTCGACCGGAGCCATCCCATTTTGACCCGATGAATATCGCGGTACACGGGATACGGCCGGGGGATGTGGCGGATGCACCAACGTTCGCGGAGCTGTGGCCGGAGCTGATGCAGCGCGTCTCGGGCCCCCTGGTCGCGCACAATGCCGCGTTCGATATGAGCGTGGTACGGCACGCGCTGGATCGATTGGGATGGCCCTATCCGGAATCCGACTATTTCTGCACGTGCGTGATCGCCAAGCTCAGTTGGCCGGGGCAGCGTACCTACGCTTTGGATCATCTCGCCCGCCAGCTTAACATCTCGTTCCAGCATCACAACGCGATCGCGGATGCACGGGCCTGCGCGCTCGTGGCGATCCACGCCTGTCGGCACCTGGGTGTAGACTCGCTCTATGGCTTGCGCGACCAATGCGGTCTGCGTGTGGGGTCGCTCCACCGGAATGGTTACTCCCCGTGCGGGGCCCGCCGCCGCTGAAAAGGAGGGTCCCTAGCCCATGCAGAACGGTGACAATGTTGTGCTGTTTGACGGCACGTGCGGCTTCTGTAGAGGGGCGGTCCGCTTTATCATCCGACACGACCCCAGGGCGGTCTTTCGCTTTGCCCCGCTGCAATCGGATGTCGCTGAGGATTTGGCAGGGGGTTGTGATGAGGGCGCGACGGCCGGGACCTCACTCGTGCTTATCCGAGAGGGGCATTGTCACAGCCGAAGCGAGGCGGCGCTGATGATCGCGGCCGAGCTGGCCTGGCCATGGCGGCTGTGCCGGGCCTGTCGCCTGATACCGCGCCCTGTCCGAGACTGGATATACAACCAGGTGGCTCGCCACCGCCATCGGCTGGCTGGGGACGGGGAGGACGGCCCGCTGGGCGAGCGAGCGGACCGTGAACGCTTCATTGCTGACCATGTATAGAATGACTTTGCATATGTGTCGTGAATCCGTTCTTATGCCACATATGAGATAAGTGCGGGTGCAATCAATGATCGGTGTGGAGTAGCAATGACAGATATGGCTGAGCGTGTGGTGGGGTTGGGTCTGATCGGGTGCGGGGCACGGCTGACTGGCGTTATAGAGAGAGTGATCGAGAAGACGTCCGGCCTGCGCGTGGTCGCGCTGTGCGATCCTTCTGAGATAGCGATTGCGCAGTGCCGGGAGCGTCTGGATTGCCCGGATGCCGCCCTCCACGAGGATCACCGCGCGCTGTCGGCCGATCCGTCGGTGGACTGGGTCTGTGTGGGCTCCTGGAACTGTTTCCACAAGGAGCACATCCTGGGGGCCTTTGCGGCGGGTAAACATGTCTTCACGGAGAAGCCACTGGTCACGACTATGGAGGATGCGGTCGAGTTGAAAGCGGCGGTTGAGGGTACCGACCGACTCTTTTCGATGGGCTTCGTGTTGCGCTATGCCCCGTTCTACCAACGCATCAAGGCCCTTTTGGATGAAGGGGTGATTGGCCAGATGGTGTCATTTGAATTCAACGAGACGCTGGATTTCAATCACGGGGGCTACATTATGTCGGACTGGCGGCGCCAGCGCGCCAATGCCGGCACGCATCTGCTTGAGAAGTGTTCGCACGACGTGGATCTGATGAATTGGCTGACCGAAAGCGTGCCGGTGCGGGTGGCCAGTTTTGGCGGCCTCAGTTTCTTCACGCCGGAGAACGCGCATCAGATTGAACGGATTGGAACGGACGGCGAGGGGCGTGAGGCCTACAAATCGTGGCAGTCCATGGGTATTTACACCCGTGTGCAGAAACTCAATCCCTTCACGGCGGAGAAGGACATCATCGATAACCAGGTCGGTATTCTGGAGTACGCCAACGGTACGCGGGCGACGTTTCATACGGACCTCAACACGGCCATGCCGGAGCGCCGTGTCTATATCTGCGGGACGGAGGGCACCCTGCGTGGCGATGTGCTGACCGGCCAGCTTGAGTGGCGGCGGATCGGGTTCGACACTGAGCTACACAAAGAGGAGACCGTTGGAGGGGGGCATGGCGGCGCCGACGGCATCCTGGCCGACTCGCTGCGTGAGTCCATGTTGAACGGTACCGCGCCGCTGGTTGGGCTAGAGGACGGCATGAAGGCGTCCGTGGCCTGCTTCGGGCTCGATGCCGCCCTCGATAGCGGTACGGTGGTCGATCTGCGCCCGATGTGGGCCCAGGTCAATGTGACGCCGTAGCCCCGCGAGGCAGGACTGATTCTTCTGGCTGCGTAAGTCCTTGCAGATAGTGACTACTCCTGCCCCGACACAAAGGAAGGGAAGAGATTCGCGTGTACGAGTATGTGATTGGCGGGACTTTTCCGTACTCGTACACCTACTCGTACACG
>JABMPJ010000050.1 GCA_013203785.1 Lentisphaerota bacterium | reverse complement strand
TGTGATTGGCGGGACTTTTCCGTACTCGTACACCTACTCGTACACGCCTATCTCTTAAGTCTCATCTGATGGACGGGGATATTTCATCAGTAGTCATTGCCCACGAAGCCCTTATCAACAGAGAAGAATCCGTCGTGGCGACTCGCCTACAGTTCCGCGTCGACGGGGGTGATGCCGACGCGGGCCGTATCGCGGACAAGCGCGGCGACGGAGTCGACGCACATTTTGGTCATAACCCGTGCGCGGTGAATCTTGATGGTTTTTTCACTGATGTCCAAGGCGTAGGCGATCTGCTTGTTGAGGAGACCGGCAATGACATGGCGCATGACCTCATACTCCCGCGGTGTCAGGGCCGCCACATGTTGCTTTACGCTCTCAGCGGCCACACGCTCCGCCTCCATGACCTTGCCTGTGTCTATGGCCTGACGCACGGCATCCAGAAAATCGCCGGAGTCGAATGGCTTGGATAGAAAATCGATCGCGCCCCGCTTCATGGCGCGTACGCTGTCGGGAATATCTCCGTGGGCCGTAACAAACACGATCGGCAGTTCGTGACCGCTTGCGATGAGATGTTCCTGTAACTCCAGGCCGGTCAGACCGGGCATTTGGAGATCAAGCACTATGCAGGCAATCTCACCGTTGACGCCGCGCTCGAGGAAGGCTTCGGCTGAATCAAATGTGCGGACCGTGTAGCCTTCCGCCAGTAGCAGTTTGGCCATACCGGAACGCACCGCATCGTCATCATCGACCACAAAGACGTCTCTCTCCCCATCACGAACTGTCTCGACGGCATCCATCGTTTACTCGTTCCCATCTGCTTGGCTGAGCCAGCCTGCTCTAATTTCTTCAACTATTTCCACGTCATGGGTATGGGCCCAAAGTCCTATAGGCGTGCCTACAGTATGACTGCTACACTGTAGTCAGAAGGTGGAAGAAGGACAAGAGGTAACTCGAAGCTATGAGTAGACTTGAAAAGAGACAGGCTGGAGCCGTTTCAGTGGGCGTATTTGGCGTTGTGGTGTTGCTGGGGGCGGTCGTGCTGACGGTCGCCGAGCTCAGTGGTCGGTTGGCATTGGCCGCCTGCATGTGCGGCAGTGCCATGCTTCTCGTCGGCGTCGTCCTGAATTCACGTGTTTCCAATGAGATGATCCATCTGGGTCGCCGCTAGCCGCCGCATCCTGACGTCGCCCGCTACCAACAGCACCTCAAAAGGCGCTTGCTGCAAGGGCGGCATTTCTGTCAACATGGTCGCAGCATAAGCCGAGGAGTATCCCAATGAATATAGTCTTTAACGCAGATGAAATTTTCGCGATGGCGGTGCAGATCGAGCGCAACGGCCAGGCGTTCTACCAGAAGGCCGCTGATATCCAAAGCGATGAGACCGCTCGTGCCTACTTCATGAATCTGGTCGATATGGAGCACGACCATGTCGCGACCTTCCAGACCATGCGCGAAACGTTCGCCGATTCGGGCGAGTCGATGGATCTGTATGACGAGGGCGGACAGTACCTCGCTGCCGTTGCGGATGGCCACCACGTAGAGGGTTCGCCGAGCGTGACGGCGACCCTAACGGGCAACGAGACGCTTGAAGAGATCTTGCGTATGGCCATCGGCCTGGAGAAGGATGCGGTGCTTTTCTATATCGGACTCAAGGATGTAGTGCCCGAGGGGCTGGGACGTGAAAAGGTGGACTTCATTATCGCGGAGGAGAAGCAGCACCTCGTCACGCTTTCAGAAGAGCTCAGAAAGCTCAAGGCGGCGGATTGAGCTGGACGATTGAGTGTGTTTCAAGAGGGGCGGTCCGATCGGATCGCCTCTTTTGGTTTAGGCCCTATGAAGCCAGTGGACGAGATACGGAAAGGACGCGATGACAGAGACGCCGCACACAGTATTCATTCTCGACACCAATGTTATTCTGCATGACAGCACCTGCATCGACCGGTTCGAAGAACACGATGTCGTGGTGCCGATTGTGGTGTTGGAGGAGCTCGACCATTTTAAGAAGGGCCACGAGAGTATCAGCTATCACGCCCGTACGTTTCTACGTAAGCTTGATGATCTCAGTGGTAATAAGCTCTTTGATGGCGGGGTAAAGATGGGACCCCATCGGGGCCGTCTGCGTGTCGGGTTGGCCTGCCCCATGCACGCCGATTTGCGCCTCAATTTTGCCGGCAACGAGCCGGATCACCGTATCCTCAATATCGCCTACACGTTCGCCGCTGAGCATCCTGATGAAGAGGTCATCCTTGTTTCAAAGGATGTCAATTTACGACTCAAGGCCAAGGCCGTCGGCTTGAAGGCGCGCGACTACACGACCGACCAGGTTCGCGATGTTTCCGAACTCTACACCGGCAAGCGGCTCTTGGAGCACATTCCGACCGACGTGATAGAGCGCCTCTACACGCCTCCCAACGAGGTGGCTGTGGCGGATATAGAGCTTGAGGAACCGCTCAGTCCCAACGAATTCGTGATCATGCGCAGCGATCGAAAATCGGGACTGGCCATTCACGATTCAGAGATGAAGACGCTCCGCCATGTCGACAAGACTCCCGTCTACAACATCATGCCACGCAACGCCGAGCAGACCTTCGCCCTCGCGGCGCTGCTCGATCCAAAGATTCCACTGGTCACCTTAACCGGAAAGGCCGGCACCGGAAAGACACTCCTCGCCCTGGCGGCGGCTTTGGAGGTGCGCAAGCAGTACAAGCAGATCCTCCTGGCGCGTCCGATTGTCCCGCTCAGCAACAAGGATACCGGTTTTTTGCCAGGGGAGATTGACGAGAAGCTGGCGCCCTACATGCAGCCGCTCTACGACAATCTAGGGGTAATTAAGCACCAGTTCTCAAAGTCCGATACGAGACACAAAAACATCCGGACGCTCCTCGATGAAGAGGAACTGGTTATTACCCCTCTCTCCTATATCCGGGGGCGTAGTCTGGTGAATGTCTTCTTTATCGTGGATGAGGGGCAGAACCTGACGCCGCACGAGATCAAGACCATTATCACGCGCGCCGGGGAGGGGACCAAGATCGTCTTCACGGGTGATATCTACCAGATCGACCACCCCTATCTTGATACTCAATCAAACGGTCTGACCTGCCTGATCGAGAAAATGCGCGGTCAAAAGGTCTATGCGCACGTCAATCTCGAGAAGGGCGAACGCTCAGACCTGGCCGAGCTGGCCAGCGACCTGTTGTAGCCCGTTCGTAAGCGCAGAATCATCCCACCGCGACCAGCGCCGCGGCGTACGCCCCATCGGTCTGGGTGGTGGGCGGAAAGCAACTGCGCGAATCGGTCTGCTGGAACATCGGGTGGGTGCGTAGCCAGTTCTCGATCTGGGTCTCGTTTTCCTCCCGCTCCAAACTACAGGTGCTGTAGACGAGGGTGCCTCCCGGCTTGAGGAGAAGGGCGGTCCGGTCGAGCAGGGCTCGCTGCAGGGCCACGGTATGACGCAGGCGTTGAGGGTCAAAGCGCCAGCGCGCATCGGGACGGCGTCGTAGTACGCCCGTATTGGAGCAGGGCACATCCAGTAGAATGCGGTCAAAGGGCCGTTTCGTGAGAGCCTCCGGAAGCGCCTCCTGGCGCAGGTCGGCCTGAACGAGTTCGACGCGCGGGAGGGAGAGTCGCCCCAGGGTATCGCGCAGCAGGCTCATGCGATCGGCATGTATATCGCACGCAACGAGCTCTCCTTTGCTCCCCATTCGGTCGGCGATGAGTGCGGTCTTTCCGCCCGGTGAGGCACAGGCATCGAGTACCCGCTGGCCCGGCTGGGGATCCAGCAGTTCCACCGCCTCGATGGTGGCCGGATCGTGCACCGTCAGTTCGCCCTTTCTGAAGCCGGGCAACTCGGTGACGCGTACGCCGTGTCCGATCGATAGAAACTGATCGGGGGCATAGGGGTGGCGTTCAAAGGCGATGCCGGCTGCGATCAGGGCGCGCCGTGAGCGATCAAAGGCATCCGCACCCGGTCGCGGTCGCACCACAATGCCTGGGCGGCTGTTGTTCCATTGGCAGAGTGCCAGGCAGCGGGCGGCCCCGAACGTGGCCGTCCAGCGTTCGACCAGTGGGTCTGGGTGCGACTCACGAATACCGATGGACTGCCGGGCCAACGCGGCCAGCAGCCTCTCACGTTCGCGGATAATTCGGCGAAGGATGGCGTTGACATAGGAGGCCTGGCCCTGGGAATGACTCGACGCTTTGAGCGCATTGACTGTGTCGTTCACTGCCGCGTAATCGGGTACCCCGTCCATGAAGATGAGCTGTTGGATCCCCAGCAATAGGGCGGGCAGCGCGGCCGGGGCGGGGCTGCGGTCGGAGCATTGCGCTGCCAGCCACTCTAAGCTGCGGCGATGGCGTACGGCACCGTAGACCATCTCCATCAGAAAGGCGCGGCTGGGACCGCTGCCGGTCAGCATCCGGTCGGGAAATTCGTCGGTCTGCAGCCAACGGGTGAGAATACGGAGGGCCTCAGAGCGCGTCGTTTGGGGGGGCATCAGTACGTATCCCTCAGCGCGGTGCCGTGGCACCGTGCTGCGGAACGGCACCCTTGTAGGATGAGTTCTCCGCGACCTGCATGGCAATGAGGGCACCCAAGAAGGCACAGGCCAAAAGGCCCATAATGACAAAAGGAACAAACGAGCCGCCGCTCTTGCGTGCGGGAGCGACGTCACGGCGCATCACGGCCGCCACCACGGCTTCTTCCGGTGCCACAGCGGCCACGTCATCGCTGCCTGCTGCAGGCGCCGACGTGTCGCTCTTCAACTCAATTTTCTTTTTCTTAATTGTTATGGCCACGTTCTGTCTCCCCTGCCGGGTTGCCTCACCATCAGAATCGAATGTGGAGCCCACCCTCGAAGCCCGGCCCGTCGAACTGGCGGATGCCCAGATCGAACGAGATGGACTCAGACACAAACACTTCGACGCCAGCCATGTAACCCAGCTCCTGGTCAACCTCTATGTCTTCGCTCTGGATATAGGAAAATACCGGGCCCACATAGATGGCGATACTGTTGGGATTAAAGAACTTGTTGCCTACTGTGTCATTGACCACGCTAACGGTGGCAAAGGCGGTTAGCTCCTGCCACTTGATGTCTTCACCAAACCATTCGCCCTGCGTTAAGCCCCACGTTGCGCCTATGTTGACCCGCAGCTTATCCTCGAAAAGCGTCGGATCGAGGATGTCGTGATCGACCAGGTTGACCAGAAGGCCCGCTTCAGCCTGCATGGCGGAACTGTCAGCGCTCAATCCGAGGGCATGGTTGGCCCCCCCGATACCTCCGAAGAGGAGTAGCCATGGCTGCAGATCAACCGCCATGTAGACGATGGCCTTCTCACTCTCTTTCGTAACCGTGGACAAGCCAATTTTAACATCGCGCTCAGTGGACCCACCGTAGACGCCCGCACTCAGGCTGTGAGCTATACCGGTGCCCCAGAGATAATCGCCACTTTCATTGCTCTTACTCATCGGAAAGGCGAAGGCCGAGCTGATACCGGAAAACAATAGGGTGAGCACGAAAAGGAGAGTAAATGTTTTCTTCATAGTGCGGGTTATCGTAGTGTTTGCTCTTGTTGCGGGGCAAGTCTATAATTGCGCGATTGTGGGTGAGGAGGAGAGGTTTCTGTGAATATGATCTCAATGAGAACGGGGTGGTACAACGCGGTGCGCAACCACGGGGTGCGTGGACTGGTGTGGCTGAGTGTGCTTGGCATGGCGGGGTGCTTTCCTTGGCGCACCCCGGATCGACTGGTGACCGCGCGCACTATGGCCGAAGCGGGCGCCGCACGTGAGCAGATCCAATTTATTGATCTGCACGAGACGGGCCTGACGGCCCTGCCCGACGGGCTGGGGGCCTTCCCCGCCTTAGTGAAAGTGAGCCTGCGCGGGAACGCCATGACTGCGTTGCCGGACGAGCTCGGCGTGCTGAACCGGCTGAAATGGCTCGATGCGGGGGAGTGCGCTCTACAGAAGGTGCCCGGTGCTATGGCGGGCATGACGGAGCTGACGACGCTCTATCTGAGCGACAACCAGCTGACGGCCCTGCCAGATGAGTGGGCCGCGCTCTCATCACTGACCTATCTCAACCTGGATCGTAACAAGCTGGCCGTTGTGCCCGGTTGTGTCCTTCATCAAACGGGGCTGAAGTGGCTGCGACTGAACGGCAACGCGCTGACCGCTCTGCCGGAAGGCATCGCGGGTCTGATGGCTCTGGAACGCCTCTATCTGACCGGTAACAAGCTGACCGCCCTGCCCGAGAGCCTTGGGTCCATGACGGGGCTGACCGATTTAGCCCTGGCCCAGAACGCTCTGGAGTCGCTGCCCGCCTCGCTGACGGGCATGGCCAGCCTGGAGCGCCTTGATCTACAGGGCAACCGCCTGGCCGCCCTGCCGCAGGATATCGGTTCACTTCCGAAGTTGAGCTGGCTCAACCTTCTGAAGAATCCGCTGCCGGATGAGGAAAAGGAGCGCATCCGCGTGGCCTTGCCGGATTGCCACGTCATTTTCTGATTGTTGGGTTGAGGGCAGGGCGAGGACGGCACAGTCTCTGGACCCAGCGTTGTGACCAGAGGCGCATCCGCTGAGCGTCCTATCCGGTCACCACGCAGAACCCTCTTCACCTGGTGCGCTTGCTTTTACGCGACACTTAAAGGATGCTCTCGCGCATGGTAGATTTTCGATCAGTGAGCAAACGACACGGCGCCCAGGTCGTCCTGGATGAGGTCAGCTTCCGTTTTAATCCGGGCGAACACGTGGGCATTGTGGGGCCGAACGGGGCGGGCAAGACCACCCTTTTCAGTTTGATCGTCGGGGATGCCGAACCCGACGGCGGCGAAATACTCCTGCCCAAGGAGTGTCGCCTGGGCTACGTGCACCAGCATGTCAGCGCAAGCATCGCCGCACGGCCGCTGCTGGCCCATGCTGAGGCGGCCATCCCCGAACTGGCCGATCTGGAGCAGGAGACCCACACGATCGAAGATCGATTGAAGGAGGCCTCGCAGGCCGAGCAGGCTCAACTGCTCGAACGGTTGGGTGAGGTTCAGACCCGTTTCGAGGCCCTGGGCGGCTACACGATCAGACCGCGCGCCGAGCAGGCCTTGAGTGGTCTGGGATTCAGCGTCGACTCCTTCCATCAGCCGGTGGGCTCGTTCAGCGGCGGCTGGCAGTCCCGTGCCGAGTTGGCCCGTGTCCTCGTGGCTGAGCCGGAAATTCTGCTTCTGGATGAACCCTCCAACTACCTCGACATGCCGACCATCGAGTGGCTGCAGCGCTACCTGCGCGAGTTTCAGGGCACACTCCTGCTCATCTCACACGATCGCTACCTCTTGAACACGCTGACGACAGTGACTCTGGAGGTGGCAGGCGGACGTGCCGAACGCTATAGCGGCAGCTACGATGCCTACGTCACCCAACGTGAGTCGCGCTATGAGCAGCGGCTTGCCGCGCTCAAGAACCATGACCGCAAGCGCGAGCAGATCGAGACCTTCGTGAATCGCTTCCGGGCCACCAGCACCAAGGCGGCCCAGGTACAGAGCAAGATCAAGATGCTGGAGCGGATGGATCAGGTTGATCTACCCAAGCGACTGGTCAGTCCGGGAACCATTCGTCTGAAACCCCCGCCCCATAGTGGGGTGGAGGTGATGCGGTTAGAGGATGCTGGCCTGAGCTATGACGGTGAACGATGGGTCCTTCGCGGTGTCGATCTCCGCATTACACGCGGCGAGAAGATCGCCTTTGTGGGGTTGAACGGACTCGGTAAGACGACCCTGTTGCGTATGCTGGCCGGGGCGCTCGAACTCTCTGAGGGTCAGCGCGCTCTGGGACACAAAGTCGTGCTGGGCTATCAGTCTCAGGATTTTTCTGAGACCATGACGCCGCAGCAGACCCTTTTCAGCGCCGTCAAAGCCGTGGCGGCGGATGTGTCGGACGGTGATGTGCGCCGACTCCTGGGCGGATTCGGGTTCTCTGGTGACAGCGTTGAGAAACAAGTACAGGTCCTGAGCGGTGGCGAAAAGATCCGGTTGGCCTTCGCGCGTCTCCTCATCAAGCCGCCCAATTTTCTTCTCCTCGATGAACCGACCACCCATCTCGATATACAGGCGCGCGAGGCGTTGGAGAATGCCCTGGCCGACTACGAAGGCACGCTTTGTCTCGTGACGCACGACGTTGATTTTGCGCGCAAAGTGGCCACCTCCGTGATTGCGATGACGCCGCCCGGCATTCAGCGCTATGCCGGTGGCTATGACTATTACAGGGAATGTCTCGCCCGCGCTGATCGTGGCGCACCGCCCGTGGCGGCGGTGACCACGAAGCCGAGTGAGGCACCCCCCGCGCCCCAGGACAAGAAGGCGCAGCGCCAGGAGCGTGCCCGTGAGCGTCAGGAGCGCCAGGCGACGACGCGTCAGCTGCAACAAACCATCCGCCGCGCCGAGAAACGTGTGGACCTGATGGAAACCGAGCGCGGCACGGTGCTCGAGGCGCTCTCCTCTCCCGATCCGGATACGGATTTCGCGGTCCTGAACCGGCGGCTCAAGGAGTTGCAGGAGGAGATCGACTACTCGACCAAGCAATGGGAAGCCGCCGCAGGGGAGCTCGAGTCGCTCTGACGGCTTCGGAACGGAGTATGTTGACGCTAGCACCTGACGAGCTCAAAGCGTGTCCTGTCCCTCTGCCGCGTTGGCTCGCCGTAGGGCGGGGCCGTCCCGGCCCCAGCGCCGAGTGAGGAACAGGCCCGGATTGCGCATGACAAGCCCGAAGGCCTCACATGCCCAAGTCGTACACCCTCCTCGCACGGCCCTCGGGCCGGGACGTCCCGGGGCTACTTGTGGCCAGTAGCCTGCCATGTTCTTTAATCATTGATGCGGGCGGCAGTTAGGAGCCACGCACAGCCCCCGGACAATCTTCTGACAGAATGAGAGCGGGCTTGACCGAGGGAACGGTGGCCCGCTACCTTTAGTCGCTATGAATAGCAGACGATTTCTTGCGGGGATGATGACACTGGGGATGGTCCTGGCGTTGGCGGGTACGGCCGGCGCGCAGGAGTCGCAGCCGAGAAGCTTCGATGATGAGATTGCTAGTGGCCCGGCTCGAAAGCAGCCGGGATTCCGCTGGCGTCCAGAGCAGGAGACGCCCGCCCTGCAGCTGGAGCACGCCCAGAACCTGGCCGCAGAGGGGCGTCGGCGCAAGGCGGCGCGCCAGTATCGTGCGCTGGTGCACACCTGGCACGATACGCCCGAGGCCTCCCTGGCCCAGCGTGCTTATGCCGAGAATCTTGAAGAGCGTGGGAAGTATATTGGGGCGTTCAACGAGTTCCAGTACCTGATGGACTACTACTCTGGCTTGTCTGACTACGACGAGATCCTGGACCACCAGTTTCGAATTGCCAACGAGGTCATGAACGCCCGCCACGGACGGCTTCTGTTTGGCGGATTCGAAGCCCCTGAACGTGCCCTGCCACTCTTTCGCAAGCTCGCCGAAAACGGTCCCACATGGGAGCGCGTCCCGGAGGTGCATTTCCTCATCGGATGGATACTGGAAGAGGATAAGCAGTACGACGAGGCCATCGAGGCCTATGATGAACTGCGTCAGCGCTGGCCCGGTAACGAGCTGGCCTCCAGTGCCGCCTACGGGGGGACACGCTGTCTCGTCAAGCTGGCCGACACCAATCGGCGCGATGAGACGAGTTGCCGTCGTGCGCTCTCCGCCCTGGCCGGTTTCGTGACGGACTACCCTGACAGCCCCAACAGCACGGCGGCCACGGCGGAGCGTGACCGGCTCAGTCTGCGCCTCTCGACGCTCTATTACGATCGTGCCTCCTACTACGATGTGATCGCTAAACGACCCGAGTCGGCCCTGATTGCGTATGCCGATTTCCTTCGCCAGTTTCCCTATGCCGACCAGGCTGAAAAAGTCAGCCTGCGCATGCGCGAACTGGAGGCCATCCAGCAGGCTACACCGGATGGGAGTGCCATGTGATGAGGCGGTACGGAATGCGGGTTGTCATGTGTGCCATCCTGTGGCCTCTTTTGAGCGGCTGCGTGGGGTATCGGCTCGGCACCACACTTCCACCGGGCATCCGGAGTCTCTATGTTCCGGCCTTCGTCAACCGGACCGGGGAGCCCCAGGTTGAAGTGGCCGCCACGCGCGCGGCGATACAGGAGTTTCAGCAGGACGGCACGCTGCGGATCGTCTCCGAAGAAGCCGCAGATGGCCGTCTGGACGTGGAACTGCTGGAGTTCCGGCTGGAGCCGCTCCGCTATGATGCTGATAATTCCAGAACCACCAGCGAGTATCGACTGATTATCATTGCCCGCGTCGATTTCTATCGTTGCGGCACGGGTGAAATGCTGACCAGTCGGAGCGTACGCGGTGAAGCCGCCTTCAGTCCGAGTGGTGATCTCTCATTGGGCAAGCTGGAGGCCCTGCCGGATGCCGCCGAAGATTTGGCACACCACATCGTTAAGACGGTTGTGGAGTACTGGTGATTCTTCTGGAGCATCCCGATGTCGAACGGTCGGCAACATCCCGACCCTCCCACAGGCCTTTAAAGACACATGTGTGGTGACGGGAGGTACGGCGTGTCGCCGTCCGCATAGGTTGTTTTCAGAAGAATCACTGGTAGGGGCCGCCCCCTGAACCGCGAATCCTAAGCTGCGAAGCCGCTGCTCAGACGTGCTGCCGCGCGTGACTTGCGGCGATTGGCGTTGTTCTTCTTGATCGCACCGCGCTTGACGCCTTTGTCGAGGGCCGAACAGAAGGTTCCAAAAGCAGCATCGGCTGCCGTCTTATCATCGCCAGCGACGGCGCTGATGAACTTACGACGGGTGGTCGTGATGCGGCTCTTGACAGACTTGTTGCCCTGGCGTGACTTCTCAGACGTCAGCAAACGTTTCTTAGCGCTCTTGATATTCGGCATTCCCTGTTCCTCTCCAACCCAGACCTGATTCCTCAAAGCCCGCACATGATACCGACCGCACCCCCCGGGTCAACACTTTTTATGACTGACTTGACCCGGGGCGGTCAAAACCACAGACTGTCCCACCATGCAGATCGAGCAGGCAAAGGTTAAGAGCCATACGTTGGTGGGCGGCGACTACCGTGAGCTGGTGTTGAGCGCGCCACATACGGCGGGGGCGGCGCGGCCGGGCCAGTTTGTTCATCTGCGGGTGCCGCGCCTGGATGGATCGGTCCTGCGACGGCCCTTCAGTATCTACCGTGCCCGTGACGGGCAGCTCTCGATTCTCTATAAGACGGTCGGGCGTGGGACGGAGGCCATGGAGGCCATGGCGGTGGGTGACCGTGTTGACCTGATCGGCCCTCTGGGGAACGGCTTTCCCGTCGAGGCGGCCGGCAACAGCCCGCTCCTGGTGGCAGGAGGCTACGGCGTGGCACCCCTGAGTTTCCTGGCCGAGGAGCTGGCCCCGACGCGCGGCACGGTCTTTATCGGCGGCGGTGCCGCACGCGACATTCTCTGTGTGGGCGATTTTGAATCGATGGGCTGGGAGGTGCGAATCACGACGGAGGACGGCTCGCTGGGGGAGCAGGGCCTTGTCACAGCCGCTGTCGACGGCTGGTTGGCTGCCCATCCCGATGCCACCCCGGTCTTGTACGCCTGCGGTCCCGAGGGACTGCTGCGCGCCGTGGGCGAGCGCGGAGTGGCTGCCTCGCATACGGCCTGGCTTTCGCTCGACAAGCATATGGGGTGCGGCATCGGGGCTTGCCTGGCCTGCGTACAGAAGATTCGTGGAGAGGATGGAAGCGTCGCGTGGAAGCGGGTCTGCTGCGATGGCCCCGTATTTGAGGCGGCTGAAGTGGAGTGGGATGGCTGACACTGTAGAGACTGCGCCCGACATGCGTACGGAGATTGCCGGGATCAGGATGAAGAATCCGGTCATGGTGGCCTCTGGCACCTTTGGCTATGGTCCCGAATACGCCGACCTCGTGGATCTCAACCGACTGGGTGCCATTGTCGTCAAAGGCATCTGCGCGGAGCCTTGGGGCGGTAACGATGTGCCCCGCATGGTCGAGGTGCGTGGTGGGCTCCTCAACGCGATTGGCCTGCAGGGGCCTGGGGTAGACGGGTTTGTCAAAACCTACATGCCCTTCCTTCGCCAGTTCGATACACCGGTCCTCGTTAATATCTGGGGCCGCGACGAAGCGGAGTACGAGGAGGTGGCCGCCCGCTTCGATGACGTGCCCGGTATTGCCGGCCTGGAGTTGAATATTTCCTGTCCCAACATCAAAGAGGGGGGCATTGCGTTTGGGACGGATCTGACGATGGCCTCCGATTTGATACGGCGCGTGCGCAAACGGACGCGACTACCCCTCATTCCCAAGCTGGCCCCCAACGTTCCGCATGTGGGGCGCTTCGCCAAGGCCGCCCAAGAGGCCGGGGCCGATGCCATCTCTCTGATCAATACGCTGCCCGCCATGGTGATCGATATCGAGACGCGTCGCCCGGTATTGGCTAACAAAGTGGGGGGGCTCTCCGGCCCCGCCGTGCATCCCGTCGCCGTCAAGCAGGTATGGGAGGCGGCCCAGGCGGTCTCCATTCCGATCATTGGGATGGGCGGTATTGAGACGGCCGAGGATGCCCTGGAGTTCGTGATCGCCGGAGCCACGGCCGTGGCCGTGGGGACGGCCAACTTTACGGATCCAACGACAGTCACGCGGGTGATTGACGGTATGGTGACCTATCTGAAGCGCCATGGACTGTCGAGCATTACTGAACTGGTGGGGTCGATCCGTGACTAGGCCGCCGCGCTGGACGATCCTGCTCCCGGGTACTCTCTTCGTGGTGTTGGCGATCAGCTGGTCGCTCTGGTTTCCCTATGCGCCGCAGCGCGTGCGCGCCGCCCTGCCCGCCAACGCCATACTGGTTAGCGAACACCACCATCTGGCCGAGGATGCCGCGGCCCTGCTGCAGAACCCCGCCTTGCGTCAATCGTTCAGCGTCTTGGGCGGGGACCCCACCGAACTGGATGCTTTCATGTCCAGCGGTACGGGGCGCTGGCTGACCCGCTGTTTGGGCGGACGCTACGCGCTGGTGGCCTATGCGCCCGCTGCACCGCGAGGCGGCCCACCATCCTGGATGGCGGCGAGCTGGGGCGGCCCGCGCGCGCAGATTCTGCGCTGGCTCATGGCGGGCGGATGGATTCCCGGCTGGAGCCGGTTGCCCGGCCACTCTGCCGTGCCCTGCTACCGTTTCGATGGCGATCCGGATTTCCCGGTCCTTTCGGCGGCGATCTACGAGGGCGTCGTTCTGCTCTGCTACTCGCAGGACCCTTCCGCGGTGCGGGATATGACCCGGCGCCTGAGCTATGGCGAGGCGGCCTCAGATCTGCCCGCCGTTGATGACGCCGCGATGGATCGCGCCCAGCTCCGCTGGCCGACCGCCGAAGCGGACATCCCCCGGGGTGAAGTGGGCTGGGCCGCCTCAGCCTCCGGCCCCTTGGAGCTCTCGGCCGATTGGCCCACGGCGGTCGCCCTGCCCATGCTTCGCCGTTGGGGCCATCGCGCTGGATTCACAGGCCTGGTGCCTGGCTTCAATCTACCGATGCTCGGCGCGCTGCCTGCGGCGACGGCGGATGCTGCCGACTGGCAGCGGCTCCAAGCTGGCCTGGGTGAGGTGTCGGGGGGCGTGGTGTTGGCACCAGCAGCTTTGTTGGAGTCCAGTCTGGCTGCAAGCGGGAATCTTGAATGGATCGATCTCTATAACCAGACACTGGGGCCCCATGTGGTTGCGGATGGTCTGCTGGCGGTGGGGCTGCTGCGCGAAGCGTTTAGCGGTCGGCTGCTCGGGATCAAGACGCCCTCTTTGGTTCTGGCTCTCAGTGTCGCCCCCGATATGGACGCGGGTGTGGTGCTGCCATCGTTGTTGGATCGCTGCAATGCCGCTCTCGGCTCCGCCCTTCTCGTCCAAGAGCGCCATGCGGAGGGGGGGGCGCCCTATTTCATTATCGACGATGCGCGCAGCGGCATCTACTCGAGTATGAAAGTCTCCGAGAAGCCCTGCCTGTGGCGCGAAGGCGGTTGGCTCTTCATGGCCAGCAATCTCAACGCGGCCGAGGCCGTTCGGCGGCGCATGGCGCAGCCGCTGTCGGAGGCGCTGCCACAGGGAGACTGGTGGCACGCCGTTCAGGCCGAGCCAGCCTCCCTGCACCACTGGATGGATTTCGCGGCGGCAGGCACCGCCCTGCGCAAGCTCGCCGCTCTGCACGCTATCGTGCAGATCGCCCAAGGCCACGGTAGCGGACCTGCTGTGGAACTTATGACGGCCACCGGCCACGCCGTCAGTGCCCTTGAGCCTTTTGGCGAAGGCCGTGCCCGCCTGGCCCTGACGCCGGAGGCCTGGCACATCGATGCACGGGTTGGTCGTTGATTCTTTACGCCCCCTGGCGCTATCGTCGGGTACGCCCTTGGGGTGCAGTGGGAGCGGCCGACCAGGGGGAGGGAGAGGTGGAGGTCCTATGTTAAGCATCAAGAGGTTGCCGGCATCGCTGCGGTTCATTCTCTTTACCGTCGTCGGCGTACTGGTGTGGAACTTCCGCTCGGCCTTCCTTCAGGATCTTCTGCTGATCGGAAGCTTCTTCGTCGCGCTATGGCGCAACCCGCGCGGATTCAAGGTGTGGCTTCAGCCGGCAGGCCTCCTCTTCCTTCTGTCGGGCCTCCTCATTCTTGTACTGCTGCCGCTTTCGCCGGTGGCGGGGCCCAGCTTCAGAGAGTTGCTCAAGTATGCCGACGTGATGCTGGCAACACTGGCGATTCCTGCGCTTTTTCCGACGCGACACAAGATCGAAGGGCTCCTCTTCTATGGTGCTTGGGCCATCGTGGCGGTGTTGTCGTGCGATCTGGCGCGCATGGTGGCGACCCTCGGGCCGCAGGTTTTCCAGCTGGGGCATGAGCTGGAGCCTTTCGCGTTTGGCCACTCGAATCTCTCGGCCATGATGGGCGGGGCGGCTTGTTTGGTGTTGCTCACCTCTGGATGGATGCTGCGTGAGCGACGTTGGGCGGCGCTCGGGTGTCTCGTGGGGGTCCTGATATGTCTGGCGCATGAATTCCTGATTGCTTCGCGCGGCCCCCAAGTGGCTTTGATGGCGACCGTGGGCTTGGCGGCTGTTATCATCCCATCTGGCTGGCGCCTCAAAGTCGTGCTCACGGTGCTGATGCTGCTCGCCGTGACGGCGTTGGTCGTCAATATCGAGCGGATCAATCCACGCTTCTCCGATCGCAGGGCGCTGCGCAGTTTCGCCGGCCGCGAGGTGGTGTGGTCGCATACGCCCAACCTGGTCCGCGAACGTCCGGTGTGGGGTCACGGCTGGGGCACCACGGTGTTTGAGGAGCACTATCATCGATCAAATCCGCCCCAATCGCCCTCCCACTTCCATCACGCACACCAGTACTGGCTACAGGTGGCTTTTGCGACCGGTTGGGTCGGGGTGGCGCTGCATTTGCTGGGCTGGGTGTGGTTGCTGGCCCGATTGCTGGGCGTGCTGGCCCGATGCACCAACGTGAATCAGCGCCTGCTCCCCGCATTGATCATACTCCTCATAGCCCACGTCCACATCTACGGCATGGCCGATTGGCCCGCTGGCGTCGTCGGCGTCATGATGACCTGGCTCATCCCTGTGGGATTGGTGGTCACCAGTAGGGCGGAGGAAAATAGATAGGCCGCCGCTTGCTGGTACCTACGGCTTCATTTCAGCCGCCATCCCTATACGCCGGTGACGAGGAACCCATGATGGCCGAGGCCACCGAGTAAAGCTCTCAACTGTATGATCCAACCAACTGGTGGCGGTCGGACCGAGTCCCGATAAGGGTTGTTCTTGGTGTCCTGCCACGAGTCAGACCCGTCGTGCCGACGACTGCCTTGCGCGGAAATAGACGATGTTAGATATTGACCCCTCCAGCCTGAGGAGGAAGCAGATGGGGACTGTCTCCGTGACGCTGTCTACGTTACGTTCCTTCCCTGCTGCGAATCGCAGCCGGAAGGAACGCGCTCTAGAACGCTACGATCTTGCCTGTCTCTTCTACGATGACAGGAAACCCTCCAACACGAGAGGGTAAGGCTGCGCGGGCGGCGGCGGGATCCTTCTCGACGTAGACTTTGAGAATGGTCTTCCCGTTGGCATTTTTGCCGTTGGCATTTTTGCCGATGGCATGTCCGATGGCATTCGGGGCCGCCTCAAAGGCGCGCGCGTTGGCCTTCTGGGCCTTCATGGCCGCGGCGAGATCCTCGTCAGCCGGAGCTTCGGCGGCCGCGGCAGCGCCCTCGCCGACCATCGTGACGCTGAAAGCCGAGAGGACATCGTCAATGGGATTAGCGATCGCAGTGCGGCTGCTGCCGGCAAAAAGCAAACCTATGGCACGCGGGTTCGAGGCGGTGTCCTCAACCATGAGCGATCCTGAATCGCCCGAGTCGAGGAACTTTGCGCCCTTGTTGTCGATCACGATTTGGCCGGTGAACGTGGCCGTTCCGCGGACTGGACCGGCGCATTCGGTATCGTACGTCACACTGATGGTCGCATTGAGCCCGCTGACCTTGCTTGAAGAGAGACCCGTGGTGCGCCCCATCTTCTTGACCCGCTGACGGATAGATGCGGCGACAGTCTGCGAAGAAGGCGTGCCGATGCCGAGGATAGCACCGGTGGCATCCACCATGCCGCTGACGGTCTGTGCAATGGCTGCATCAACATTGGCGCCGGCGAGCGGATCGGCCCACCCCTCCAGTGTGGCGACGGGTTGGGCGTTGTCCTGGTTGCAGCCCACATCGATCAGGGCGGGCTGAATCACCACATCTCCGATGTCTGCGGTATCGGTGTTGCCGCCGCTGACACGGTCGGCTGCCAGTACGTGGAAGTTGCTGAGGATGTACTGCCCGCTGGCGTCTTCAACGAGGGCGCCGAGTGTGCCGCCACAGCAGTAGCCATTCGCAAGGTCATCAGCCCATCCGCCCGAGGTGCCGAGTTTGATGGGGGCGGCTTGGATGACTTTGGGGTCTGGTGCCGAGCCGCTGTCGCCGTTGCCAGGCCCTTTGCCGGGAGGCGGTCCCTTCGCGAGGGCGGGCGCGATCTGCATCAAGCAGGCACAGAAAACCAGTAGGGTTGTCGTGAGTGTGTAAGTGCGTGTCTTCATCTTGTCGTCCTTATGTGTGGTACGCAGCGAACATCATGCTCCTGCGCGAGAGATAGTAACACTTGAGGGGCCTAAGGATAGCAGGAAAGTGCTTCGGAGGTGGATCAGAGCATCCAGTACAGCGGGGCGGTCAACGATCGGTCATGCTCCGACCAACACATTGACTGCAGAACAGCTCACCTGTATAGTAATAGTACAAACAGTGGACGGATGCATGATGCCTGAGATAACTTGTAGAAGCACATTCGCGCTCCTCCTTACCCTGATGGTGCTCGGTATCATCGCAGTCGCACTGGGGCCCTTCTTGCTTGATGATAACGAAACAAGGACGAGGGAAGAAGACCAGCTCAAGATACTCAAGGAAGCAGCAAAGCAATCCATTCTTGTTCGAATGGATCGAGGGACACTGGGGTCTGGTGACGATCGCTTCCATCATATCACACTGCTGGCTCAAGAAGGTTGTCTGTTCTTTGATGAAGAGAATGAAGCAAGCTTGGTCACTAGCTCGAACAGCTCCGTGCAATGTAAGGCATACTACCTAACTAGAGAGGGCCGCGAAAGGATCGGGGAGATCAGAGCTAACAGACCTATAGCCAAGGTCTTAAGAGGTATGAACTACGGACTTGGCTTACTGACCGGGTTTGCCGTGACAGTTCTCAGTCAACTTTTGGGTAGTCACCTGAAAGCAAGGCGAGCCAATAATTGCCACTCCTAGCAACCTACAGCCACTGACAGACCAGCAGGTAGCTCACCTCGGCTTTAATAGTGAGATCAAGTAAGCTCTAACAACACAGTTGCACCAGACGCCGGCAGCGGTTGCGGGCTCGCTACGCTCGGATTAGTGGCTCCGACACGGGTGAATTAGGGTTTCGGCGCAGAGGTAGCAAGTACATGCAACAGTCTGAAAACCGGACAGAACGTATGATTCTTGCCCTGAAGAACCGTCGTGGTATTGCAATCATCCTGATCCTAGCCTTATCGCTTATTAGCTTGGACTCGTTTATATCAGCTGTGTCTCGTCATTCCCACCGTGTCCGCAGCCTCTTCGAGAGTAACGAGCCCCGAGCGGAAAGCGCAGCTTCTCTGAACGAAGAGGGTGAGTTTATTTTTCCGGGTGGACGGGTTACGTTTGAGCAGTTGGGTGGCTCCTTTGATATTGACTATGTGCGAGTGAATACTGTTGATCATCGGCAAGCCATATTTGCCGAACATGCTTGGGCAAGAACGAGATATCCACATCTGCGTGTTATTAGGCAGAAATTCATCGCAAGGACCCACGATGGCGAGTTCAGTGTGATTGCCGCTTGGAACTGGGAGCCCGAAGAGCTAGGGATTGTTGGAAATGACACCAGAATTATAGCCTATTACGACATTTTATGGCTAGAGGCTGGAACGGCTATGAAGATAATCTGTTTTGACATAACGTCTGCAGTCAAGGGCTCGACCACTATTGTATCAGATTCAGACATCCTCTCGTACATTTCCAGCATCGAAGATCCGTGAGTTCTCACTGCTGCGTCTGGTGGGACGCGAACCACCGATTGTGGTAGTGCCGCCAGGGATGGAATTCTTGGCTCGCGACGTTCAGATGGTTGGTTGGAGCATTATCCACACTGGAGCTTCGGGCCGAGCGAAGCAGGTGCGGGGTTCGTTCATAGGCTTTTCCTACAGGCGGGTGTGATGCGGTCACTGTCACCGGTGGGCGATCGGAGTCTGCCGCCACGAAAGGTGATCTTTGGCTCGTGGCCACACCCCGCTCCTAATGCGCAGAACAACACCTGTGCGTCTGTTACGGCCGCGCGGCGCGCTGTTCGACCCAGCGGTAGACATCGGCCAGGGTCTTTTCCCAACGCGCTTCGTGGGTGCGTAGGGTGAGGAAGTGGTCGAAGAGGCTGAGGAAGGCTTCGCGCAGGTGACGCAGTGAGAGCATGCGCTCTTCGAATTTTCCAATCGGGTCCACGGCCTCGCCCTTGGGCAGCTTGAGGCCACGGAAGACGAAACTGTCGGCATCGACCGTGCTGGTCCACATCGTCTCGCCCTGTGCCATGGTGAGGCAGGCGCGGCGCAGCTTTTTGCCCGCCATGAGCGCGGCCTTGGCCTCACTGGCTACCATGGGCGAGCCCTTGCGCAGCGTCGTTTCAAAGGCACCGGCACCTTCAAATTCGAAGGTGAGAGGGCCTTCAATGATAAACCCGCTTTCGGCCGGGACGATGTCCTCCAGGGCTCCGGCCTCTGAGGCATACCAGAGCCAAGTCAGGAAGTCCTGGCCCACCGTGTCGGGTCCGCCCGCATACTCGAAGTCGGGCACAAAGCAGGTCGGCACGAGCGAGGTGAGGTGAACGCCAGCGCGCTGTAGGGCGGCGCTGTCGGGCTCAATCGGGATCAGCTGCGCTCCTGTGGTGCTGCGAAAATTAAGTACGAGGGCATCCAGCTGTTTGTCGCTGGTGGCCGAGGCGTAAGCGATGTGATCCTGCGGATCATAGACCAGGGCGATGCCTTTGAGGGTGGGGGGCATCTGAGGCAGAAGACGCTCAATGATCGCCTTCTTGATCTCGGAGCGCTCGGAGCGGCGGAGATAGGCCAAGCCGCGCGCACTCATCTCGGCGAGCTCCTCCATCTTACACTCGGCTCGCAGCAGGGCGGGCGGGATTTTGCGCTCGGCCTGCATCAGGTAGAGGTAGATATAGCCAGCCACAACGGCGCTGTCAGCGGTGATATTCGTATCCATAAGATGACGGCTGGTGACCCAGCCATCGATGCTGCCGTGGCCGAGGGTGTGTACGGGGGGGGCTGCGGCAGCCGCAAACTTTTCCACAACATCATCCGGCAAACCGCCCGGAACATAGAACATTCGACAGGTTACAGATCCACTTTCAAACGCCACAACAGGCTCCCTTCCTCATTCTGAACAGCGGGAGGCAGGCTAGCAGATAGTAGGCACCGGCGGGAAGCGCAAAGGGGAAGTGATGTTGACAGGGGCCGAGCCGTCGGGTTCAATGCGTCCGTTCTATGCATCTCATCATTCAAACCTTCGGCCACGCCCTGATGATCACGGGCTTTGTGGCGGTCATGATGCTCGTGATCGAGTATCTCAACGTGGCGACGCGGGGGCGTTGGGAGCGCTCGCTGGCGAAACACACCTGGGGCCAGGTCATGCTGTCGGCCGGATTGGGTGCCATGCCCGGCTGCCTGGGTGCCTATGCCGTGACCAGTCTCTATGTCCATCGCGTCATCACCTTTGGTGCCCTCGTGGGCGCGATGGTGGCGAGCTGCGGCGACGAGGCCTTCGTCATGCTGGCGATGTTTCCCGAACGCGCGATCCAGCTCATGGGCCTGCTCCTGGTGGCGGGGGTGCTGACGGGGTTACTGACCGATCTCGTTTTCAAGGGCCGCAAGACGGGGGATGGCAAGCGCCTGGATGATGTCATGGCCGTGCACCACAACGAGCAGCGCTGCATTCCCTTTTCCCGCCGCGAGATCGTCGAGCAGTGGCGTCACTGTTCGCCGCACCGCCTCTGGCTGACCGCGTTTCTTCTGCTCTTCGTGGCAGGGGTCTACACCGGCTCGATCGGCCACCAGCACTTCGGTGTGGATGAAGAGGTCCTTCACGAGACAGAGGTCG
Source organism: Lentisphaerota bacterium (assembly GCA_013203785.1). Lineage (GTDB taxonomy): Bacteria > Verrucomicrobiota > Kiritimatiellia > UBA8416 > JABMPJ01 > JABMPJ01. The sequence continues at coordinate 21,012 of JABMPJ010000050.1, read as the reverse complement.
AAGCGGGGCACGTCGGCCATGACCACGCTGCCGACGAGGCGGATGAGGCTGACACGGAACACGAGACCCATGGCGAATGGGATTGGATACGGATGACGCTGCTGTGCGCTGGCTTGGTCGGGCTCCTGATCGTGATTACCGTTCCTGAGCATTTTCTCAGCGAGCATCTCTGGAATCATCTCTTCCGCGTACATGTCTGGCGAATCTTCCTCTGGACCCTGGCCGCCCTGCTGGTGATCCGCGTCCTGACGATACATGTCGACGTCGCGCACATGGCCGGCCACAACCGCGTGCTCCTCCTGCTCGTTGCTTGTCTGGTCGGTATCATCCCGGAGTCGGGGCCGCACATGGTCTTTGTCTCTCTCTATGCCGAAGGCGCCATCCCGTTCAGCACACTACTCGCCAGCTCGATCGTTCAGGATGGTCACGGCATGATCCCCATGCTGGCTCACTCCCGGCGTGCTTTCCTCGGCGTAAAACTCATCAACCTCGGCGTCGGCCTAGCGGTGGGACTCATCGGCCTGCTTTTGGGTTGGTAAGATTCCGTCTTGTCTTCTCCTATGGAATAATTGCCATTGACCGCTGGACTCAAATAAGGCAAATTACGCCTTATTAAACAGGGACCTCCATCAAGACCCTGCGGTGGGGTAGCGATTGAGGTACAAAGAACACGAAGCCCCTTGCGGGGACTGGAGATGAACATGGCATTCGAACTACCGAAACTACCGTACGCCTACAACGCGCTGGAGCCCTCCATCGACGAGCGTACGATGACGATCCACCATACCAAGCATCACGCGGGCTACACGGCCAAACTGAACGCTGCGATTGAGGGAACCGCGCTGGCTAGCCTATCAGCCGAAGCGATCATTTCGGATCTGAACGCCGTGCCTGAGGCCATTCGTGGGGCTGTTCGCAACAATGGCGGCGGCTACGTGAATCACAGCCTCTTCTGGGAAATTATGGGCCCCGGTAAGGGCGGCGCCCCGACGGGTGATCTGGCGGCGGGCCTGGATGCGACGTTCGGCAGCTTTGAGAAGTTTAAGACGGAATTTTCAAACGCGGCTGCAACACGGTTTGGTAGCGGCTGGGCGTGGCTCGTCGTGGCCAAAGGCACCTTCGCTGTCACCAGTACAGCCAATCAGGACAGCCCGCTGATGGATGGTTCGGGTATTCCAATTCTTGGATTGGATGTATGGGAGCACGCCTACTACCTCAAATACCAGAACCTGCGTCCGGACTACATCGCCGCCTGGTGGGACGTGGTGAACTGGGATGCCGTCACGGACAAGTGCCGTGCGGCCATGGCGTAGCACCTAGAGCGTCGCGGCCAGGGCGGCAACGACGGGGCCATGCAGATGCCCGTTCGTGGCCGCGATGCCCACATTGTTGGACAGGGTGTGGCCCAGGGAGAAGTCGAGCGGAGCGCCGTGCGTATCGGTCACGCGTCCGCCGGCTTCCTCTACGATGATGGCCCCGGCGGCGTGGTCCCAAATCTTCTCCTGATAGGTCGATGTCCGTGCCGGGAGGCGCAGGTAGGTCGTCGCTTCGCCGCGTGCGACGATGGCGTATTTGCACTGACTGTCCACGCGGACAGGCGGCAGATGCACGCCCAGAAGCTCGCCGACCTGGGCTGAACGTCCATGCGCCGTGTGCGTGCCTTCAACCGATTCGCAAAGGATCGACTGGTCGGGACGGTCAGCGGCTGATATCTGGATGGGCGTGGCTTCGGACGCCTCGTCGAGTGTCATGCTGACGGCACCGCCACCTCGCCGGGCGGCCAACAGGACGCCCCGCTGCATCACGTTCTGCATGCGGCCTTGCGGTAGATGAGGGCAGCCCAGCACACCCAATACGACACGACCGGACTCGATCAGGGCCAAGGCGACGGCATACTGGTCGCCGCGGATATAGCCCTTGGTCCCATCGATGGGATCCATGGTCCAGAAGCGGCCCGCTGCACCACCGCCGTAATCACCCCGGTCGATGGCGGCCAGGATGGAGGCATCGTCGAGCGTGGGCAGTATTCGTCGCACCTGTTCTACAACGCGTTGACAGTTCTCACTGTGCTCGTCTTCACGCAACAGGCCGGTATCCTCCTCCGCCACGAGGGGATCGGACGGAAAGGCGTCGTGCAGCAGTCGACTCATCACAGCCTGTCCGGCCAAATCGGCGATCGTGACGGGTGAGCGATCCTGCTTGGTGATCGTTTCGTCCGTTACGAGCGTGGCTCGGATGTGTTGGCAGAGGTGCGAGGCTTTGCGGACCGCATCAATGGCGACCGCCAATTCCTTTTCATACATGGGTATATCCTTGACGCGACATCCCGGCCGCGCCTCTCTTTTGGGGGTTACAGTGCCGCGACCTGTGGCGCGGCTGCCGGGGGCTTGTTCCAATACAGTTTAAAAAACCAGTCCAGCTTCGGATCGGCAACGCCCTGTTCATAGACCGATCCGTGTGGGTAGAAGTCATGACGTTGGTACCAGCCAAAGGGAAGGTGGCGGCTCCCTTTGACGCGCAGGAAGTAGGTATCGCCTTCAATCAACTTCAGACCCTTGCCGGCAAACACGAACTCGACCCAGCCGCGCGATCCCATGGCCACCTGCTTGGTGGCGCGGCCGACGACGTGCTCATGATGGTCGAGAATGGAGAGCATGACCGGCTCGGAGCGTACCGCACGGGGATTCATCGTTTTGAGAACGATACGCGCGGAACACAAGCGATCCGCCCGCGCCACAAAGCTCTGGGTTAACTTGAGCTGCGGGGCCAGGGCTGTACAGCCCAGGCCGGGCGCTCGCCCGCTGTGCGTTCGACAACCGGCCGCAAGCAGGGCCAGCACAGCGGTAAAAAGGAGTCTGTTTGGGAAATATCGTGGCATGGGCACCTTGTGGGGTGAGGCGCAGTGCCTCTCGGTTTGTATATCACCCTACCCGCAAATGAGCCCCGACTACAAGCCTCTTCGATAGCTTGACGCCACTGAGGGGATCGTGGATACTCAAGTTTGGCTCAGGGGTGCCTTGGAGGGGCGCACGACCTGAAGCAGGGAGACGCAGCAGGTGCCTGATAGAGAGAAACTGTCCCAGACGATGCGGATCGACCTGATCCCAGACACGCCTTCCGAGTCACAGGGGGGGCGGAAGAAGCGCGTTGTCATTACGTCACCCACACGCATGCGACGGGCCAAGGCCCCTGCCGCCGCACTCGATTCTGATTCGCGCTACAACGAACTGCTACAGAGCATCTATGATGCCGCCTTGATCTGTGACCTGGAAGGTCGAATCGTGGACGCCAACGCGCGCGCGATTGAGTTTCTGCTCTATAAGCGCGTCGAATTGACCGACATGACCGTCTTCAGCGTGATCTCGGGTGCGGATGAATCTCTGATTCAGACGCTATGCGACAACCTCGAGGAGGATCGCTATACGCTGATTCAGGCCTTCTGCCGCCGCAAGAACTCCACCCTCTTTCCCGCTGAAATCGCCGTCAATAAGCTCAATCTGGGAGAGACCCATCTCTGTTTTTTTCTGCGCGATATTACGTGGCGCCGCCAAGCCGAGGCCATGCTGCGCACGGAGCACAATGCGATCCAGAACGCCTACAACGGTATTGCGGTTGCAGACATTGATGCCCGGTTGGAGTATGTGAATCCGGCCGTGGCCCGGATGTGGGGCTATGACGCGCCCGAACAACTGCTTGAAATGGACATTCGCGACCTGCTCTGCGATGTCGACAAGGCCAGCGAGATCATTGGGACGGTCATGGGCGATGGCGAGGACTGGACCGGTGAGATGCTGGCTTCGGCGCGGGATGGCCGGGAATTCGATGTGGAAATTTCGGCCGTCTGCAACCGCAACGGGGAGGGCGACATCGTGGGTATCGTCTTCTCGCTGGCGGATATCAGCGACCGCAAATCCGCCGAAGCTGCCCAGCGCGAGAACGAGCAGCATCGCGTTATGCTGGAGACTCTGGGCGCTGCCTGTCATCACCTTGGACAGCCCGCTACCGTTCTGCTGGCCAATTTGGGGATCATGCAAAAGAAGATCGACGCCGAGGACGCGGTGGTTGGCAAGTTGGTCGAAAGCAGTATCGATGCGGTCAAGACCTTGGGCAAAATCCTGCGCAAGCTGAACTCGGTCAACGAGTACAAGACCACGCATTACCTTGGCGATGCAGATTCCGAAGGCGAGCAGAGTCGGATCCTGGAGATCTGAGGACCATGCGCCGCCTCCCTCTTCAGACTGTGATCCGCTGGTTGGCCATCACGGCGGTGATCTGTTTCGCGCTGCAGGTCTTTTCCGACAACAAGGCTGATGTTGATCTGTGGGGCAATGTCGGATTTGTGCGCGCTCTACCGGGATCGCCGGACTTTCTCACAACCAACAGCTATTCCTATACCGAGCCCGACGCGCCGTGGGTTAATCATGAGTGGCTGGCCGAGTACCTGCTCCACGGCACGTGGCGACTCTTGGGCAATCCGGGCCTGCTACTCCTGAAGATCATGCTGGGGCTGTCGGTCCTGGCCCTGATGCATAACACGCTCCGTAGGGAGTGCCGCTCCGGGCCGCTGCGGCTACTCCTGCTCTTACTCATGATCTCCACGATGAGCTATGGTTTTTCGACTCGACCGCATCACTTCACGTATCTGCTCCTGGCCATATTCCTCGCGCTGTTAAAGCGCTACGGAGGGCGGGCCTGGCTGCACCTCGGGGTGCTGCCTGCTCTGGCGATCCTGTGGGCCAATCTGCACGGTGCCTTCTTCATCGGGGCTATAGTGCTGATTGTTTACGCCGTGGCCGAGACGGCCTGCAACCGGCGCTCGACCGAACCGGTATGGCGGCGGCCCGCGATCCTCTTCGGTGGCGTGGTGCTCTTTGTCGCTGCCAGTATGATCAACCCCTTCGGGGCGCGACTGTGGGGCTTCATCTTCGAGTCGGGGGTCAGTGCGCGACCCTATTTGAGCGAGTGGGAACCGTTCAGCCCCATCCGCCACGGCATGACGCACCTCGACTTCGTTTTCCTTGCCCTGCTGGCCTGTTGCGCCTTCCCTTTTTCGCGAACTCCCAAGGCGGTGGCGTGGACCGCACTGCTCTATCTCTCGCTCCTGGCCGCGATCATCTTGCGGCGTAACATCCCCCTGTTTGCAATCGTGACGGCCTTCACAATCGGCCCGCATGTGGAGGATATGGTCGGCAAGAGGCTGGAGGGCCTGGCGGTGCGTCTGCCCGCGTGGTTGTTGGCTCTCCTGCTGCTTTGCTTTATTCCGTTGTCACTCTACAGTGCGGCCACTTTCAATAAGCAGTCGCCCTGCCAAATCGAAATTCCGGCCGATCGCTACCCGCTCCGCGTGGTGGCCTTTATGAAGGCGCACGATCTTAGCGGCAATGCCTTCGTCTTCTTTGATTGGGCTGAGTACTGCATCTGGCATCTCTATCCGGACTGCCGTGTCTTCCTGGATGGCCGCTTTCGCTCAGCCTACAGTGCACCGGTGGTGTCGGATTACCTGGCCGGGCTATATGGGCGTCCCGGGTGGGATCGCGTACTGACGCAATACCCCACCGACATGGCTCTGGTGCATTTTGGGAATCCCATCGCGCAGAAGCTCTCCAACCATCCCGGATGGGCGTTGGTCTTTGCCGACGGGCCTGCCTGTCTCTATCTAAAACGATCCGTGCACGCGGAGGCGTTGGAGGCGATGCGGCGGGGCACGTGGCTGGATATGCCCGAGCCGCGGGCGCTATTTCCATAGGGCGTCTTTGCCTGTATGTATTCAGTTGTGAATGGTGAGTTGCGAAAGTGAGACGGTGACCATGCAGGACAAGCGGATCTTTATCCATTGTGAAGATCTCAATAAGAACGGCTATCCGGAGGAGTGTCCGTTCAACACCAGTCGAGCCGGGCGGACCATGCAGGCGGCTGATTCGATGGGACTGCTCTCGGGGGACGACCGTGAGGTCGTGGAGCCGTTGCGCGCGGAGCGGAGCGAGCTCGAAACATTCCATACGGCCGAATACCTCGACGTCCTCGAAGCGGCCAGTCGCGGCGTTCTCGATCCCTATGTTGCCATGCATATGGGGCTCGGTACAGCGGACTGCCCCGTCTGGCTGGGGATGTATCACTACCTGACCCTCGCCGTAGGCGCGTCCTTAACCGGGGCGCGCTGGATCCTGGAGGGCAAGGCGAAGGTGGCCTTTAATCCCTCCGGCGGTCTGCATCATGCGCATGCCGGGCAGGCCTCGGGCTTCTGCTACCTGAACGACCTGGTGCTGGCCGCCAACGCCTTCGTGGCGGCCAACAAGCGCGTTCTTTTTCTGGACATCGATGTGCATCATGGCGACGGTGTCCAGGAGGCCTTCTACGCCCGTAAGGACGTCATGACGATCTCGATGCATGAGAGTGGCCGGTCGCTCTTTCCCGGCACGGGATTCGTGGCCGATAGCGGCGTGGGCGAAGGCGTTGGCTATTCGGTGAACGTACCGCTGCCGGTTGGAACTTATGACGAGGCCTATCACCGGGCGTTCCACGAGGGGGTGCTGCCGCTGATCCAGGCCTACGACCCTGATGTGATCATCATGGAAATGGGCATGGATACGCTGGCGGGTGATCCGCTGGCACATCTGCACCTCACCAACAATACGCCCGCTGATATTGTCGATCATGTCGTGTCATTGGGCAAACCCATGCTGGCGACCGGTGGCGGCGGATATCATGTCGAACACACCATTCGTGGCTGGGCCCTCTGCTGGGGGGTGTTGTGCGGTGACCACGCCTTGCACGAAGCAAGCATGATGGGGATGGGTGGCATGATGACGGAGAACACCGACTGGTTCGGCGGGCTGCGCGACCGTATGATGATCTCGGACGCCGGTCGGCGCGAAGATATTGACACGGCCATCGAGGCCACCCTTAATGAAATCAAGCGGGAGCTGTTCCCGCTGCACGGACTGTAGCCTGCGCCTCGCATGGCGCGCTACCGGGAGTGGTTGCCGCGGGGCCGGGCAGCGAGATTACTGTGAGCGACAATCCTCCATCCAGGCATATGACCATCCTCTTCTGGATGGTCGTTGCGGCCGCACTGCTGCTCTTCGGTTGGGGCATCTGGTCGCTGCCGCTACAATCCCACAATGAAGCACGCCGACTGGTAACACTGCACGAGATGCTGGCGACGCGGCTCTGGCTGACGCCCATGAAGAACGGCCTCTTCTATTTTGAGAAGCCTCCCCTCTTTTACTGGCTGGGCGCCGTGGTCAGCCTTGTCACAGGCAGCACGGCGGAGTGGGTCCTGCGTCTCCCTTCGGTCCTCGCTGCACTCCTCACCACCGGCTTACTTTATCGGCACGTTCGGACCGCGATGGGGCGGCACGCCGCCCTATTCAGCGCTCTGGCGCTCGTGGGGTCGCCGTTCTACGTGACCTATGCCCGCCGCGCCGAAATCAATGTGGTTTTCGGAATGCTCTGTTTTGCGGCGCTGGTGCTGTTCTTCGACTATCTTCAGAGTTCCCGGCGACGCAATCTTTATGCGTCATTCTGTGTGCTCGGTCTCGCTTCCTTGGCCAAGGGCCCCGTCGCCCTTCTCTTTTTTCTCGCCCCGCTGATTGCTTACGGTCTGATTCGGCGGGAGCGTAAAGTCTTCATCGCGCTGGTCAATCCGCTGGGCTGGCTGCTATTCGCCGCGATAGGGCTCTCCTGGTTTGCCTATGCCCTCTACGGCATACCCGACAGCCCCCTGCGCGGTGTCATCGCGCAGGACATTGTGGGTAAGAGCGTCACGGCGGCGCACGACCCGTTCTACACCTATCTTGTGGCGCTGCTGGGCGCCTTTGCACCGTGGATCCTCATTCTGATCTACAAACCGCGACGCTGGCTGCGCTGGCCCGTGTCGCCGCCAACGCTCTTTGCGCTCTGTGCCGTCATCACCCCGCTGATCATCATGTCCGGCTTCGCGGCCAAGCATCCCAAGTACATGCTGCCGGTTGTGCCATTCCTGGCGGCACTCTTGGGTGGCACGGTCAGCACACTCTATGACCGTGCCGTGGCGGCCGGGGGGCATCGGCTGCCGCGGGTGGTCACCTGGGGTAGCGCGGTTCTGCTGACGGGGCTCTTCATCTTCATCACCGTGGCTCAACCGCGAGCCTGTGCCTACCGCTACATCGTCCTGAAACCTTTTGCGGCCAGGATTCATTCGCTCCAGGGCGTACATCCGGTATACGCCTACCACAAAGAACACGCGCAGCTCCTGCTCTACCATGGGGGGCCGATGCTGCCGGTCGATGAGCACGAGCTTGCGGAGAAGCTAACGCGCGGCGAGTCGTTCCTGCTGGTGGCACGCGATGATGACACGGATCTTGCAGAGCACGCGGGGCTCTCTCTGCTGGAGTCGTTCAGCCCCTATCTGAAACGGAACCGCGCTGGCGTGCTCTATGGCTCCGCGGCCTTCTGTCGGGACTTGAATCATGCCGCGTCGGGTGACAAAGTAAGCGGGATTACAGACGTGCTCACAGAGACCGCCCCATAAGCGAAAGTTCAACGGATGATGATGCCAACCGAAACGGCCCCCACGCTCTCCCTCGTGGTACCCCTCTACAACGAGGAAGCCTGTGTACGCAGCGTGCTGGAGGAGGCCATCGCGGTCCTCGATTCGCTGCCTCACTCCTACGAAGTGATTGCGGTGGATGATGGCTCTGATGACGCCACAGGGAGCATCCTCGGCGAGTTGGCGGCGCAGCATCCGGCCCTGCGCGTCTTCAGACTCACGCCCAACTCTGGACAGAGCGCCGCCTTCGGAGCCGGATTCAAACGCGCACGTGGGTCCTACGTGATGTTGATTGATGGCGACGGCCAGAACGACCCGCACGACATCCCTCTCATCCTCACAGCCCTGGAAAGCTGCGACGTCTGTTGCGGCTACCGGGCCCTGCGGCGCGACACATGGAGCAAGCGGCTGGGAAGTCGGATGGCGAATGCCATCCGCCGCTCCGTTCTGGATGACACCGTTCGAGATACCGGCTGCAGCCTCAAAGGATTCCGCCGGGAGTTTGTGCAGGATCTCCCCATGACGCTCAAGGGGATGCACCGCTTTCTACCCGCCCTGGTGCGTATGCGCGGGGCCCGGCTGACTCAGATTCCCGTCAATCACCGACCGCGCAGCGCGGGAGAGAGCAAGTACACGAACTGGGGCCGTCTCAAGGAGACGATTGCAGACCTGCGCGCCGTGCGCTGGATGCAGCGACGTCACCGCTGCTTTGAGGTTCAGGCCATGCCCCCGGCACAGTGACCGCACGCGCCCGCTGAAAATTATCTGTGCGCGTTAATCTCATCTTAATCCGGAGGTGCAATCATCGCTCCGTCCTGACACTTGAAGAGGTGTGTACACTATGATCACAGCGGCTTCCGACGACTCCCCCCTTAGTGGCCCGGCGCCCCTCTACTCCGTCGTCGTGCCGTTCTTCAACGAGGAGGACGCCGTCGGTCCGCTGCTCAGTGAGATTAGCACGGTGCTTCAGCAATTGGACGCCCCGTGGGAGTGTCTCTGCGTCGACGACGCCAGCAGCGATGCGACGGCCCGCATCTTGACGGAGCATGCCTCAGCAGATTCGATGCGATTCCGCGTTATCACGTTTCCTCAAAATAGAGGGCAGGCAGCGGCGCTCTATCGGGGATTGGCTGAAGCGTGCGGCGACATCATCATTACCATGGACGGCGACGGGCAGAACGACCCGGCTGATATTCCCCTTCTGTTGGCATCACTCGATTCTGCCGATTTGGTCTGCGGCATCCGCGCGACACGCCATGACACCTGGCTACGTAAACGCATGTCGCGCTTTGCCAACCGCGTGCGTTCGGCCGTTTTGGGGGACGGGATGCGAGACTCCGGATGTGCCCTCAAAGTCATGCGGCGTGAGGTGGTCGGCGCCTTGATGCCCATTCGAACACTCTATTCGTTCATCCCTGCTCAAGCGGTCGCCGCCGGGTTTCGTGTTGCCGAGCGCCCCGTCAATCACCGGGCCAGGCAAGGGGGGGTGTCGTCCTACGGGTTGAGGGCATTCTTCTTGTATCCGCTCATTGACATGATGGGGATGCTCTGGGTCCGTCGCCGGACGATCCTTACGACAGAAGACTGTAGACACTCTCGCGCGGGAAGGCGACCGCAGTGAAGGCGCGCTTCCTCTTCATGGTGGCTACATTGCTGGTGCTGTATACGGTGTTTCTGGGACGAACGGGACTGCTCGAACCCGATGAGGGGCGCTACGCCGAAGTGGCCCGCGAGATGAAAGCCTCCGGAGACCTGCTCGTACCGACGCTGAACGGCATACCTCACCTGCAGAAGCCCCCTGTTATCTATTGGAGCACCCTGCTCGGACTCTCGCTCTTCGGGGAAAATGAGGTGGGTGCGCGCGCGACCCCCCTCCTGGCCGCATTTGGGGTGCTCCTAATGACCTGCTATATTGGAGGGCTGCTCTTTAACGGTCCGACCGGACGCACCGCCATGTGGATTCTCGCAGGTGGATTAGAATTCTTTATTCTGAGCCGCCATCTCTGTCCTGACATGCTGCTGACCTTCTGGATCACGGCTGCCATTGCGGGGTTTGTGTGGGCGCGCAGACACCCCCATCCCGCCCCCTGGCGCTACGCACCCTATTTCATCTGTATGGGCATTGGCTTCGCCACCAAGGGGCCGATGGGCATTGTGGTCCCGCTCAGCACAGGCGTTGCTTGGCAGTTAGCTTCGCGCCGTACGGCCATGCCTCGCTCAGACATTCCATGGGGATTGGGCTTGTGCGTAACGGTGTTGCTGTCGATGGCGTGGTTTGTCGCTTGCACGATCCGCCATCCCGAGCTCGGTAGCTATTTCTTGAAATACGAGTTACTCGATCGATTCTTCAGCACCACGCACGGCCGCAGCCAGCCCTTCTGGTTCTTCTTACCGGTGCTGATAGGCGGGGCACTTCCCTGGGCCCCCTTGTTCGTTAGATCCCTCAGGGGACGGCAGTCGTGGGGGCATGGTGGGCGATGGTGTAGTGTCATTCCGTGGATGCTGATCGGCTGGATCATTGTGCCTCTGATGTTGCTCTCATGCAGCGGCTCGAAGCTGGTGACGTATGTCCTGCCTCTCATGCCCGGCATGGCCCTCTGGATGGCCCACGGCCTTCTCTCGCACCAGCGGCCGCCGCCCCGACTTGCACTGGTGGTACAGGCCTCGCTCTACCTGCTGCTGGGGCTTGCCGTTTCCATCATCGTACTCCGCCCACCAGAGGCGCTGGATCACGTCACACTCGACCCCTGGTTTCTGCCGCTCTTCGTCTCTCTCGCGGTCTTGGGCATGATCGCCACGCTTCGATTGCTATCGGGCATTACCGAAACGCGGATCGCCGTCATCTCGCTTCTCTCGATCGCACTCTGGTCGGCAACCAGTTCTCAGGCGGTCCATGTGTCTGCGGTCATGGGGACCGCGGCACCGATGCGGCCCCTCGCGGCGCGTTTGCAGGAGGAGCCCCGCTGGCGGGATGCTCAGGTGATTGTGGCGGGTACGCGCGTTCATGGTGACGAATTCTACCTCCGGAGGGTGGTGGACATGACACGCGATGACGCGGATATTGCGCTTGAACCGACGCCTCTGATTGAGACCCGCCTTCATCCTTCCGTAGAGAGCCTGCATGTCCGGACCGCGTCGGGCAGTCGCTGCTACGTGATTACCCGCCAACGCGAAGTGGAACGTGGCCATTTCCCCGAAAGCGAGTGGGAGACGCTGGAGCAAACGGGGTGTTACGCCCTGTTGGGCAGTGTCAGCGGAAAGTAGATGGGCGGTCCCCGTTTCTGATTGAAACGGCACCTAGTCAACGTTAGGGTGTCCGCCGTGGCGCAGATATGATCTCCACTGGGAGCGACGATGGCGGCAGCAGCAGATACGAGCAATACACCACCAACGGCCCCCGCCCCCTTGGGGTACGTGCGTGCCTATGTGGACGCGCTGCGCCCCTATCGCCCATACTGGGGGATTGACCTCGCGCTGACGGCCCTCTTCATCGTGGTCGCTGTGCTCCTCTCCCTCGGAAACATTGATATGGCGACGTCGACCTTCTTCTACCGTGGTGGCGGCAGGGAGCTGGGCTGGCCGATCGGCAGTCAGGAGCCGTGGCAGACGCTGCAGGCATTGCCCCCCTTCATTGTCGTGCCCGCTATCGTCATCTCCCTGCTCTATGTGATCCTCGGCTACACGAGGTTCGTACCGCGCCGCTATCGCTTCCATTTTCTCTTCCTGTTCCTGGCGCTATGGATTGGGCCGGGCATCATCGTGGAGAGTATTCTGAAGATCAACTACGGCCGTCCGCGGCCCTGTGTGCTTTCTGACTTTGGTGGCCTACGGGCGTTCCATTCGGCTTTCACAGCCGGGATACCGGGGCAAGGACGCTCGTTTGTGAGCGGACACACAGCCTCTACCTACTACCTGACAACGCTCTATTTTCTCTTTCGGCGAAAGGATGCCCTCGCATTTGCTTTGTTGGCCGGGAGCATCTTGCTGGGGACACTGGTTGGTGTCGGACGTATCGCCAGTGGCTGTCACTTCGTCTCAGACGTGGCCTGGGCTCTCGTCGTGGTCTTCTTGAGTAACCTTGTGATATACTACTTTATCCTCAACATTCCAGCCCTTGAAGACGGCGTGCACACGCGGGCCACAGCGTTTCAGCGGCACAGGGCTTTCATCCCCGCCCTTTTCGGTCTGTTGGGCCTGGTGCATTATGCGATCTACGTCGTTTCGCCCTGACAGGCGTCATCCGGCGCGATGCCAGGCGGCCGCCCCGCTTGCAGTGCTCAGGCCGTCGTCAGTGGCGGAATGGTCAGTGTGAAGGTGAAGACGCCTTCAGGCGTGAGGGTAACCTCGGTCCTGATGTTGAGGACCCCCGCGAGCGATTCGACCAGGGCCAAGCCCAAGCCGGAGTGACGACCGCCCGAGCGTGCCGTATCTTTCCTCCAGAATCGCTCGAACAGGTGCTTAAGGTCTTCTGGCAGCAGTCCCGACGTGTTGTTCGCGAATGAGACGCGGAGACCGTCGTGAGCCTCCTTGCTGCGGCACACCACGGGCCGGTCGGGAAGGCTATAGCTTACGGCGTTGCTGAGTAGATTGTGAAAGATGATGTGCAGGCTGTCTACGTCTGTGTACACCACCAGTTTCGGGTCGAGTTCGTTCACCCATGGCAGGTGTTTCAGATTAGCCTCGTTGGCGATACTGGACCAACAGTCGTCGGCCAACGCGGCGATATGAATGGCCACGGGCTGCGGCGTAACCATTCCGGCGTCACAGCGGGAGAGTCTGAGCAAGCTGTCCACAATGCGCTCCATGCTGATTGAGGATTCAAGCATGCCTTGGAATTGGCGCGCGACCAGCGCAGAATCGTCTGCCCATTTTGCCCCAACTTCACACGCCGTGCGAAACTCGGCCACGGGTGTACGGAGTTCGTGGGCCACATCGCTCGAAAAGCGCCGCTCGCGCGCAAATGCGGACTGGAGCCTGTCGATGAAGTCGTTGAGCGCGGTCAGCACGGGCTTCAACTCTGTGGGTGTATTGGCAAGGTCTATACGCTGTTCCAGAGTCCTGAGGTCGAGGGCTTCGATCTGCGCATTCATGGCCGCAATCGGTTCAAACCCCTTGTGCAGTGATCGGCTAACCATCAATCCTATCAGAAGGACAAGGACGATGATAACGCCTGTCAGCGCCACGAAGACGGAGCGAATCAACCCATCCAGCTCTTCTCGACTACAGGCATAAGAGACGACAATCAGAACGGCTTCGGGGTCCAGCGTGCTCGGTATCTCAAAGAATGGCTGGCCGTCGTCGCCCTCCATGGCGAGCCCTTCATCTTCTTCCGTTCGGGGTGGCAGGACAAGTTGAACGATGCGTCCCTTGCGTCCATCCGGAAGGACCAGATCGCCATGCGCTATCCCTCCATAGGGAGAGGGTAGAGAGGGGAGCTCACGCGCTCCCAGCGTGCCTGATCGCTCTATCAGTGCGCCGTCCATGAAGCGACATTGAAAATACTCGTTGCCCGTCCCGGCCTCAAATTCAGGCAGATAGGCGCCCTCAAACTCAGCCTCGATATAGCGGCCCTGGCGTTCGAGGAGATTGGCCAGCAGCCTGGCCTTAGCCGTCATGGTGGCATCAAACTCATGCACATCAAGTGCGCGTATCGTAAAGCCAAGAAAGGCGCTGGCGGCTACAAGAAGGAGCAGTGTGCCGCCAAGAATGCGCAGGACGAGCTGACGACGAATAGAGGTCATGGCGAATCCTCCTCAATGAAGTAGCCGTAGCCGCGCCGGGTCTGGATCATGGCATCGCCACCGGCGGTGTGGAGCTTCTTGCGCAACGTACAGATCATGACCGGGATGACGTTGGCGGAGGCCGCGTCATCGCAGCTGTGAACGGCGTCGCTGAGCCGTTCGCTGGTGACAACACGTCCTCGGTTCAGGACCAGATACTCCAGAATGGCATATTCACTGGGGGTGAGTGTGACCGCTTCACCTTGGACCGAGACACTCCTCGCCGCGATGTTGATGGTGTAGTCGCCCATCGCGATGTCCGGGCGCTTGACCTGGTAGTGGCGCCGCACGAGCGTGCCAATGCGCGCGCACAATTCATCGAAAGAGAAGGGCTTGACCATGTAGTCATCCGCCCCCATTTGGAGGCCGCGCACACGGTCCTCGACCTGGTCCTTGGCGGAGAGAATCAGGACGTGGGCCTCTTGGCCAGCGGCGCGCAGTTCAGAGAGCACGGTGAGTCCGTCGATCTTGGGGAGCATGAGGTCCAGGACGATCACGTCGTATGCTTTGAAGCGCGCGTAGGTGAGCCCTTCCTCCCCATCGGCGGCCACGTCGACGGCATAGCCCATCTTAGTGAGCCCATCACGCAGGGCTCCCCGCAGCGTCGCGGCATCCTCTATGATCAGTATATTCATGCTTCAGTCATGGCGGTCGCCTCACGCCTGGCAGCAACGACGCGCCGCATGGCAGCGCTGCATCAAGAGCAGATCCCGCGGGTACTATTCCCACTCGATCGTGGCCGGGGGCTTTGAACTGATGTCGTAGACGACGCGGTTGATGCCGCGCACCTCGTTGATGATGCGGTTTGAGATGCGGCCGAGGCAGTCATAATCCACCTTGAACCAGTCGGCGGTCATGCCGTCGCGACTGGAGACCGCGCGTACGGCCAAGACGTTCTCATAGGTGCGGCTATCACCCATCACGCCGACGCTCTGTACCGGCAGGAGCACGCCGAAGGACTGCCAGATATCCTTGTGATCGGGCAGCGTAGCCAGCTCCTCCAGGATTCGCACGTCGGCCTGCTGCAGCAGCGCCACGCGCTCGGCCGTCACCTCGCCCAGAATACGGACCGCCAGGCCGGGCCCCGGGAAGGGCTGCCGTTCCACCAGTTCATCGGAGAGCCCCAGCTCGCGGCCGAGCTGGCGGACCTCGTCTTTGAAGAGCTCGCGTACCGGCTCAATCAGCTCAAATTGCAGGTCCTCCGGCAGCCCGCCCACGTTGTGATGACTCTTGATCGTGGCCGAGGGGCCTCCCAGCGGGGAGATACTCTCAATGACGTCGGGGTAGAGCGTACCTTGGGCGAGAAACTTAACATCGCCCAGCTTGCGGGCTTCCTCGGCGAAGACGTCAATGAACGTGTTACCGATAATCTTGCGCTTCTGCTCCGGATCGACCACCCCGGCCAGCTTGCCCAGGAAGAGGTCGGCCGCATCCACGACGTGCAGGTCAATCCCAAAGGCCTTGCCAAAGGTGCTCTCCACCTGCTCGACCTCCTTGTAGCGCAGCACGCCATTGTCGACGAAGATGCAGTGGAGCTGGTCGCCAATGGCTTTGTGGAGCAGGGCCGCCACCACGGAGGAGTCGACCCCCCCGCTCAGGCCCAGCACCACATGCTGGCTGCCCACCTGCTTGCGGATGGCCGCGACACTGCTTTTGATGAACTGGGCCATCTCCCAGTCGCCGCTGCAGCCGCACGCGTCGAAGATGAAGTGGCGCAAGATGTCGGTACCGCGCGGGGTATGGACCACCTCAGGATGAAACTGCAACCCATAGATGCGTCGCTCCGCGCTGCCCATGGCGGCGTAGGGGCAGGTGGCGGTCTCGGCTAAAGAGGTGAAGCCATCGGGCAAGACGGCCACCTGGTCGCCATGGCTCATCCAGACGGTGAGTGACTCGGGAAGATCGCGAAAGACGGACCCGTGTTCGGTGATGCGGATATCCGCGCGACCATACTCACGCGCTTCGCCGGGGCGAACGTCACCGCCCAAGGTGCGGGCCGTCAGCTGCATCCCATAGCAGATACCCAGGATCGGGATACCCATCTCGAAGAGGGCGGGGTCGCACTGCGGCGCATTCTCGTCGAAGACGCTTGAGGGGCCGCCCGAGAGGATAATGCCGGCTGGCTTGCGGGCCGCCAGATCCGCAGCGGTCGTGTCAAACCGGAGCAGCTCCGAGTAGACCTTCTGTTCGCGAATACGGCGCGCAATCAGCTGACTGTACTGTGATCCGAAATCAAGTATGGCAATCCAGTCATCGTGCTGCATTTATCGGGTTCTCCATGGGGTTCGGGAAAAAGAAAACAGTACCACTGGGGTTTCGGATGGGACAAGAAAATTGGGTGCACTCGCAGATGCTGAGGCGCATCTGCGTTTCGTTGCATTTGTCCCAATCGTGATCGTAATCCTGCTCGTAATCATAATCCGATTATGATTACGAGCAGGATTACGATTATGAAGAGCGGTTAAATCTTTGAATCAGCCGCTTTGCACCAAATCGCAGATGCGCCCCAGATGCTGAGGCAGGGTCATTCAGTTCGGCGTAAGAGAGGGGCTGCCAGCAGGTTCTTGATGCATTATGCCTCATGAGCATTTCAATATCCAACAGGCCAACAAGGAATATCCAATGTCCAAGGGGGCGCAAGAAACGGTGAATGGAACGGCGCAGACACTCCATTCGCTACTCTTGCTCACTTGTTCCTTGGACATTCCTTGTTGGATATTGGCTATTGTATTCCTGTGAGTCTCTCGGGAAGTGACAACTCACTCTGCCGACGTGTGTTACGAATAACGCACACCCGTGCCCCCGTTCGCCTCATAGCCCCGTCGTACTTGACTCAGTCACCTGCCTCGTGCCATGGTTCGGCCAACATTCAAAAGGGGGGAGTGCTGCGATGAAGCTGTCTGGTGCGATGTGGGCTGTGGTGTTGGCCGTGGGTCTGGCGGGTAGCAGTTGGAGGGTGGTGGCCTCTGAGCCGGGGAGGGACCCCGAAGCGGTTCGCCAAGCCTTTACAGAGGTGGCGTCACGCCTCGATCAGGGCGGCGACCTCATGATTGTGGCCAATGTGGACGGCCTGATCGAGCGCTACATGAGCGATATGGTCGAGGTCGTGTCGTCGATTTCACCGGATGACGAGAAGGCCCAGTTGGCCAAAGAGAGCGTTGAGAAGCTGCACCTCTTTCTCAAGAAGAATGGCTTCTATGCCATTAACGGACTCGGTATGAGCAGCGTGCCGCGTGCGGACGGGCAGAATGTCATTAAGACCTTTGTCAGTCGCGATGCCGAGGCGGCCGCCTTGCCGCTGTGGCGCGCGTTGGTGGGGGGCGCACCGCGCGAGCTGCTGAGTACGCGCTTCCTGCCGGCCGAAACGGAGCTGGCGCAGACCGGTACCGCCGACGTGAAGCAGCTCTGGGCCCTGATTCAGCAGGCCATGGCCGAGGTCGCACCCGCCGAGAAGGCGCAGGCGTTTGCGCAGAGCCTTGAGGGTGTGACGATGATGGTCGGCACCCCGCTGGACGAGCTGATAGGATCGATCGGCGCAGACAGTGCCTTCGGAATTCAGTTCTCACGTGACGCGACCATCACGATTCCAGCCGGCACCAATACCCTCACGATAGCCTCACCGTCCATCCTGCTGGCGATCCAGGTGAAGGACGACAGCCTGATGGCCCTGGTCAAGAAGCAGGTGGCGGCGATAGGGATGCCGCTGACGGAATTGCAGGTCGAGGGTACCACGGTATATTCGCTCAATCTGCCCGTGCCGGTCGTTCCCGTGCAGCTCAGCTTGGCACAGCACGAGGGCTACCTGCTGATCGGGACCATGGCCCAGGTGGTGACAGAGGCGATCAAGGCCTATGCGGACCGTGGTGGCCTGATGGCCGATGAACGCTTTAAGCTGGCCTTCGCAGGGCAGCCGGTAAAGAACAACGGTATGGTCTATGTCAGTGAACGCTTCGGCACGATCATTAAGGGTATTCAGGAGTCCGCCATGGCCATGACACCGGCGACGGCGCAACAGGGCCAGGGCTCGTTGGATCTGATGCGGAGGATGCTGGATCGCCAGCAGCAGTATAGCTGTGCGGTCACACGGATGAACTACAAGAGCGGCGTGCGGAGCTCCGGTACGACCTCCTCCAGCGGACAGCAGCTCGTGGCCTCCATGGCCATCGCCCCTGTGGGCCTGATGGCCGCCATCGCCATACCTTCGTTTATCAAGGCCCGGGGTACATCCCAGCAGAATGCATGCATCATCAACCTGCGGAAGATTGAGGATGCCAAGAAGCAGTGGGCCATGGCTGAAACGAAGAGCGATGGCGATGAAGCGGACGTTTCCGGCGTCTCCCAATACATCCGGGGCAACACGATTCCTTCCTGTCCGGCGGGAGGGGTTTATACCGTGGGCCCACTCGGCGTGAGCCCCACCTGCAGCAACCCGAAACACATGATACGATGAATACTTATCCTGACGTTCTGGTTCGACAGTCCTGTGACACAGGGGAGGGCCCCCTGTGGCATCCGGACGAGCAGCGTATCTACTGGCTCGATATTCCGAACAGTCTGCTGTTCCGGCATCGTCCGAAGACGGGCGAGACCGAAACCTTTGACACCGGTGTGCCGGTCGGAGGGATGACGCTGCAGAGTGATGGGTCCTTGGCCCTCTTCATGGCCGAGGGGGCCGTCCGGATCTGGCAAGATGGCGCTTTTGTCAGAACGATACTCGAAGAGATTGTCGAGGAGCGCGGGAACCGGTTCAATGATGTCATCGCCGATCCGGAAGGCCGCGTCTTTTGTGGCGTCATGTCCACCGAGGCGCGGGCCGGCCGGCTCTATCGACTGGACCCTAACGGCGATCTCACGGTGATGCTGGAGGGAACGGGTACGGCCAACGGCATGGGCTTCTCGCCCGATCTCACGCAGATGTACTTCTGCGACTCCCGGCTCAGGACCCTCTCCGTCTTCGACTATGAACGCACCACCGGTGCGCTCTCGAATCGACGTATCCTGCTCACGCCTGAGGGCGATGAGGGCAAGCCGGACGGCATGACCGTGGATGCTGAAGGCTGTCTCTGGTCGGCCCGCTGGGACGGTGCCCGGTTGGTGCAGTTAGATAGCCTGGGACACGAGTTGTTGCGCATCGATTTTCCCGTGCGCAACGTCTCGTGTGTCACCTTTGGCGGTGCCGACTACAAAGATATGTTTATTACCACGGCCCGTGCCGGAGACGCCGAAAAGAATGGCACACTCTCCGGCTCGCTATTCCATCTGAACCTCGGCGTCCAAGGCCGCCCGGAATTCCGGTCGGCCCTCTGAATGGCCGTGAAAAAGCTGCGAAATGCTTTGACCTGCGCGCAGGGGATGACTACTATCCGCCCTGTTTTTCCGCTATGCACCCGTGGTGAAATTGGCATACACGCATGGTTCAGGTCCATGTGCCAGCGATGGCGTGGAGGTTCGACTCCTCTCGGGTGCACCACCCTTCGCCTCCTGCGGAAGCTCCGGGTGGCGGGCCACCTTGGATGAGGGGCCGACCGACCTATAGCCGGGCATAGACCTGAAGCGTTCCGCCCGCATCCATCCAGTTGAGCGTCAACGTGCTATTTCCGTTCGACAGGCTCCAGGCGGCGCTTCTTGTGGTGCCAAGAGCAATGTTGCACGGCGGGCCATCGGCGTCGGCAACTGTGGTCGTGAAGATACCACCAGCGGACGAGAGAGGCCCCGACCAACTGCACACCGCAACACCCGCATCAAACATGGACGTAAACGAGGTTTCCGTAAGCGTGAGCACGATGGAGCGATAACCGTTCTCAGCCGGGGTACTTCCATTTTCTGTCACGATACCCCAGACGCCTACCCAGGCAGCTGCACTCATTCCCCCGGAACCGCCCCCGCTATCCCCTCCGGAACCGTCCCCCGAGCTATCCGAAGAGTCGCCCGACCCTGAATCACATCCCGCAACAAGGACCACTGAAAGAAAAGCAACCGACAGGACCCCTCTCAATATTCGACCCATATACATACTCACTACTCCTTTGAATTCTCGTAGACATAAGCAACTGACAATAACGTCCGACAAGTAACACGTCGCCACCAAGACATCAAGTTAGAAGCCGGGGGTGTGTCTCTCTTGGCCTACAGTAGCCCTTAGGCAAGCAAGGAGTCCCATTTCCGTGCTTTCCGTGGTTCACCCGCTCCTTCCTCCCCCAACCACATACCGCCGCCACAACCACTCCCGCCAAACGTCATACTCTGGTGTCCCGCCTATCACCGCAATGAACCTCTCGAACGTGCACCCAAACACATGCCCACGCGCCTCCTCCGTCAGAAGCGCCGCATACCGGGGCAGGACGCTGTGGAAGTGGTTATTGCCACTGGGGAAGAGGGTCACGGAGTAGAAGGCGTTGATATCGCTATGCGCGACAGAAAATGGCGAGGAGATAGGATCGTACGTACGGGCATTTCTGATTTCACATTTCAATTATACCCGTCTACTCTGTCGTTCATGAACACACGGCTTACATATCTTTACCGCGATGCCTCCAATTATAAGCAGTGGCATGACGTCGTGCTTGCCGTAAGCGTCTAGCCAACCCCATCTATGCAGCCGTTGGCGCTGTCGTGTAATCTCCTGCCTGAACCTAACAAAGGAGGCGGAGATGAGACAGAGGAAAGGGCTGAGTCACGCGGCATGGCGTGATTTGATTGAGG
>JABMPJ010000049.1 GCA_013203785.1 Lentisphaerota bacterium | reverse complement strand
CTCGGATTACGATTACGAGCAGGATTACGATTACGACTGGGACCTATGCAACGAAACGCAGATGCGCCCGCAAGAATCCTCCCCGGCGTCGTGATCTTGCTTTTCCGGCCGGTAGGAGTGTATCATTCGCGCCGTTTTCATCGCATTGTCAGGAATCAGGACCGTCCCGTGGCCGCATGTGCGTAACCGGCTATACCGTGCAAGGAACAGAGCAAACGTGGCTGCACCGTCAACCAAACTGAAACGTATCGCCATCGTGGCGGCGTGGGTGGCCATTATCGCGCTGGCCCTGCACCTACGTTCGGCCGGACTCTTCCGCGGTCTGAGCGCGGGCGTCGTCAATCATCCCGATGCGGCGAAGCAGGTACTCGCCCTCGATAATTTCCTGCATGACCGGTACGTGTGGTACACGGGCAACGTCTTCTATGACGGTTATCCGCTCTTTCTTAACCACGTCGATGAGTGGATTCTGCGCGGTGTGCAAGCGGTTCGAGGAGCGGTGCAAGCCCACCTTGATCCGGGCACGCCTGTGGAGGCGATTAACCAGGGCGAGCTCTTCTATTGGGGGCGCGCGCTGCGCGTGCTGTACGGCATGCTCGTGCTCATGGCGGCCGTGCTAATCGGGCGGCGCGGCCGTATGCCGGCGCAGTCGCAGCTCCTGACAGCTCTCTTGCTGGCCATTACCCCGCTGGCCGCCACCGTTACACATGCAGTCACCGGCGACATCGGGGTGGACCTGTTCTCGGCGCTTTCGATTCTCTGCGTGGCGGGCATGGTCGCGCGACCGCAGTCACTGCTGCGCCCCCTGCTGGCGGGAGTGCTGGTGGGGTTCGCCTTTGCCAGCAAGTATCATGGTCTCATGGCTGGCTGGGTGCCGGGCATCTATATACTGCTCAGCGCCCTGCTGGTGCGCCACCGATGGGGTCTGTTTCTCAAGCAAGCCGGTGCCGCCCTGGGCGGCATGGTGGCGGGGATCGTGGTGGCCATTCCTCAATTCATATCCCATCCCGAGCGGACCTGGAGCGATATCGTCCTGAACTTCCGCTTCATCAAATCCTTTAACGTGCCACCCGAGTTCTACGAGCGCCCCTGGCTTGATCGGCTCGGGTCAAGCGTCTCGGCCAACGTACCTCTCCTGCTCCTGGCCCTCGGCGTGGCCCTATGCGCCATGGCGACGGTGGGCCTGGCGGTGGTCTCACTTCAGATGTGGCGCGCCGTACGTGCGCGAGATGAGAAGCAGCAGCAGGCGCTATTCCTATTTGCCGTCTTCTCGTTTCCGCTCCTGGCGGCCGTCTTGTCGCTCCTCGGCAAGCCCAGTGTGGAGCCCTTCCATTTCTCTTACGCCGGCCTGCCGCTGGTCCTGGCGGCCGTGTATGGTCTCTTCTGGCTCTGGAATCACCCCCGCCGCCACCTGCGTGCTCTGGCCGTGCCGTGCGCTCTGGCCCTCCTTCTGGATTTTGGCATGCGAAGCTATTCTGAGAATTTCTTCTGGTCACAGGAGGAGAACTGGGTCGTAGCCGACCACCTCTCAACCGAGCTCGTTCGCCCGCAGCAGGCACCATCGGGGACGGTCAAGTCGGTTCAGCTTGAAGGCCCGGAACCCACCTTGGCCGTCTTCCGCAACTGCATGGTGACGAGCTTTGGACTGCCCGACAGCGCATTCTGGAACGCGATCGGCCAACTCCCCATCCCGGGCATCCCGGTGCCTGGTAACGACTACTGGATCTTCGTCAACGGCCCCATTTTCCCGCGCAGTGATCGCATGTTCCACGTAGCGGACGACAGCCGCGTGCGCCGCTGTGCGGTCTATGAGTCGGCCCCTGAGGCGCTGTGGATCGGTCTGCGCAGCGGGGCGTGGCCCGCACAAGTGGTCCTGCGCTGTGGCCGGTTCAAGCGGACCTTCCAGCTCGCGGCCAATACGCAGCGGATCGTCCCAATCGATCGGAAGCAGTATGACCGGCGCCTGGCGCGGGTGCCTTTCTGGAAGGAGCGACTCTTTATTCCGATCCAGGTGGATGCTGCCGTCGGCAACGTCTGGGCGACTCTATTAAGCAGCCCGCATGAGCGCGCGCAGTACCAATGCTTCGGAGGGGACGCTTCGGACCGGTCGTTCCTCCGTTCCCAGGGGAGTGCGGCCAGCGCGGCCCAGCCCTACGAGCAGGCGCGCTATCTGGAGAGTCAGGATTACGACGGCCACCACCTGGCCGCCGGCGACCAGGTGGCCCTGTTCAACTATGTACCCCTGGCGGCCGGCGCCTACCGCCTCTCACTGAAGGCCCATGCGCTCAGCGAGGGAACGGCGCTTGAATGCCGCCTCTACGATCCGACCAGCGGCTATGGCCTGTTGCCGCCGGAGGTGATTGAGCTCAGCGGCGGCGAGCAGACCGTGACCTTCCGATTCACAAAGCCCTTCGCGCCGTATCAGGTCACCCTGGCCCTCACGTGCGTCCGCGGCAGTGCGCGACTGGGCGCGTCTGACCTGCGCCCCGACCTGGCGGCCATACTGGCCGATCTGCAGCAGCCCGACGGCGCGGTCCCGCTGTGGGCCCGCCCCTTCCCCGCCGATCTGCCGCCCACGCCGAGGGACCGCGTTGATGCCGTGGTATTCGGGAACCGGGTCCAGCTGGTGGACCTGCAGGTACCTGACACGATTCAGCCGGGGCACTTGCACTGGCAGGCGTTCCGCTGCGCCATGCGCCTGACCCGCTTTCCCTTCCGGCACTTCACCGAGTACGACGTGTTTCTCGATCTACAGGGCCCCAACGGTGTGCTGGGTAGCGCCATGCAGTTCCCGCTTTACCAGGCCACGACTAGCGAGGGGGTGCTCTTTCCGTTGGCCTGCATGACGCCGACGGCACTGGCGCCAGGCGAATACCGCGTCTACATGGGGATCCGCAATCGGAGAACGGGCAAAGTGCTCCCTATCCACAACGACTCCCGCGCCACCACAGTGATGATTGGAACGACCGTCTACAAGAAAGAAGAGCAGTATGCCAACGACTAAGACCGCTACCCTCAGAACCCGCATGGCCCTCGCTTTGATCGGCGCAGCGCTCGCGCATCTGCCATTGAGCGGCGTGCACGCCGCGCCTCCCACGGCCACCCCCGAATACCGCACCGACACACGGACGAGCGGAGACTGGTGGGAACCCATGCGCGTCGGCCTGCGAGTGGGCTATACCTCCCTGGACGACCACAGCCGCATCCCCGAGGACAGCAACGCCGATGGCATGATTAGCGCGGACGAAGTGCTTGCCGTTTCCTATATGGGCAGCATTACCGAGTTGGACGCGGAGCAGTGGTATCTGCCGACGGATCTCTACGTACAATGGGAGCTCTCACCCTACTGGGGCCTCGAGCTGGGGTGGGACCATCTCAAGGCCAAGACCTCCACCTACTGGGACGGGCACAGTGATGGCTCCTTCTTCCTTTCGGGACCTCATCTCGGACTCTACGCGGCCTACGCCAACCGCACCCGCTTCACGCCCTATGTGCAAGCGGGCATCGTCTACTACTCCGCCCGGTTCAACCCCGAGGAGCAATGGACGGTGCTCATGGACGACGAGGTCTACGCAGAGTGGCTCGCCGCAGGCTCGCCGGAAACATGGTTCGACGGCCGACAGCAGCGCCTCGAGGCCGATGATGCATACGGCACCTTTATGATGGCGGGCTGCGAGATCGCCCTCACCGAGACGCTTAGCCTCGAAGCTTTTTTCAAGTGCGTCGAGATGGAGGTCTACGCCCACTGGCAGAACTCGCAGCTCTTTTTTGACGAGGCGCATCCGAATGGCGAACGGCGCGATACCCTGGACAAC
Organism: Lentisphaerota bacterium; assembly: GCA_013203785.1. Lineage (GTDB taxonomy): Bacteria > Verrucomicrobiota > Kiritimatiellia > UBA8416 > JABMPJ01 > JABMPJ01. Next base: position 33,712 of record JABMPJ010000049.1, on the reverse strand, counting down.
GGCTTCTTCAGATATCCCGCAAGTACCACTTTAATTGGACTGGGAATTCAGTACCGTTTCTGACAGTGTGCTCGCATTCCTTGAGGCATGCCGGGGCTGACTATGAAGAGTGATTTAAACAGAGCACAGAAGCAGGGGGCAAACCCCAAGAGCCGCTTAGGCATTATCATTCTTTTCCTGATCACTGTGGGACTGGCGACCTTCAGCCTCTCCAAAGTGGTACTGTCGCGCAACGCCAATCTCGATAACAACGGGAACTGGCTGTCGACCAAGACGCTCCTTGAGAATGGCGTGAACGGCACGTATAGCTTTGTCGACGGGACACAGTCCATCGCCGGGCAGCAATTGAACCTTGGGGCATGGTGCGGATTCCAGGAGGTTATCTACCGCGACCGCTTGGCGGTCGGGGATCTCTCATTCGACTTCATGCTTGAGCCGAATGCCTATATCAGCGTCATTTTTAATAAGACCGCTGACGGCTTCGCCGGGATGCGCTTCAGTGTCAACCCCCACTTCCCGAACATGTTCTTCACGGCCGACGCCGACATGCGGTTCCTTACGCGCGAGCCCTTTGACCTGCCCGACCTGCGTATTGACGAGTGGAATACCTGTCGGCTCTCCTTCGTGCCTGGTGGTTTCGAGGCCGAACTGGCGGGCAAGCCCATTTACAAGAAGGCGATCTCTATTCCCGAGAAACAGCTGGTCGGATTTCGCGGCTGCATGAACAGCAGCTTCCTTGACAATGTGCTGATTCGCTCCAAGAACCCCATCGAAGGAACCTTCAAGCCCACGACACAGGTCTACGAATCCTTTGGCCGTGCCAATCGGTCCTCCCGCAAGAACAGGCTGTGGACCCTGGCCAGCGTCCTGCTCTTCAACCTGATCCTGGTCGTGGTCGTGGCTCTGCTCAAGCGCGATGTGCGGGCGGCGCTACTGCGCGTCTCGACCCTCAATATCAGCCTAGCCGTGGTTGGAGTCGTCCTCTTCATCTTCATTGACAGCGTCCAGGCGCGGCGCTACCCCAACCCGGGCGTCAACGTAGCGGTTGCCATGCGCGAAGAGAGCTTCAAGAACGAGATGCGTGCAGCACAAGTCAAAGCGATTTTGGACAGCTATCCCGAGAAGGCCGCCAGTACATTTCGCGTTCTTTTTCTGGGTACGTCACAGACATGGGGCGCTGGTGCCATGCGCTTGGAAGAATCCATCGTTAAGGTCGTTGAACGAGGCCTGAACAGAGAGACCTCTACGGAGAAACGGTTTGAATGTGTCAACGGCGGACTCTCCGGTCTCGTGGCCGAGTCGCTCTACTTCATCTTTCGTGATAGCTGGATCCATTTGGAGCCCGACCTGATCGTGGTTAATCTTTCCAATAATGATGTTGATCATGAATCCTTCGGTGTCCATCTTGACATGCTTGTCAAGCTGGCCAAAGAGAAGGAGATCCCCATCATCCTGATCGCCGAACCCAACACGATCGAACAGGAAGGCGATTTCCTTCCCACGAACCACCGCATTATGCGCGACGTGGCCCAGCGCAACGCTGTCCCCCTCGTGGAGATGCACGACTATATGCTGACACAATCAGACGTTGGGTTCTTGTGGTGGGATCATGTCCATCTCTCGTCACTGGGCCAACGGCTCTTTTCTGAGTATCTACTCGACAACCTGTACAGTCACGGCCTGGTGGGCGAGCCCCCACGGGAGCGCCATCAACCGCCGCAGGACGCGGCAGGACAGACATTATGAGCTTCTTAAACTCCGACCGTGAGTGGGAACGACTCGGACAAGATGACCCCTATTACGGAGTCCTCAGCCAGGATCGCTTTCGCGAAGGGCGCCTGAACGAAGAGGTACTGCGTGACTTCTTCAAGAGTGGGGTCGACCATATCGACACGATGTACAGCCTGATCAAACAGCACGTCGACCCGTCGTTCGCGCCCAAGCGCTGTCTTGATTTTGGCTGCGGCGTCGGTCGTTGTCTGGTTCCCATGGCCCAGCGCACCGAATCTGCCATCGGGGTGGATGTCTCGGAGTCGATGATCGAGGAGGCCAAGCGCGTCTGTGAACGCAACCAGGTCAGCAATACGCAGTTGGTCATGAGTGACGACGCACTCGCGCGCGTGACTGGCGAACTGGACTTCATCCACGCCGTCCTTGTTTTTCAGCACATCCCGCCGCAGCGCGGGCTGAAGCTCTTCAGCGCGTTGGTGTCACGACTGGCCGATCACGGGGTTATAGCCATTCAGTTGCCATACTACCGGGACGTCCCCACGGCGGTGAAGGTCATGGGCGCCCTGCGCAAGCATGTCCCCCTCTTTCACAATCTGGTCAACCTGCTCTATCGCAAGCCCTTCGGCGATCCGCTCATGGAGAAGAACTGCTATCCGCTTAAGACACTGTTCCATATTCTGCAAACGCAGCGCTGCGCCAATCTGCATGTTGAGTTCCAGGGCCGCGGGAAATTCTTGAGTGTCATTCTTATGGCGCAGAAACGCAGCGAGTGGGTGGCCTACGAACCGTTCTCAGAAGAAGCAAAGGAAACGACATCATGAAAGAGCTAGACACCCAACCGCAGACTTACCTCGTTACTGGGGGGGCTGGCTTCATTGGCTCACACCTTTGCGAGCTGCTCCTGTCAAAAGGACACCGCGTGCTAGCCCTCGACAACCTGTCCACGGGGCTCATGTCGAACATCGAACCGCTACGGGGAAATCCCTTGTTCGAGTTCTGCCGCGATAACGTGATGTCGGAGGTGGTCCTCGATCGCCTCGCCTCCCAATCGGATATCATCATCCATTTTGCGGCATCGGTCGGCGTCGAGCGCATTATCAGCAACCCGGTCGAAACCATTCACAACAACGTGGCGGGCACCGAGGCGGTGCTCCAGGCCGCCTTGCGCTACGGCTGCCGGGTCCTCGTAGCCAGCACCTCTGAAGTCTATGGCAAGGGCGCGCGTATTCCCTTCAGCGAGGATGACGATGTGCTGCTGGGACCGAGCTGCCGCAACCGCTGGAGCTATGCGGCCAGCAAGATGGTCGATGAGTTTCTGGCCCTGGCCTACTGCCACGAGTACGATCTGCCCGCGATTGTTGTTCGCTTTTTTAATACGGTTGGACCACGTCAGTCCGGCCAGTACGGCATGGTGGTGCCGCGCTTCGTGCGCCAAGCGGTCAGAGGGGCACCGATCTCCGTGTACGGCGATGGCACGCAGCAGCGCTGCTTCTGCGATGTGAGTGATGTGATACGCGCCGTCGAGTTGCTCTCGGTCCACCCCGAGGCAACCAACCGGGTGTTTAATATCGGGGGGCAGGAGGAAATTTCAATCGGGGCCCTGGCCGAACGCGTTGTGGCGGTGACGGGAAGTAGCTCCCCCATTCAATACATCCCCTACGATCAAGCCTATGCGCCAGGCTTCGAGGACATGGCGCGCCGCGTCCCCGACACCACGCGCGTGGAGCAGTTGATCGGGTGGAAGCCCACCCTCATGCTGCAGGACATTCTGGAGCGTGTACGCGACCATATTGCAGCGGAGGAACAGGCGGCTTCAGCATCCTGACGCCCCGTGACGACAGGAAGTCTATGAGCGAAGCGCAACGTCCACCCCTCACGGTCTGCACTCTTATTGAAAGCTACTACCCCGTCGTTGGGGGTATGGAAACCCAGGCCCGCAATCTGGCCGGCGCCCTGAACGAAGCCGGGGTCAAGGTCGTCTTTGTGACGCGCCGGTCGAGTCGCGACACGCCGCGCCATGAGCTCGTCGACGGTGCACCGGTCTGGCGCTGTGGGCCAGCCGGTTCGAGCACCCGCCTGCGCTGGGCCATGTGTCTGACCTGCATTCCGCTGCTGATCGCCAAACGCAAAGAGTTCGACATCATATTTGTACCGGGCTTCAGAGCGCTGGGATTGACCGCCGTACTCATGGGGCGTCTCCTGCGCAAGCCCTGTATTCTGAAAGCCGAGAGTTCAGGCGAAATGTCCGGGGGGTTCTTTGGCACCGGCCTGAAGCGGGCAGGTCTGAATCCTGCCGGAGCACTGGTCAGAACAGTCATGCGCCTGCGCAATCGACTGCTGGCCAAGGCCACAGCGTTTGTCAGCATGTCCTCTGATATGACGGCCGAATTCATCGCAGGGGGTGTCAGGGCCGATTTGATTCATCTGATTCCTCAGACAGTGAACGTGGAGCGCTTCTCCGAGGTCGACTCCGCCACCAAGCACCAATTGCGGGAGCGCTTGGGCCTCCCCTTGGAGAGCTTGATCGTGACCTATACGGGAAGGCTGGTCTCATACAAAGGGGTCCTCTCCCTGGCCCGGGCATGGACGCGCATCCACGCCGCCCACCCGACGGCAACTCTCGTATTTGTGGGTGAGGGCAGCGCCGATGTCTGCAACTGCGAAGCGGAGTTACAGACGCTGGTCCGAGACCACGGCCTCACCGACTGTGTCCGCTTCACCGGCGCCATCGACCACGTTGAGGAGTACCTGCAGACCTCTGACATCCTGGCCTTCCCAACCGAGAACGAAGCGTTTGGAATCTCTCTGATCGAAGGGATGGCCTGCGGTCTGGCGGCGATCAGCACACCGATCGGAGGGATCAAAGACATACTAACCGACGGCGACAACGGTCTGATTGTGGAAGCGGGCCATACCGTACAGCTGGAGGATGCCCTGCTGCGCCTGCTGGGCGACGCCGAACTGCGCGCCGCCATCGGAGCACGCGGCGTCGCAAGCGTGCATGCCCGCTATACGTGGAAGATCGTGGCAGGCCTCTACGTAGACCTTCTCGAATCGTGTCGGAGAGCATAGCCGGGGGATGACCATGAACAGCTTCAGGGCAGCCAAGACGGCGGGGCTCACGCTGGGGGCCACGCTCCTGTTGTGGCTTTGTTTCTCCTGGCCGCTGCCACGCTACATGAACGATGGAATACCCAGCACACCGACGCGGGTGGAGCACGAAACCACGCGCCGCATGGTGCAGGGCGATCACCTGCAACTGCTATACAGCTACTGGCTCTTCGCAGATGTGGCGACCGGCCAGACCCCCTTCTACTATAACCTCTACGAATTTAATGCGGGCGACGACGAAGAACGCCGCTGCGGGGCCACCGATGATTTTCCGCTCTCCCTCTTCTTTACCCCTGTCTACACGCTCGCCGGGCGGGCGCTGGCATGGAATCTGACCGGTCTTCTCTCTCTCTGGCTCACGCTCCTGTTTACCTGGACGCTGCTCCGCTCGCGCGGGCAGCCGGTTGTGTGGACGCTCCTCGCGGCGCTGCTGGCGATCGCCTTGCCCTACCGCTGGTCGGTCCTCTGCGGTGGCAGTCCAACGGGACTGGCCATGACGTGGGTCCCCCTCTTCATGCTGGGGCTGGATGCGGCCATACGGCGTGAGAAAATGTGGGGGGGTCTCGTCGCAGGCATGGCGCTCTTCCTGGCCTATCTGAACGATTCACATGTCTTCTTCTTTGTCGTGCTGATTGCACCGGTATGGGGCCTCGTCGTCCTCCTGCTCCGTCCTGATACACCACCGTGGCGCAACCGCCGATGGTGGGGGCGCATGATCGTGGCCTGTCTGCCTGTTGTGCTCGTGCTGGGCGGCCTGATGCTCGCGGGCCGAGCCGCGCAAGGCGACATCGTCGACAGCATGGGCACGCACGGGCGTAGCTGGATGGAGGTCGCGCTCTGCTCGCCTTGGCCGCGCGGGCTGGTGGCGCGGGGCGGGGCAGGCGCCGACCACGCGCTCTATCTCGGACTCGTGCTCCCGGTCCTGCTACTGGTCGGCCTGCTGGCGCAACTGGTGTCATGCCGCTACGATCCCGTGAGACAGTGGCGACGGACCCTCGCCCACGTGCTGCTGGTGCTGAGCGTCAGCGGCATCGTCATCCTGGCCCTCGGAACGCGCGGCCCCTTTGATGGCTACTTCATGGAACTGGTGCGACGGTTGGTCTCCCCTTATGCGCTGATTCGGCAGCCCCTTAAGATTCTAATCATCCTGCCCCCGCTCCTCGCCGTGCTGGCCCTGCTATCGCTGGAATCGCTGGCCGACCTGCTCGGACGGCGGCGGGCGCTCCTGACGGCTGGCAGCGTGGTGCTGCTGGCCACCATGCTTGACTACAACAGCCAGATCAAGCCGGGGGTCTGCCTGCTCGACCGTGAACAGGGGGCCTACGCCGCCGTGGCCGCCGATGCAAAAGACGCCCCCCGCGCCCTGGTGCTCCCGATTTGGCCGGGCGATTCATCGTGGTCCTCGCTCTACGAACACTATGTCTCGCTCTATCACATTCGCATGCTGAACGGCTACGCACCCGTGCCCCCCATGGGGTACAGTGAGAAGGTCGCCCTGTTGCACGATCCCGCCAATGTGGGGCGACTCGCCGCCCCACAGATTGAGGATATGGAGCGACGCGGAATCGAGTACATCATCCTGCACGAAGATGCCTTTCCTGAGCAGGTCAGCTCCTATGCCGTCGCCTTCACGCTCCACCGGCTTCTGATACATCCGCGCCTGGAACTGCTCAAACAGGATGAGAATATCTGGGCGTTTAAGCTGCTCAAGACTCCTCGCACCGTCCTGCCCGCTCTGCCCGATTGGCCGCTCTTCTTCCCGAGCCGCTACTCCTCATTTGAGATCGAGCACTTCCAATCGGATCCCTCCGCAGTCGTGCGGGAGGAGGGTGCCAGCGGCGACCATCTACTCTCGCTGCCCCCGCAGGGCCCCACGGCCATGATCGGCCCGATCATGCTGTGGCAAAGCCACGACACGGCGCTGCTCCTGCGTGTGCGAGGCAACGGCAGCCTCCGCCTGGAGCTACAAGACGCCTCAGGAGAGATAACCACGAATGATGTGGTCGTTCACGATCCGGACTGGCGGTGGGAGCGCATCCCCTGTCCGGTCCGTGATGACAGCGCCACCACCATTACCCTGGGCGGCCAGAGCGGTCACGTGGAGGCGGATGTGCTCCTGGTGACGGCCGGCCAGCTGCCGCGCGTGGCGGTCGGGGAATCCTTCTCGCTGGCGCCTCCCCTGTTCTTCCATGCCGGCTACACCGACCTGGCGCACAACGCGGTGGTACTGCGTGCCGAGAGCGAGCCGCACGGCGAGATCTTCTACGGCCCCATGCTCCCCCTGGCGGCAGGCCACTATAGCGCCACACTTCGTTTTTCAACGGACGCGCCAGTCGGTACGCGCCTGGGCACATGGAACGTCGCCGGGGGCGTCGTCGCCACGCAGTCCTGCGCCGTCGTGGCCGGGGCGGAGGCGCGCTGCCGCTTTGAGACCTCCCCGGGCAGCCTCCCCCTGCGCCTCTCCTTCGACTATCTGCGACAACACGATATCATGCTGCGGGATGTAAAGATTGCGCGCGTGGCAGAATGACCGGGCATCGGGCAGTGAAGCGCTTGCACCCCTGAGAGGAATCGACCACAGGAGCACACCATGAAAAAGACTATTCTTCTCATCATCTGGACCCTCATCTGCGCGCTCATGCTTGTGGGGGGGCTGGAGCTGATGGTGCGCAAGCGCCTCATCAATCCCGCGTTCGATATGCAAGGCATTACCTACCAGATGGACAACGAGCGGCTGTTCCGTCCGCGCCCGCGCTGCCGGGCGGATATCGGGCGTTATGGTCAGCGCCTGACCGCCCTGGGCGCCAAAGAGATACAGAAGGGAGCCAAGACGATCCTCATGCTGGGGGATTCCTTCACGTTCGGCTCCAATGTCGACTGCGAGCAAACGACAGCGGCCTATTTGGAGCAAGCGCTCTCGAACCGCTACCAGGTCGTCAACATGGGGGTCGTGGCCTATGGACCCGATCAATCCTACGTTCAGCTCCAGCAGGACGGCTTAGACCTCAAGCCCGACGTCGTGGTGCTCTCCATCTTTCCGGCCAACGATTTTGCGGATATCTACAAGAACGATATTTTTGATGTGGATGCGGAGGGCAAGCTGATTTTGACCCCCAAGAACAGCCTGGCCCAGCAGATGCCGCGCTTTCAAACCGCATTGCTTTGGGACCTCGTGGTCAGCGGGCGCACCTCGCGGCCATCGCGCTTCATCGACATCTATCGCACCTTTTTCTATGACAATTACGACGTGGAACTGATCACGCAACCGGCCTCAGCCCGCTCTCGACACATGACCAACGTCATGCGTGGGGTGCTGGGTGCCTATCGCGATACGCTGGCCGCGCATGACATCGCACTGCTGGTGGTTGTAATCCCCCCCATCGAACCCTACCTCGACGCGGCCTTCTTCGCTCAACATGGGATCCCGGAAGCCCGATACTTTGTGACCGAAGATCTGGTGGAAACCCTCTGTCATGAGGAACGGATTGACTGCCTGAACCTGCACACCCTCTTCGCCGCAGAGGGGGATCCGGGTCGTCTGTACGATGTCGAAGACCAGCACCTCAACCCGGAAGGCTATCGCCAGTCGGCGCTTCAGATCAAGGCGTGGATGGATGGGAAGTAGCCGCTATGGCAGCGGCGAGCCGTTTCCGATTGGGCGCGGCGTGCCTTCCCAGGCCGGTGAAGGCTTGCGGTCATAGCGGACCTGATCGTCTGCCAGGCGCATGAAGCGGTAGACCCGATCAGAATCGAGTGAGAGCGAGCGGTCGTGCATCAGCTCGACATTGTCGCCGAACGCGCCCTGGTTCACTTCGTGTACCAGGCGAGCCTCCCCAGTCAGCCGCGAGCCGTAGTTGAACTCAAAGTCGTCGAAGTAGAAGACGCAGCCGCTGGGAAGAATAGGCAGCAGCCACTCGAACAGGTGGCGGGTGCCCTCGTAGTAGTCGCAGTCCACCCAGACGAAGATCGGACGGGTGGGTTTGATCTCCTCGAGCAGCTCGGGGGTCAGGGTTTCCTCGAAATAGCCCTTGTGAATGCGGTGGTTCTTGTAGCCCTTGCTCTCCACATAGGCACACAGTCGCTCGTAGTCGCCGCGATACTGCCCCTCCTGCCAGTCACTGGAGACAATGCCTTTATCCTCCTTCCCCGGGACCGGCGGCAGTCCCTGGAAAGAGTCAAAGGCATGGATGACGACGTCGTCCTCCATATGCAGGTAGCGCGTCGCATAGAGCATCTTGGCGGACGAATAGCCACTCGCCGTGCCGAACTCAAGGATGGAGAATGGGCCATTGAAATCCCGCTTGAACTCGGAGAGCACCTGGTAGAGCGGGTCCATGCGATAGAAGCTGCTGGTCAGCTTGTGCAGGATGCGGCGAGGTGCCGCCACACAATGCAGATAGAAGAACGTTTTCAGGAAATCGCCCGGCAGCAGATAGCTAGTCCACCGCAAGACGGTTATAAGAGGTGATCGATCAGGGTTACGCTTCATCTGTAATAGTCTGCCCGAGTTGTGGTTACGACATAGATGGCCCATAAAAGACGCGTGGTGGCATTCCGGGCACCATACCACTTCAAGACCTCTCCATGTCAACATCGTAAACCGTGCAGAGAGGGTCCGCCGGAGGTCTGCAACCACACCTGACCCAAAAAAGGACTCGCAGGAGTAACCCTTTGTACGGTAGCTTACCGCACAAATAGAGGAGAAGTGGCGTGCGGTTTTTGAAACATCTCGGCATTTTACTCAAGGAGTTCGGGGAGTTCGCGTGGCACAACAAGGCATGGTGGATTATCCCTGTGGTCCTCATCCTGCTTCTCCTCGCCTTTCTAGTGGTTGCAGGTCAGACAGCTGCCCCCTTTATCTATACGCTCTAACAGAGGAGACGTGGCGTGCGTTTTTTGAAACATATTGGCATTTTGTTGAAGGAATTTGGGGAGTTCGCCTGGCACAATAAGGCGTGGTGGATTATCCCTGTGGTCCTCGTCTTGCTTCTTCTCGCCTTCCTCGTGGTTGCAGGACAGTCAGCCGCCCCCTTTATCTATACGCTCTTTTAATTCCCGGCCTCTGCTCGGACGACGTGAATGTTGTTTGGGCGCACGGCAGGATACCCATACGTAGAGAGGGCTGCCCACGCTGCGGCAGCGGACCCGAAACAAGGATCGAGGAGATATCACAATGCAACGACGCTGGAACGAGTTGGCGGGACTTTTTGTCGCCGGATTCACAACCCTTCTGTTTGAGATCACGCTCACGCGAATTTTCGAGTTCACCGTATGGTCGAATTACGCGTATCTGATCATCAGCATTGCCATTCTGGGTATTGGATTCAGCGGCATCCTGTTGATGCGCTGGCCCAAGCTGCTCCAAATCAACGCCACGACCTTTCTGACGATCTCCGCGGCCGCCTGCGGCATCACGATGTTCACCGGTCTGCTACTGATCAATCGTATCCCGATCCATCTCCCCAACGCACCCGATGGCTGGGGCCAGGAGACCATGAACCTGCTGAAGGTCTTTGTGGTACTGGCCACCCCGTTCACGTTCTTCGGCCTCATCGTCACCTATCTGCTCGACAACCGCGGCGAGAAAGCCAACGTCTATTACTTCGCCGACCTGGTCGGTGCCGGATTGGGCAGTCTGGCGCTGGTCTTTCTTATCCAGAAATATCACCCGCAGGGCATCGTGGCGCTCTGCGCAGTGCTCACGTTGGTGGCCGCCCTGCTCTTCCTCCTGGGAGAGGCGCCGCGCTCCAAAGCAAAATGGGTCGTGTTCGGGGCGGGCAGCATCGCCGCCCTCCTGGCGCTGCTCCTGTGGATTCCAAACGTCAAGGATCAGATTCCCCTCACCGTCCATGTGGCCAAGCGTACCTTTGTGTACGATGAGGCCGCCGGCAATATTGAACATACCGGATGGAGCGCGCTCTCGCGCGTGGATATCGCCGCGATGGACCCGGATCGTAAGCGCGTCTGGATCGCCGGTGGCGTGAATGAATCTTCGATCTGCCGGTTCGATGGCGACTACGAGGCCATGCGTGCCACCCGGCCGATCCTCATACCGGCGGCCACCCAGATTCTCGACTACAAGATTCTGCCCCACCTATCCAAGACGAATCACACCGTCTGCATGATAGGCACCTCCGGCGGCGAGGATTCGCTTTACGCCCTGATGGCCGGTGCCCGCAAAGTCATCGGCGTCGAGATGGACCCCACCATCGCCCGCTTCGTCACGGAGACCTATAAGGACTACGCTGGCGGACTCTTCACGGACGGGGACTACAGCGAGCTGGTGGTGGATGAAGGCCGCAGCTACCTGCGCCGGACGGACCGGAAGTTCGATGTCATCCAACAGGTCAACAACTTCACGCCCATCGCGTTCCAGAACGGCGCGCTCAACCTCAGCGAGACCTACCTGCTGACGGTGGAGTCGTTCAAATCCTTCTATGACAAACTGACGGACGATGGCATTCTCTGCATCAGCCGCTACGGCTCGATCCGCCTGCTCTCGATCGCGGTGGAGATGTTCCGTCGCATGGGCATGGAGCCGGAAGAGTATGCGAAGCACCTGGTGGTTTGTGAGGGGCCGCAGTGGGTCATCAACTCGTTCATGCTCAAAAAAAGCGCCTTCACGGAAGCGGAGATTGATACGCTTTATGCCTTCTTCGAGGGCGGGTCCCACAACCGCCAGATCCTGTACGCGCCCTACCGTACCCAGAAACTGCCTGATCTTGAGAAGAACCTCTACTACAAGATCGCCACGGCGGCCGACCCCAGCGAGTTCTACCGCGTGGGGTGCTTCGACTTCAGCCCCACGACCGACAACAAGCCGTTTTTCAACCGCATGAAGGTTCTGGGGGCCAAGGACGTTGAGCGCGAAAAGCTGACACTACTGCCCCCTGAGATTCTGCATATCGAGCATGAAGGCCGCTTCCATCGCCGCGTCCCGCAAGGCGACGTACCGCCGCTGATGGTCCTTTTCGGCGGGGCGATTATGGCGACCGTGTTCTTCGGTGTTCCCATCTTCTCCACACGCAGACTGCGTCATGCCCTCAAAGGCCGGGCACGCACGGTTGGGTATTTCGCCTGTCTGGGACTGGGCTTCATGTTCGTGGAGATATGCCTGATTCAGCGGCTGGTCCTCTTCCTGGGGGCCCCGGTCTACAGCATCGCGGCAGTGATCTGCAGTCTGCTGGTATCGAGCGGCCTGGGAAGCCTCTTCTCCGGACGCATCGCGCCGAAGTTCACAAACATCCGCAACCTCCTGCTGGCCGTGGCGGGCTCGGTCCTCATCCTCAATTTCCTGATCGACCCGGTCACGCAGATGTTCCTGGGCAGTGCGCTGCCCCTGCGCGTGATCATTGCGCTCCTGCTCACCGGCGGGGCCGGTTTCCTGATGGGCATGCCCATGCCGAGCGGCATTCGCTATCTGAAGAGCCTCGACAGTCCACTGATTCCGTGGGCCTGGGCTGTCAACGGCTACTTCACCGTGATAGCCACGGCGTTGAGTGTGATCATCGCCATGACCTTTGGATTTACCACGGTCTTCCTGGTAGCGACCGTCATCTATGCCATCGCGCCGTTCTTCCTGCCGAGGGATTAGAGGCGGGTAGGCCGCCGCCGTGAACCCGGCCGCGCAGTGAAAAGGCAGAGACCATGAACAAGTTAGTCCAACGTCTGTTCATGCTGGCGGGGCTCGTGGGCCTCCTGCTCATCGGCCTCATGATATGGAGGGGCACGAGCCATCTGCGACCCGGGCTTGGCGCGACGCTCATCGCCTCTGGCGCCGCCCTCTCCTTTGCCCTGGCGTACTGCGCACGCCATGAGTGGCGTATGAGCAGCATTGCCTGGCCGGTTCTAATCGGGAAACTCGTTTTGGGCGGCATTAGTTTGGCCGTCAGCCTAGCCGTTGCGGAGGTAGCCCTGCGGGTCATCCTGCGCAACTCGCAGAGCGAATCGGGCAGCTCCCTGAGCGCCCTACAGGAGATCGAGGACGGCAAGGTCATCAATACCAAGACCTTTCACCCGCTCGCGGCGATTGTACGGCTCAGTCGCAATAAGAAGCTGGTCTACGAGCTGATGCCCAACCTCGATATGGTCTTTGGAAACAAGAGTCTGCGCACCAACGACCGCTGCATGCGTGACGATCACGACTATAGCGAGGCGAAGCCGGCGGGGGTCGTGCGCGTCGTCGGCATAGGCGACTCCGGCATGTTCGGCTGGGACGTCGAGCAGGGCGAAGACTACATGAACGTTCTGGAGACGAATCTCAACCGGCGCAGCGACGCCAGGTACGAGGTCCTGAATTTTGGGATTCCGGGCTACAACACACAGCAGGAAGTCGAGATGCTGAAGGACCGCGGGCTGGCCTTCGCGCCCGATATCGTGGTGGTGGGTTGGTGTGACAACGACTACGGCGTACCGTTCTTCCTACTCCAGCCAAAGACCTTTGACCGCAAAGATATATCGTACCTGCGTGAGCTCCTGTTCAATCGCTCCAATTTCTGGAACGAGGCCCAGCAGGAGGTCGAGCTCTTTACCGAAGTGCCGCCCGATCTGGTCGATCCGAGTGTCATAGCGGGCACGGAGGAGGAGGGGGTCACTCTGGCCTTTCAAGCCCTCATGGCCATGGCGCAGGAGCACCACTTCAAGGTGGTGGTCTTTGGCCCCATGAATGCCATCGCCGTCGGCCTCTGCCAGCAGGTCGGTGTGCCCTACTACAACCTATGGGATGAGATTCCGGTAGGAACCTATCCCGAGGCGTACAACATCTACTTCATGCATCCGCCGGCGACCGGACACTCGGTCCTGGCCAAACACCTGGAAGCCTATTTTGAACAGCAGGGCTGGTTGCCGGGGGCCGCGGTCAGTGATTAGTGGTGACTCGGCTTCGGAGGGAGCTACCGCATGGCCTTCCATAGCCGCACGCTATCCATCGGGCTGAAAATCTTCAGCACGGCCAACAGCAGCACGTAGCTGGCAAGCGCGGCGGCCAAGAGGCCACAGGAGGCCAACAGCCCTGTTTTGAGGGCCAGCAGCGGGATATAGCAGCACCCCAGGGCAAGGGCCTTCACGAACTCGGCGAGTATGGACGCATAGTCGGACCAGTACTTCCTGATGAGCACCAGCGCCGGAACCACGTAGCCGCACACCGAGGCCCAGGCACACCCGCGCGCACCCATGTCCGGTACAAGCCAGGCCGATACACCAGCCATGACCACGACTCCCGCCAGCACACCCCATGTGTACGACATCGGCTCTTTGTGGAGCACGCAGAGGTTCATGCCCACATAAATGACCATGATGGGGGCCAGCGCCAGGCAGAGAATCAGGGCGTTGATCGTGACCGCATCCGCGAAAGACCCGCCCAGCCAGAGCTGGATAATATGACGGCCCACCGTGGCCAAGGCCAGGAAGGCCAAGACAATCACCACGCCACAGAACGTCATGGCCGTACGATGCCATGTCACGACGGTCGGCCACTCGCGGTCGGCATGTAGCGAGACCATATGCGGAAGGAGGGTCATGATGATCACCCCAAGAAACATGGTGGTCAACAGCACAAACTGATTCGCCACGTCAAAATGGGCCACCCCTTCGTAGCCGGTCGAGAACGCTTTGATAAAGAGCGGGCCGCTGCGCTGCAGCCAGCCGAACAGAAACATGGGCACAAAGAAGCGCAGGCCGAAGAGCAGGTAGGCGCCCACCGCCGCGGGCATGCGCAAGCCCACGCGGCCGAACACGTACTGCCGCGTCCACAACAGTGCGACGAGAAGCAGAACCACCTCGTTCAGGACCAGCGCCCACAGGGCGCCGTTCATGCCGAACAGCAGATAGCCGACCACCACGAGAATCAGTGTGGATGCGCTGCGCAGCAGCTCCTTCATGGAATAGCGGCCGATCTGGTTCAGGCCGTACAGGAAGGCAAAGAGTGTCCCTTCCAGCTTCGTGATGATGAGCAACAGGCAAAGAATGATCCACCACGAGGGAGCAAACCCGACCTGCCGCAGCAGACACACCGGAGCCGCAACGAAGGCGATCACGCCCAACGTGACCGCCATTCCGTAAAGCAGCATCAACCGCAGGAAGCGACCCAGCGCGGCATCGCCTTCTTTACGTAGCTCAGGAATGAAGCGTCCGAACATCTGGGTGACGCCCACATCCGTCAGGATATCAAGGGAGAGATAGGCCGACATGAAATAGGCGTAGCGACCGTAAGAGGCCTCGCCCATCATCCGGGGAATGATGAGGGCGGCCAAAATGACAAAGGGATAGCGCAGCAGGCGCCAAAACGTGCCCAGCGAGACCGACCGCAACGTATGACGTGTCGCAGCGTTACCGGCTGATTCAGTCATGAGGGGGAAGTGCTCCACTCATCACGCCCTCAAACACCTTCAGGGTCTTTTCGGCACAGCCGCGCCACGTGAAGGCCTTGGCCCGCTCCAAGCTGCGCCGGGCGTGTTCGGCGCGGAAGGCGTCGTCTGTCCAGATCCGCTCCAGAGCAGTGGCCATGTCGTCGGGATCGAAGGGGTCAACCAGCACCCCGGCGTCCGCGGCGATTTCGGGAAGGGCGCCGGTTTTCGAGATCACGGGCGGACAGCCGCAGGCCATTGCTTCGCACGACGGGATACCAAATTCTTCGTAGACCGAAGGAAAGAACATGCAGTGAGCCAGATTGTAGATGGCCGGCAGGTCGTCATGCTCGATCCATCCAAGAAACTGGACGTCATCGGCCGTCCCGTCAGCATCCAGCGCGTATTCCTCACGATATTTCTCACAGCGCAATCCCGTCACCACCAGCTTGCAGGGAATGCGCTGCCGCAGCGCTCTGAACGCGGCAATCATGTTTTTGAAGTTCTTGCGCGGATCATACCGGCTGACAGCAAGAATGAACTTTTCGGGCAGCGCATAGCGCCGGCGCACATCCTCCAGATGCACCCGGTCCGTGATCGCATGGAACTCCTTGTTGCAGCCCAGGTGGATGGTCTGAACCTTGGCCGGCGGGACATTCACCAATCGGATGAAGTCACCCGAGGTGAGATCCGAATTGGAGATGATGTAGCGGGCTTTGCGGCAGTAGAGCGGCATGAAGAGCTTGATATAGGCGATGGCCGCACGGGTATAGAGCTCCGGGTGGACAAACCATGTGGAGCCATGGATGGTCATCACCGTCGGCCGGCGTGAAAGCAGTGGAACGGTAAATTTCGGGTGAAAGATGAGGTCGACCCCCTCTTGGGCTGCCGCCAGCGGAACCGCGATCTGATCCCACAGCAGCTTACCGGGCGCACGCAGGACGCGTTCGGTCACGTTGTCATACTGACTATAGTGCCCCAGCAGGTCGGGATTACTATAGAACAACACATACTCGTTCTTACGATCCATGGCGAGCAGCTCATCCGTCAGGTTGCGCGTATAGACACCCGTGCCCTGCCGCTCCTCTATGCCGCGCAGGACCAGCGCAATACGCAGGGGCGCTCCGTTTTTCCCGGCTTCACCCATGGCGTCTCCTCACATACATCACGTGGCCCCGCTATCGTTCAGCACGACGATCGATTCAAGAATGAGCGGTGTCTTCGCACCATCGAGGGTTTCGGCCTCGACCTCAAGTTGCATACTGTTGCCGCGGGGGGGCGGCGTCACAGCCCACACGTCCCAAAACCATATACCGGTTGCAATGCGATGGGGCGTGCCGGCGCCCTGCGGCGTAGTGACCCGCACCATCAGTTCATCCGCCAACTCTTCGGGCCCGGCTAGCAGCACACAGGCATAGCACTCGTCCCGCCCCGCCGCGGGCAGTCGCACCGTGGCACCCGGGGGTGCCCACCGTGTTCGCACCTCACCGGCGGACTCCTGATCGCGCTCCGTTAAGGCCCAGCCGTCGAAGAGAGACTGCACCTGCCGGCCGTTGACGAGCCGCACGGTGGAAACCAGCAACGGGGCGGCCGTCTGTAGCGCAAGCGCCGGAGTGGCATCCCACTCACCCGGTAGTTCAGCCCGGTACAGCCACCAGGCACCGCGCAAGCGCGTGGCACGAGTCGGCACGCTGCCTGATCCCAATCGTACCGTCAGCGCGGATGATGACACACCTTTGGGATGCAGGGCAATCACCCATACCACCGCAGGACCCGGCAGAGCCGCTGTTGTGGCCAGCGGCATGTCGAGATCGTGACCAGGCGTAACCCATCGGCCGGTCGCCGTCATCTCGAATTCCTCGACCTGTCCAAAATTTGATGCCCCCATATTGCCGGCGTCAAAGGTGACCGTATAGGGAAAGTCCGAGGGAGACGGCGCGGCGCTCTCGTCACGAAGCGTCATACGATAACGGGTAAGCCGACAGCCCCAGGGCGCTGTCTTGTACGGGAGTTCCCAGTAGTTATCCAGTAGCCTATAGCCCATGTAGTCCGAGGCATCGACGTAGTCGAACCGGATATGCTCATCGTAGGGAGGGTTCTCGAACGGGGTCACGAAATAGGCCGCCCGCGATGGAGCGCGCTGCATGATCAGGCGCCAGCCCGCCAGGGCGCGCTGATAATCGCGATCCCGTTCGTTATGCAGTGCCAGGGTGGGCACCGCAAATGCGAGGTCCATCGGGGCGGCCAGTTGCGGATACTCAGCGAGCATGATGCCACCGTCCGCCTTGATGGGTCTCGTGACCTGCGCGAGGTAGTGTGTGAGCCCCTTGTACTCCGTCCGTGTGATCAGATGGGTCCGCCCATGCAAATTGACCGCCAGGACCAGCACGCTGGCCGCGAGCAGGAGCGCGCGCGTCAGATGGCTTCGCGCTGGCACCAGGGCCACGCAAGCGGTCAGGCTGAGGGCCAGAAGTGGAAGCAGGGCAACCAACATGTAGCGGGTCATAAAGAAGTCGTAGAGATTACCAATGGTCAACGAGGCCGGCACCAAGGCGATCAGAACCGCCCAGCTGTACAGCGGATAACGCTTCCGCTTGAGCGCCAGGGCGAGGAGGCCGACGAGCCCAAGAAGCAGCGTGGGTGTGGACACCATATTGGCGACGGCGAGGAGGTCGGTTCGATACAAATAACGGGTGGCGGGCTCAACGGATATGACCGGGCGAGAGGCGCGGGCCCAGACCATGCAGACCGTGGTGGCCACGAGGATCGCTCCCGCCAGGAGCGGTGGGAACAGACGCGGCCCCTTCACGCGCGCCGCCATGCGGGGCCAAATCGCGGTACGTTTTGCCCAGAGGCCGAGTGCGAACAGTACCCCAACCGCCGCGATGGGCAGGAGCACCGTGTAGAGGGGCGTCAGGCAGGGGCGGATCAGCCGAGTCAGACTATAGGGATCGGCCAGCGTGAAGGTCTGCCACACGAAAAGGGCCAGACCGGCGTACTGGATGATCGGATAGAGCAGAAAATCATCACGGCCAGCCAGGAGCGCACAGCCCACGAGGAATGCGACTGGCAGCAACACCATCCACGCCGTGATATGGAAACAGGGCGCCAGGGAGAGGCAGATGGCACCCAGCAGAAGATCCGGCGTGCGTCGCCAGCGCGCCCGCCTGCCCGCATGCAGCAGCAACACCCCTCCCGCCACGATGAGGAACGAGGCGATCACCTCGGGCCGCACACAGCGACCATGCCAGGCCACGAGCGGTTGAGATAGGTAGAACAGAAAGGCGAGCGGTCCAGCCCAGGGGTGATCAATAAGAGAGGCGGCAAGGGCACGCAGTGCCAAGGCAACAAAGAGCGCGAATAGCGGGATGACGTAGAGCGCCAGAGAGGGTCCGCCCAACCAGCTGGCGATACTGAGCACCAGGGTGGGGGCCACCTGAAACCATGGGCCGTGTCGCGCTTGCGCCAGGTCTTTGACGCTGCCACAGGCGTATTTAGAGAGGTAGGGACGGGTGTGCCCGTAGTAGAGGAAGTCGGCACGTGCCTGAGCGGGCAGTTGCCCCATCAACTCATCCGTGAAACCGAGGGTTGGAGCATAGCCCGCGCGTGCCCCCAGGTTCAGGTACGCCGCCGCGTCGTGCCCACCTAGGATATTCTCATGGGGACGAAACAGAATGGCGCACGCCAAGGCGAGCAGGACCAGCCACATCACGGGGCGGCCCTTCGTCGGCCTCCCTCTGCCGGGGAGGTAGACCAAGCGCAGTACCACCACGATCGTGAGCAACCAGAAGCCAATGCCGGCCAACCTCAACCACATGTCTCCTGCCCCTCTTAACACGCCTTGCAGAAGCCCGGGATACGCCAGGAATCTGCGCTTTGTCTTGTTATCACAACCGCCGCCATGCTAGCATTTCACCCATCACAAACCACAGTATTAAGTGAGACGTTCCATGAAAAGCCGATCCGGATGCATATACCTGTTGGGCATTCTGCTGATGTGCCTCTCCGCGGGATTCTCCTTCGGGAAGGACGGGGCGAAGACCTCAAAGATGTCTATAGATCAGGCCCACGATGTGGTGACGCGGGCCTATGAGAAGATACTCAAACGACCGGTTGATCCCAGCGGCATGGCCAACTTCGTGCCTTACCTGACCGAGGGGGGAAAGGATGCCGCCTGGCTGCAGGGGGCACTCAAAGAGTCTCCCGAATATCTGGAGCGGGTGAAAAATCAGAAGCAGGACCGCATCAACTTCAGCATCATCGCCGTGATCGTGGTAGTCGTGGGGGCTATCTTCTTCTTTCCGCGCAAGAAGGACGTCGAGAGCTCAGAGTCCGAGTAGTGAGCTCCCGCCCGGCACGGTAGGGGCATGGCATAGTACTTGCTTAAATTCTAAGGGGCACACGCGCGCCTTTCCCTATCATCGGGTTGGCAGGCTGTGAAAGAGGAGACCCAGTATTGACCTGAACAGAATCATCTGGTACTGTTCTGGACTCAATAGTGGTTTAAGGTTGAAGGCGTTCTGGTTGGCATTAATGTAGCAAGGAGAATCAAAGATGAGAAAAGTGCTAGTGCTGTTAACGGGGGTGTTGCTGTCGGCGGGTATCTGCTATGCGCAGGATATTCCAAACCTGACGACGGAGAATCTGGCCGCCAAGACGGCGATTGCGGAGACCTTTGGATCCGTCCGTGCGGAGGGCATCAGTATCGGGATCGATTCTGCGGGCCTGGCGCATGTCGCCAGCGACTTCGGTTTCTTCGGAAACACGCTCTATATGTCGCACCGCATTGGTGCGAACCAATGGACTCAGGCCCAGATGCCGGAGCATTCGGTTGCCAACAACGCGCATCGGCCACAGCTCAAGATTGACAAGCAGGACCGCCTCTGGGTTATTTCGCACTACTTCACCGCCGGGAATCTGCAGGTCAGCGGGACCGGGCTTTGGACCGTTAACAATGTGCTGAACGACCTCACGCTGATCATGCTGCCCGAGCAACACATTGGCCCGCAGGACGGATGGATTAACGGTTCGCTAGGTGTAGATGATACCCTCCCCGGCCGCTGCTACATCTACACCGGTGACGGCTACGGACGCGCTGTGGGCACGTCGGGCGAAAATCTGGGCGAACAATACCTTCAGATTGGCCAGAGCGGCGAGCAGCACGATTACGACCTGGCACAGCGCGCCGGCGGCGCCGTCACGCATGGGTGTCAGGCTGGCTCTCCCAGCAACCCATCCTCGTACAACAACTCAGCCCGCACCGGTAGCCCGATTGTGTGGGCCCACTACCCCACCTACAATCTGGGTCCGGATGAGATCCATCCGGGTGTCGTCGGCGACTCCGAGAACCCCGAGATTGGTTATATCGCCTGCGTATGGGATCAGGGCTTTGTGATGAACATCTGGAATCCTGCCAACGGGGGACTGCAGAGACCCACCACCAGCCTGATCACGATTGACGCCAACGCCTTCCACCTCTACCGCAAGGTGCCGCGCATGGCGGCCGCCAAGGGTGGCGGCGTATGGGTCGCCTGGACGCGCGCCAACCGCGTTAAGCTACAGTTCATTACGCAGGTAGGCGTGCAGGGCCCCGAGATCGATGTAGGCCCCGGCGCATGGCCGGATGTGACCGTGGATGCAGATGGCAACCTGCACCTTGCATACGGGCAAGCCAACCAGAATGTGATGAACTATCTCAAGATCAACGTTGGCACCGGTGGGGGTGATGATATCCTCATGATGGTCATCCCGGCGCTTCAATCGAATCCCTGAGTCAGCCGACCGTGATCCTGCGGGGCCCGCTCCCGCCAGCCCAGGCTGGCGGGAATACATATCGGCTTACCATAGAATCCGTACTGAGCGCAGGGGTTCAAGGGGCGGGGTTACAGCCGTATAGTTTGTGAATGTTGTTTTCGTCAACCACCAGGATTTCTTAAGCAACAGCGCCGTTCACATTTTCCATATCGCCAATGAACTCGCCACGCGTGGCACCCCCTGTACCGTAGTGGTTCCCGCTCACAAACAGACCGTACATCGTCTGGGCACCCCACGTTTTGACGTGTTGACGTTCCGAGAGGCCCTGCAGAACCGCGCCCGCTTCCCTTCCGATTCCCTCATTTACGCATGGACGCCGCGCGAAATTGTGCGGCAGCAGACCTGCGCACTGGCCACGCTGCTGCGGGTGCCCTATATGGTCCATATGGAAGACAATGAAGCGGCCATTCTGGAGGCACAGACGGGTCTCTCGGCCGGCGAACTGACCGCCCTCTCACCCGACGCGCTAGACCGTGCGGTTGGCCCCCATTGCGCTCATCCCGTTCGGTCCCAGGAGTTCCTGTCTGGCGCCGCCGGCGTGTCAGTGATCATCCAGTCGCTCAAAGAACAGGTTCCGCCGCCTGTACCGACTGTTACGTTGTGGCCGGGATATGACACCGAACGCTTCAAGCCCGCCCCTCGCAACGACCGCTTGAGAGCGCGCTATGGGGCCAAAGACTCCGACTTCCTGGTGGTTTACACAGGCGGTACGCACCGGGCCAATGCGGCCGAGGTGACGTCGCTCTATGCCGCCGTGGCCCTGGCACGACAGCGCGGCATTCCGGCCCGACTGGTCAGGACGGGACAACAGGCCAATCGGCTCCGCAACAGGGTTCTGGGCCGGACACCGCACTACTGTAAAGAGCTGGGCTATGTCGCGCGCGATCGTCTTCCCGCGATCCTCGCCATGGCCGACGCAGTGATCCAGCCCGGTGCACCGGGCCCCTTTAACGACTATCGCTTTCCCTCCAAGCTCCCGGAGTTTTTCGCGATGCAGAGGCCGGTTGTCCTGCCGTTCTCAAACATCGGCCGCTTTATGGAAGATGAGAAGCATTGCCTCCTCCTTAGAAACGGAGGCGCGGAGGAGATTGCAGATAAGATCGAGCAGCTCTATCGTGACCGCCCCCTGGCGGACCGCCTGGCCGTCAATGGCCGGATTTTTGCCGAGGAGCATTTTCAATGGCCGCATACCGTCGATCGACTGCTCCAGTTCTGGAACAGCCACAGGGCCGCGTTTCCCATGACAGGGACAGAGTACCCATGAGCGCACCCCACTCTTCTTCCGCACCAGACGAGAGAGCAGCCAACCGCTCCGCCCCCACAGCGCTCAATACATGCGCCGTCTTCGTGACCTATCATCCCGACAGTGATTTCTGCGACCATGTGCGACGGGTGCAACAGCAGCTGCCGCATGTGATCATTGTGGATAATCACTCCCACAGCGAGACCGTTGCGATGCTGCAAACGTTTGCCTCACAAGGTGACGGTACAGTGCTGCTGGCCAACAGCGACAACCGGGGCATCGCCACCGCACTGAATCAAGCCACCGGGGAGGCGCGCCAACGGGGATACGAATGGATCCTCACGTTCGACCAGGACAGTCAATGTGAGCCCTTTCTCTGGAGCGCTCTCACTGCGATCTATGCCAATGACCCGGCCCCACACCGCATCGCACTGATCGGCTCCAACTACATTAGCTCGGGTACCGGCCGAGCGGTTCACCGCTTTCCGCCCGGGAGTCCGGCCGCAGTGACGGTTCCGATGTGCATTACCTCCGCATCACTCACATCGCTCCATGCCCTCGCAGAGGTTGGATCCTTCGAAGATGCCTTGTTTATCGATTCCGTGGATACAGAGCTCTGTTTGAGATTTCGAGCCGCGCATTTCAGAGTCCTGATGTCCACGCGTCCGCTCATCCGCCACTCGATCGGCAACCAGATTGTTCGTCATATTCTCGGACTGTCGATCTGTACGTCGGATCACTCGGCTCAACGTCGCTACTACATGGCGCGCAACCGCACGCTCTTGGCAAGGCGCTTCGCTTTCCGTGAGTTTCGCTGCGTGTGGCACGACCTCCTAAACCTTGTGGAGCAGGTTATTGTGCTCGTCCTTTTTGAAGCAGATAAATGGAACAAGTTCAAGGCCTACGGACGCGGCATTAGCGATGGCCTTCGCGGCAGGACCGGCCGCAGAGAGTTGACGGAGAGCACACGCCGAGGCTGAGCCGCCGCTAGCGATCCGACTGCCAGTGATAGCTGTGCAGGCTCAGGTGCCTCGTCACACACGTCGGTAATCGCTCCAGAATGTGGCCTGCGAGGACACCCGCCACCTTTGCACACAGATGGAGGGCATAGTACGGGATGGTCAACGGATGCCGTCTCAGGATAAACCACGCCTCAGCCATCAGGTAGGTCACACCCGTCGAGGCGGTATCGGCCACAGTATGATCGGTCTTGATCGTCCGGATTGCGTATACGCTGTCGACGTAGCGCCTGAAGACGCTTCGTAGCGGATACCTGTGCGAGTGGATGACCACGGAGTCGGGCTGATAGAGGGTCGCATAGCCGGCCGATAGAACCGTGCGCGCAAACTGCTGATCCTCACCCATGATGAGGGTTTCGTCGAAAGGATGACGCAGCAGCGTCTCCCTCACAAATGCCGCACTGACATTGGAGAAGAACATGTCACTCAGACTCGGGGCCTGCTTGCTCCCCTGCTCTCTTCGGACCGGGCCGTCCACCGGGAAGCTGGTCTGAAGATAGAACTGCTCCATCGGGCGGGCATCTGAACGAGGCACCTGCCTGGAAAACGTGGCGACCACATTATCGTGGCCGAGGGGCTCGATCAAGCGGGCCATCCAGAACGTGTCACGCGGAACGGCATCCTGGGTCATGAGCACAATGATCGGGCTCGACGCCGCCTGCACACCCACATTTCGCGCCCGGCCATGCGAAAAGTTCTGGATCGGAATCACCCGAACGCCCGCCTCGACTTCCGCCAGCTCACGGGTGCGATCGGTGGACATGGAGTCCACCAGTATGATCTCCTGCGGGGGCCGCGGCACCTGGCGCTTCAGGGCCAGAAGAAGGGCGGGCAGATAGGCCTCCGCGTTCAAGACGGGAATCACCACAGAGACGGGATACCGATCGTCTTTCTCAGGAGGCATGCCGATCCCCCCTTGGCTGCTTTGTGCCCGTGTGGAGTCCGATGCGAAGGCGTGCAGCGACCCGCTCGACCATGCGTGAGTCACGCCAGAATTGATGCCAGACCCCCGGCCGCAACTGCGGATGCCGCATGAATTCCCGCAGGCCGGACGCTCGATCGCCATGCGACCAGAGGGCCAGGGCGATGGACGCGTCGGTATTCAGTTCAGCTGCGGCGAGAGCCTGCTGCTTCTTGTGGCCCTCTTCGAGTTGAGCGCCCATTGATGCAATGACATCGACATACTGCTGTCGCAGATCGTTGGCATCATGGCTGCGCTGTGCGGTCTGTGAGGCCCGGTGAACACGGAAAGCCGTGTGAAGGTCGGGCAACACCAGCGTGCGCGTCCGCGCGGCAAGCGCCCCCCACAACTTCCAATCCGCCAGAAACCAGAGGGTGTCATCCATCGGCCCCGCATCGCGCCAGCCATCACGTTTAAACATGGGGGCGGGTAGCGCGATGAAGTTCTGGACCACCAGGTGCATCAGAACAGACGAAGGCTCGAGCGGCTGCCCGACCGGCAGTGGGACGCGCCATCGACCGACCGGCCGACCGGCGTTGTCAATGAACCAGGATGGGTTTAGAAACAGACCGACATTAGGATGGTGGGCGGCAGCCTTTCGCAGTGAAGCGAGGCGTTGTGGTAGCCAGAGATCGTCCTGGTGAAGCATGCAGAGGTATTCACCGCGGGCTTCGCTCAAGGCGCGGTTTGTATTACGGACCCAATTCCCTGTGCGTGTGTGCGCTAGTACACGCACGCCGATCCTTGAGCCATAGTGGTCCAAAATCTCGCGGGTAGCATCGGTGGAACCGTCATCAATCGCGATTACTTCGATGTCATCGCTCCACTGGCACGCGATACTCTCCAGTGTGTCGCCTAGAAACTGCGCGCCCTGATAGGTCGGCACAATTACCGAAAGCCATGGCGTGGAGGTCATCACCGATGTTTCAGGCCCAAGACGCTAATGAACAAACTCGATAAAATCGTCTGGAACCCGATGGCCGCCAAGGTGACCCCGGGCACCACCCAGCGCATCGTTGCGGCGTAGTCCAGCAACCCAAAGCCCGCCAAGCGCCACTGGTTTATCGCCACGACCAGCAGCAGGGATCCGATCGCCAGGACGCCGGTCGACACCAGCAAGGCCCGCTCCAAAGTAATAAATCGGATCACCTTCGACAAACGCGGATCTTCGGGCTGCAGATGTTCGCCTATGGCGAACAGTTTCGTGAAGATCCCAAACAGTATCGATTGGTAGCCGACAATCAGGAAGAGACTCCCAAACAGCAAGGTGTGTGCATCAAAACGAATGCCGTGGAAAGTCGCCCCTGACAAGGCCAGCACCCAGGCACTCAGTCCCAACACTCCGGTCGTAGCCCCCGGCACAAGGAAGAGCCACCTGGGACTGTAGAGCATAAAGAAGCGCAACGTGCGCCATCCGTCCGCGAAGGTCCGCAGGTGGGGCGCGTGTGATTTACGTCCATCCGGATGCAGCGTAATGGGGACCTCTGAGATCCTAACCTTGAACAGGCTACTCTTGATTACCATTTCGGTGGCAAATTCCATTCCCGTACAGCGCAGGTCCAACTCTTGATAGAGGGCGCGCGTGAAACCTCGTAAGCCGCAGTAAACATCGTGGATCGGCGCTTTGAACATGCTCCGCACCATAGCCGAAAACATCGGATTTCCCCACCAGCGATGCAGGGTCGGCATCGCCCCATCCTTCACCGTCCCGCCCCCCGCCGGGAGGCGACAGCCCATGACCAGATCATGGCCTTCGCGCAGGGAATCCACAAAGAGAGGGATATCGAGAAAATCGTAGCTGTCATCGGCATCCCCCATGATGACAAACTGGCCCCGCGAGGCCTCAATCCCACCGCGCAGAGCCGACCCGTAGCCGCGCTCGGCCACGTGAACCACGCGTGCGCCCAAGCGGTTAGCAATGGCAACTGACCCATCCGTACTACCATTATCGGCGATGATGATTTCGCCTTCAATACCGTGAGCCAACATCGCGCGCTGAGCCTTCTCAATACAGATGGTCAGTGTATCGGCCTCATTCAGACATGGCATGACCACACTGAGCTCCGGACGGTTCGCAGTATACTCTTTGTCCATCTTTGCCACCTTGCCCCTGTGTGTCACGAAACACTAACAACGGCACAACATGAGTGTCGATGAGAAAGCCCGTCGTTAAGGGAGCAGGGGCGCATCTGCGATTTGGTGCAGGGCAGTGAATCCAAAGGATTCGCCAGTCGTCATAATCGTAATCCTACTCGTAATCGTGCTCGGATTACGATTACGAGCAGGATTACGATTACGACTGGGACCTCTGCAACGAATCGCAGATGCGCCCAGGGAGCCGTCCACCTCAAGAGATCAGTAGATAAGAGAGAGCCCGGCGTGACTCATAACGGGTAGCCGGGAAGCTCGATGCTGTCAATTGAGAGGCCTACGCCGCCCTCGAAGTAGACACGACACTCCACGCCATCCAGTCCCCCGGCGGGCACACTGAAAGGCAGTGTAAGGTCCTCATACACGCCTGGAGCGGACCACGCATCAACCGACAGGTTGGTTTCAGCCAAGACCGCCTGCCCTCGTGTGGCCGCAATATCAAGGCGGGCGACCGGACCGACGCCGGGATCCAACAGCTTCATCCTAAACGTCGCCGCATAGCGCCCCTCGGGCAGCGTATCGTAGAGGCCATACATCAAGAGGCCGGCTGGCGTGTGTGAATCGGCGGACTGGACGATTGTGTAGCGGGACGCTGTATCTTCCGTGATGGAGCCTATTTGAGAGGGATAGTCGCACGCTGAGCGGCGCCGATGCATGCGCCACTCAAGTTGTCCTATATCGAAGATCAGGTACTCCGATTCAATCAGCATCCGTTCGACGAAGAAGGCCACCGCCACATCTACATCCTCACGTTCGTCACGCGCCAGATCCATTTGATGATCCCAGGACGTGCGTAATCTGCGCACACGTCCGGCCACGTAAGGAACCAGCGAGGATTCACCAAAAGAGTCGTGGTAGATGACGACCGAAGGTGTTTCTGGTAGCGCGGCTTCATACAGCCCCTGGCTGCGTAGCGTGCGTGGCATGTCACGCACGACGGTATGAAACTCAGGCGGGGCCACAGGACCGACTTCCTGCGTCTCCTCGATCAGACGGCCCTTGAATCCAAGCTGATGAGCCAGATCGCCCGGCCGCATGACATGTGAGGGCGGCAGCGATGTAGGTGGAGGCGGTAGCTCAATAGCGGGATACCAACGCTTCAGTCGTTCCAGCACGGCGCGTGCGCCGATGAGTGCACCGCGGCTGTTCCAGTGCGAGTCGTCCCGGTGATAGACCTCCCCCAGCTTCCGTCCCTCCACCAGAACCGATGTGAGGTCCAGCACGTCGATACCAGCCTCATCTATCATGTCAACCGCCTCACTCAACCGGCTGCGGACATGGCGACGCCCATAGGCAGTCGGCATGCGTTCGTCGTAGACCGTGCTCTTGTTGGGGATGATCGCAAACAGCAGCTTGATGTCCTGCCTAATGCCCCACTCCCGCAGGAGTGCCAGCGCCGTACGAATCCTGACTCTATCCAGATCCGAATAGGAGGCCGTCCTGCAAAACGACTGTAATTCAGAATCGGCGCCGCAGAAAAGCCACGCCTCCTTACCCACCACAACCGATGGTTCGGGTGAGACGCCCAGACCGTAGAACAGCAGGTAATTGTAGGCAAACATGAGGGGCTTTCTGAACCCGAAGTGATCGGAGAAGAAGTCGTCGTACGCTGCGGGAAAGCCGACATACTCCTGGATAGTGGCGGGCCGGGCCGGGCAGGCCGCCAGATCCCGGCGATCATCGAAATCCGCATCGAGTTTAACGCCGAGGATGAGGGCTACGCCCGGAAGGAGAAGAAAGGCGCCAAACAGAATCACAATCAAAATCTGGTAGAACTTACTCATAGCACCGTGGCCTAGAATCGAAAATAGATGAAAGGATTGTGCGTGCCCTTGGCGAGAAGCATAGCGCTCAGGCCCCAGATCACGAGCAAGCCGCCACACTCGGCGATGCGACGCGCCAACGGCACCAGTCGTTCCGCCCAGTGGCCGGCCCGCATGGTTTGACTCTGGAATCGCAGCCTGACAAACAGTGGCGTGCACGCAGGGATGGCCACGGCCAGGCAAATCAGTGTGGGTGTGTCCCACCACAACCGGGCCGGGTATGCCGCAGAGGACCAGCCGTGTGCGCCGACCATGCCGGTCAAAAACCGCAGCGCGTCCGCGAGCGTCTCCGTGCGGAAGAATACCCAGCCCACCATGACGACCAGCAGGACATACATGTGCCGAATCGCCCCCGGCAGGTGGACTGGCCGGGGGGGGCGCATCGCGCGCTCAAGGACCAGGAACCCGCCGTGGAACAGACCCCAGACCGCGAAATTCCAACTCGCTCCATGCCAGAGACCGCACAAGAGAAACACCACGACCAAATTGAGATAGGTTCGCACCCTGGACCGACGGCTGCCTCCCAGCGGGATATAGAGATAATCACGCAGCCAGCTCGAAAGCGAAATGTGCCAGCGCTGCCAGAAATCGCGAATTGACCTCGATATATAGGGATAGTTGAAGTTGATCGGAAAATGGAACCCAAGCATCCGGCCCAGTCCGATGGCCATGTCGGAGTAGCCCGCGAAGTCAAAGTAGATCTGCAAGGTATACGCCACCAGCCCCGTCCACGCCGCGGCCGCGGGCACCTCGCCCGTCGGCATGGCGAACACGCCGTCCGCCACCCGCGAAAAGGTGTTGGCCAGGATCATCTTCTTGCCCAGGCCCACGGTGAACATACGGATACCAGAGACAAATCCGTCCAGCGAATAGAGGCGACGCTCGATCTCCGCGGCCACATCCCGGTAACGCACAATGGGGCCGGCGATAAGCTGCGGGAACATCGAGATATAGAGCCCCACGTCCAGCGGATTCCGGCGCGCCACGACCTCTTGCCGGTAGACATCGATGACATACGACAGGGCCTGGAATGTGAAAAACGAGATGCCGATCGGCAGGTGAACCGATAGGGAGGGAACGAGGGTGAGGCCCGCACCGGCCAGCAGCGCATTGGTATTGTCCACCAGGAAGCCGGCATACTTGTAGAAACCCAGCATCCCCAGGTTTCCCGCCACGGCTAGTATCAGCCCGCACCGGCAGACCCAAGGGCGCTGGCGCGTACCGGCAACCAGCAGGCCCATGGCGTAGTTGAAGACAATCGACGCCAACATCACGAGGACGAAGCCTTGTTCGCCCCACGCGTAGAATAGGAGGCTCGCCACAAGGAGCCACAGGTTCTGGGCGCGACGGTTTACCAGGCCGACATACACCAGCAGCACAACGGGGAGAAACAAGAAGAGGAACAGGGGCGAACTAAAGACCACAGCGGCTCCTTATGCAGACGACCGGGCCCCACAGACGCCCGTAAAACCGGTTCACCTTTCTGAAGCGATCGAGTCTGCGCTCAAAGGCACCGCCCATGGCCTGGATGTTTGCTTCGAGCTGAAGGAGGGCATGGGCATAGAGCGCCAGATCCCATGCATTGCAGGATTCGATCAGCGCGCGCGTTTCGGGTGGGAGGCCCGCAGCCCGTGGCCTGCGGCGGGCGACATTCATGCTGATATAGAGCGGTAGGCGCCACCCCAGTGCCTGTTGAAAAAGACAGAGGGATTCATCGAATTTTTCCGTTAGCCCCACCCCGGCAAAATGCCGGTCTATGTTCTGCACGGCGCGATCGAGCATCTCCCGACCGCACTGACCGAAAGGCGGCGCGTCTCCGCCCGCGACGATGCGGGCTTGGCAGTTGTCCGTCTCAACTGAAATCCCACTCGTGACATAGGCGGAAAGATCCATCTGCTTCCGCACCACCTCGTCATGCAGGTAATGATCCCGGTTCTGCTTCACGAACTCGTAGTGCGAGACTATCCGGGCCACCGGGTCCCGCAGAACCGTCACGTAGCGGCAGGCCGCCGTGAAGAGAGTATGCAGGCCGTACGTGCGATGCCCGGCGAGCAGTCCGATCTGGTCGCGGGCCTCGACGGATAACCCCCGAAACGCGTCGAATGCCTCCTCCGTGTAAATCTCACACCGGCGCCCGCGCGTATACTGGCGTTTCAGCACGGTGCGCAACGTAGTCCCCGCAGTCTTCGGAATATGTAGAAATATTAAAGGGGGGGGCGCCTTCGATTTGTCGGATTTCCCCATAGCGAAAGCCTGACCAGGTTGAGCCGTGTGCCTACCGCAGCGCTGGATTGAGAAGCACCAGTAACAGGAGATCATAAACGGCCAGCGCAAACATGACGATGAACAGAAAGAGGCGAAACCGCCACACAGGGCTTTTCGAGGCAATAAAATGCATGTCCCCCGCCAACAGGAACGTAACGGGAACAAGCGAAGCGAACAGGTATCGCCCCTGAGGTTGAAAATCGACGTGCAGGGAGTGGATCATCGAGCCCCAGACATTGGCGGCAAGGATGAACGGGGAGGCAACCAAACCGCATTTAAGCGCCAAGGGATAGTTTTTCCAGAAGCGCCATCCACCAACCATGTTCCACACCACCGTTATACCGGCGCCCGCAGCCACCAAGGCATAAAGCCAGAAGGGGCTCCGCACGTTCATGTTCCTGAAGCAGCCGTAGAAACTGCCAGCCGTCAGCTCCATCCATTGCTGTCGCCCCAGCATCTGGCGATAGGCCACCCCCTTGGCGGCCATGCGGTAGGTGGGGTAGGTAGGACTGCTGGGTCGATACCCCTCAATCGCTTGCGCCTCCCGCATGGCTTCGACGGAATGGCCCGCGCGGCTTTGTGTCAGTGGATAGATGATCCGCAGGGGGGCCGCAATGGTGAGCGCCAGAAGGGCCGACACCAGCACTCTCTTGCCAAACGAGGACCACTGACTCTCCGCGCTGCCGGCCCGCCAATCCTGAACCCCACGGCTGCCAAGTAACAGCAGGGGCAGGACCAATGCGAGAATATAGGGGGTCTTCGACGCCATCAGCAACCCCGCGATCGCCCCGAACAGAACCGCTCGCCGCCAGGAGAAAGAAACCGCGAGTGGTTGGTCCATCATGTTCGCAGCCATTATGAAAAGCAGCAGGCTCAGCGTGATGCCCCACGCATCGGAATTGGCATACGTGTACACATAAAGCACTTGAGGCACACACAGAAGTGTGAGGCCCACCACGCTCGGCTTTATCACTCCGGGGCGCGCCGTGAACAGGGCCGTGAGCGTCAGGCCGAGCAACACCACATTGATCATGCGATAGGCAAGATAGCTTTGCTCTTCCGAGTGCCCCAGCCACTGGATGATGTGCCCCAGTTTGCCATAGATGAGATAGACCAGCTCACCGGTATAGACCCGGCTCCAACCGTAGCCGCTGTAGACGACCTCGTCAGATCCATAGTCGGGCGGCCACCAGTGTTGCTCGAAATAGTTAAATCCGCCCACATGGACCCGTTCATCCGGATGTGCGCCGTACCGTGTCCGGGCGGCAATGCCCGTAGCCAGCACGAGCACAAGCGCGACGGCCAACACCTTTCCCAGTCTAATGAACAGCCTGGTGCGACTACAGGACATCCGCGAAAGACCTCTGCGTCTTGCTGAAGAAGATAAACCCCAGGTAGAACGTGACGATCGCCACTATCAACGTATAACAGAACCAGGCCACGTTCGGCCACTCGCCCCAGATCAGGAGTTGACGGCAGTGATGCACCGATCCGGCGAGAGGGTTCATATAGACCAGCCACCGGAACGAGGGGGGGAGAGATGACGCGGGATAGAGGATGGGGGTGGCAAAAAATAGGACGTTCGTGGCGAT
Organism: Lentisphaerota bacterium; assembly: GCA_013203785.1. GTDB lineage: Bacteria > Verrucomicrobiota > Kiritimatiellia > UBA8416 > JABMPJ01 > JABMPJ01. The sequence continues at coordinate 1,659 of JABMPJ010000049.1, read as the reverse complement.
TCCAACGACGTATGGAGCATCCCGAACAAACACACCCAACGCGGCCAGAAACCATGCCATACCGGCTGTAAATAGGATGAGCGGCAACAGCACAACGGGAAGACACAGCGCCGTCATGGGAATGCGGTGTAGGAGCACGAGTTCGCCAACCAACAGGATCAGGAAACTGGCGGCCGTGTGATAGAGACCTTCACCGAGCTTGGCTACAGGGAGTATCTCGAGAGGAAACAGCACCTTCTTTACATAGTTTGGGTTTCTGATGATCACGGTGGTCGATTGGTTGACCACCTCCGAAAAAAAGTTGTATGCGATCAGCCCCGCAAAAAGGGTTAGCGCGAAGGACCCCACCCCCGGGGGAGACTCCTTCCACTCCACTTTGAGGACAAACCCGAAGACAAAACTGTAGACCGCCAGCATGGCCAGGGGGGTGAGGAGAGACCATAACAACCCCAGCAGAGCGCCCCGGTATCGTTCCAGCACATTGTGCCGCACAAGCTGCCGGAGAAGCTGACGCTGTCTCAAGATCGCGGACCAGACTGTTTCACCGGAGCACTGAACATGCATTAAGGGCACCCTCCTGCCCGGTCGACCGCAGTCATCGACACATCAAGGTACCCACACTGCCTGAGGACGGGGCCCGCCCTCTCCATAAAGCCGTCAAGGTCGTGTTCTTCAAATGACTGGCGGAACCCCCCCACCTCTCCCTTACCGCAAAAGGTTTCGTTGGCCGGCCACTCCTGGTTTGCCCATCCGTTACGCAACTCCCTCGCCTTCATCCTGTCAAATGAGGCTCTCTCGGCGATAAGCTGACATTCCTCTGTCGGACAATCAACACCCAGAAAGCGACACATGGACTCAAGTTCTCGCGCGCAATCCTCTTTAAGCGATTCGTAGCGTATCACCAGCATACGAGCGTCATACGGGTTCGCCAACCAGGCGGCAACATGTTCGGGCCACTGGTACGGAAATGGGGCCTTGCCCGTCCGCAACATCTTGTTCAAATCAAATGCATCGCCATGCAATTTTGATAGAAATCTGATATAGGACGCCATGACGTCGCGTCCATCACGCAGGAGGTAAATGACGTTTCTATAGCCGGCACTTGGCGGCTCGTGCGACTTAAATTCCATCTGATCCTGCCAGCGGATGTAGTAATCATGATAATAGATGTCTGGAACGAGCCTCTGCACGAGCGAGTCTTTGACCCGCGACGGATCCACCCCGTACTTCGCTGCTGAGAGCAGGTACTGCACCCATGTATTGCCAGATTTGGGGTAACCGACGATAAACACGTCGTTTTCGGCGTAACGGCCCATGGTCGACATCTGAAAGTTTTCGCGGAGATCGACTTCACATCGATTGAGCATCCACGTCTTTACGGCTGTCCTTACACTCATAGACCCTCTCTCTTGCAGAGGCGATCCGCAAGAGGCCTCACGCTGACTGGTCGTAACTTGTGAGAATCCTACCGTTTCGTCCAGCGTAAACATGAAGACTGACCGCGAAGGCCCCCCCCGCCCGCGTTGCGCCAGAATAAAAGGTTACCGAAGCATGTCCCGCGAGAGACATGGCTGCGCCATAATTGATGTTACCGAAGCTTGCTGAAGATTGAGCGTTGTTTTGCATCAATGAGCGTCCTGAGCTTGTAGGGGTCGAGGT
>JABMPJ010000048.1 GCA_013203785.1 Lentisphaerota bacterium | reverse complement strand
TCTGTGCCTGTTCCTCGCTCGGCGCTGGGGCCGGGACGGCCCCGCGCTACTGCGAGCCCAGGCGCATCGACCGCACTTGAGCGAATCAGCCACGCACGATGAAGAAAAGTGAAGCCTTTGAATCCACTGCCCTGCAACGAATCGTAGATGCGCCCGGGCCAAGAGCCCTATGATGATGCGCCCGCATCGTTGACAGCCCTTTCCCCCTGTGGTAGAGCTAGACCACAGTAACAGATGGGCCATTCGTGGCACAGGGAGCTATCATGTTTTCAGGAGCTTATACGGCACTCGTGACACCGTTCAACCGGGACGGGAGTGTCGATTTTTTGCGGTTCACCGAGCTGGTTGTTCGGCAGGCCGAGGCCGGTATTGCCGGTATCGCGCCCGTAGGCACCACGGGCGAATCACCCACGCTCAATTTTGACGAGCATTCGCGCGTGATTGCCACTGCGGTGGAAGCGGCCAAGGGGCGGATGCAGGTCATTGCCGGTACGGGCGCCAACGCCACGGCCGAAGCCGTAGAGCTGACGCGGCGCGCCCAGGATGCCGGGGCTGATGCGACACTCCAGGTGACGCCCTACTACAATAAGCCCAACCAGGAGGGGCTCTACCGCCATTTCTCAGAAGTCGCCACGTTGGGACTACCGGTCGTGCTCTACAACGTACCCGGACGCTCCGGTCGTGAAATCGCGATCGATACGATCGTGCGCCTTTCCGCCAACCCCGCTATCGTCTGCGTCAAGGAGGCGGCCGGGAGTGTCGATAGGGTGAGTGCCATCCTGAGTCGCTGTGACATTGGCGTGCTCTGTGGCGACGATGCGCTGACCCTGCCAATGATGGCCGTGGGTGCCACCGGTGTGATTAGCGTCGTCTCGAACCTCGTACCCGAGCGCATAGTGGCGCTGGTCCAGATGGCACTGGAGGGCCGGTGGGACGAGGCCCGTGCGATGCATCTGAAGCACTATAGGCTTTTCTGCGACTGTTTCCTGGACACAAACCCGATCCCTATCAAGGCCGCCATGGCCATGGCCGGCCTGATTGAAGAGACCTACCGTCTGCCGCTGTGCAGCATGGATGAAGGCCTGCGGGCCATTTTACGGGAGACCTTGAAAGAGGCGGGAGTGCCGCTGGTATGACATCGATTGCGATTATTGGAGCCGGGGGCCGTATGGGTCAGGCCATCGCGCGCTATGCCGTGCAGCATTCAAAGGCGTCGATTGGCGCCGCGATCGAGCAATCGGACCATGCCACTCTGGGACGCGACATGGGAACGCTGTCTGGACTGGATCCTCTCGGCGTGTTGATTTCAGATCGCCTGGCCGATATTGCAGCGACCGATGCCGTGATTGACTTCACCTTCCACAGCGCCGTGCCCGATCATGTCCGCGCCGCGCAGGAGGCAGGCCGTGCGTTTGTTTTAGGCACGACGGGACTGACCGAAGAGGAAGCCACCGTCGTGCGCGAGGCGGCCAGGACTATTCCAGTGGTCTGGGCACCCAACATGAGCCTCGGCATGAATCTACTCTTCGCGATGGTCAAGCAGGCGGCGGCCGCCTTGAGCGATGAGTATGACATTGAGATTGTCGAGGCGCATCACAAGCACAAGCAGGATGCGCCCAGTGGTACGGCCCTCGGGTTGGCGAAGAGTGCCGCCGCAGGCCGTCAGGTGGCGCTGGATGACGTGGCCGACTATGGACGACATGGTATGACGGGTGAGCGTGTGCCGGGACGGATTGGTATGCACGCCGTGCGGGGTGGCGACATCGTGGGCGATCACACGGTCATGTTTGCGGCCGATGGTGAGCGGTTGGAACTGACGCATCGTGCGAGTAGCCGTGACATTTTCGCCGTTGGGGCCGTGAAAGCCGCGCTCTGGGTGCCCAGCCAAACACCTGGCCTCTATAGCATGCAGGATGTTCTAGGGCTCTAATCAGCCCAGGGAAGAGAGACCATGTCCAGGACGCCAGAGCAACGCTTTACGGATTCGGATTCGTCGGAGACGGCCTCCGATCCTACGAAGGATGACGCCGGAACCGCAGGCGAACCGCACCATCACTCTCGGCTCCACCGCTCAGAGGGTGTTCTCGAATACGCCATCAGCATGGGATCCAACTTGGGAGATCGGCTACACAACATGCAGATGGCTCGTGATCGATTACTGCATGATCCCGAATTCACGGTGGTAGCACAATCCCCGGTCTATGACACGGAACCGGTCGAAGTGGCACCGGCCTATCAGTCGCTCAGCTATCTCAACGCCGTGCTGGTGATTGAGAGTCGCATCGCCCCCCACAGCGTGATGCTGCATCTACATGAAATCGAGTACGAGATGGGCCGTGTCCGAGGGGCGGACCGCAACGCTCCGCGTCCGATCGATCTGGATATTCTCTATGCGGGCGATATTGCCGCCTCAGCGCCAGGCTTGAGTATCCCCCACCCTCGCTGGCAGGAGCGCCGTTTTGTGGTGGAACCACTCGCCGACGTCCGTCCCCACCATATCTTGCCAGACGATCCCCGCACCGTAGCCGAGGTCCTTGCCGCTTTACCGTCCGAACCGAAAGTGGCTCTCTTCTCGCGCAACTGGTAGACTGAAAACACCGCCATGAAATGGACCACCACCAAGATCCGAAAAGCTAAAGGGCAGCAGAAGCTGGCCTGCCTCACGGCGTACGATTATGCGACCGCCACGCTGATCGACGGCAGCGGCGTGCCGCTCGTTCTGGTAGGTGATTCGCTGGCGATGACGATGCTGGGCTACCCGACCACGCTACCGGTCACAATGGAGGACATGCTGCATCACACCCTGGCCGTATCACGTGGGGTCAAGGAGGCCCTGATTGTCGGCGACATGCCTTTTCTTTCCTACCAGATCTCTATAGAGCAGGGCATCGCTAATGCCGGCCGCTTTGTCAAGGAGGCCGGTGCTGATGCGGTTAAGGTGGAGGGCGGGGCCTTTCGGACCCCCCTCGTGAAGTGTCTGATTCAGAACGGGATACCGGTTCTGGGCCATATTGGGCTCACCCCCCAAAGTGTGAAGGAGATGGGTGGATTCCGGGTGCAAGGCCGGGAACCGGCGTCGGTGGCAAAACTACTCTCCGACGCGGCGGCACTTGAAGCGGCCGGCTGTTTTGCGATCGTGCTCGAATGCCTCCCTGAGGCGATTGGCCGACAGATCACGGACGCGATCGGGATTCCCACAATCGGCTGCGGGGCGGGGCGGCACTGCGACGGACAAGTGCTGGTGACACACGACATGCTGGGGCTACATAGCGCGATCACGCCTCGCTTTGCCAAACGCTACGCGGATATAGGCACCACCATGAAGGAGGCCTTCGTGAGCTACAAAGCCGAAGTCGAAGCCGGCAGCTTCCCCTCTGATGAGCACGCCTACTGATGCTCTATCAGGCGAAATCGATATCCCCAAAGTACTCGGGCACATGAAAAGCCACTCTGTCGAGCGGCTGCCATGAGATCCAGTGGGGGTGCGAGGTGGCATCACCACACTTATAGAAGTTGGCGCGCCAGGTCTCCCCGCGAAGGGACGCGATCGGACCGGCGTGGTGCTCAAGGATCGCAACGGGAATCGCAAAGGCCAGCGTCCAGAGGGTCGGATCGACGAGTTCAGCTTCGATAATCGAGGGGAGGCTCGAAACAACGCTGACCTGCTCACAGTCGGCATCGCTCAATTCAACCCACTGCCTGGGTCGCTCAGCCGAATGCCTCGGATTCGTCACATAGTGAGCCAGCATGGCACCACCCGCATTGAACTCGAAATTAAAATAGGCATCGCCACCGGCGGGCTGCACAAAGAACTCCACGCAGCTATCTCGGCAGACGCTCTGCTGAAACCCAGTACAGAGCGAGCGGACATAGCGGTCTTCAACGCGGAAGATCCCGCACAATTGGTCTCCGTCATACCCGAGCCGCACCTGTACGTGCGGGCGATGGTCACTGCCCTCAGGCCGAACATGGGTCAGCTCAGCTGTTTGCAGCCCTGCCCATAGCCCCGCATCCCAATCCGGGCTCAACACTCCATCCGCTCTCAATCGTTCTACGCTGTATTTCATCGGGCGATAATGCCCCAGGTTACAGGGCAAATCAACGCTCTGTTTTGAATATTCGCACCGCGTGACCTATTTTCTGTCATGAATCGTTTGAAGTTGCAACAGCGGGGTCAAACGGCTAGATTCTCAATGTGATGAATGATGATCAACTTACACATGATTTTGAATCCTCGAGCGCAACCGATATCCTGAAATGGACGTTTGAGACGTTTCAGGAGGATAAAGTGGCCCTCTCAACCAGTTTTGGTGCGGAGGGGTGTGCGCTGATTCACATGATTGTCACGATGGGCTATAAACCCCGCATCTTTACCGTGGATACCGGGCGCAATTTCCAGGAAACCTATGATGTCTGGGACCGGCTCGTGAAGCGCTATGGCATTGAGATCGAATCCTACTCCCCCGACCCCGCAGATCTTCGGCAACTCTTAAAGGGAAAGGGTCCCAACCTTTTCTACGAGAGCGTGGAGAATCGATCGCAGTGCTGCTTTGTACGGAAAGTTAAGCCGCTCAAGGTCGCACTCGCCGGCGCGGATGCATGGTTATCGGCCCTGCGTCGCGACCAGAGCGAGGGGCGTCGCAATATCGAGATCGTCTCGCGCAGCGAGGCGCACAATGTGACCAAGATCTGCCCATTGGCCAACTGGCTTGAGGAAAATGTGTGGACCTATATTCGGAGCAACGATGTGCCCTACATCAAGCTCTATGACCAAGGCTTCACCACGATCGGATGCGCGCCCTGCACCCGTCCAGTACGCCCCGGGGAAGGCAAGCGTTCCGGCCGTTGGTGGTGGGAATCGGACGACAAGAAGGAATGTGGCATACACATCGAGGATGGCAAGGTAACACCGCGGCGCCCAGCCGCCAATTTTCAGATCTAGGGCCGGGCACGGCCGATCAGAAGCGAGACAACATGACGACAGACTCAGATAGTTCGACCCACTTCGGAACACGCGTGGTTCACTCCGGCAAAATAGCCGATACGGCCTTCAACTCGGTTATGCCCCCCCTCTATCCCTCCTCCACTTTCGCTTTTGATCGTCTGGGCGAGAACAAGGGCTTCGACTACACGCGTAGCGGCAATCCCACCCGCAAGGCGCTGGAGGATTGCCTGGCCAACTTGGAGGGCGGCGTCGATGCGGTCTGTACCGGCACGGGGATGTCGGCCGTGACGGGCATTCTTCATCTCTTGCAGCCGGGCGACCACGTCATTGCGGGGCACGACATCTATGGTGGCACCTACCGGCTGATGCACGATGTGTTTGCGAAGCTGGGCATTAACTTCTCGTTTGTCGAGATGGTCAACCCGGAGAACGTGCGGAAGACCCTGACGCCCGCCACGCGCATGGTGTGGATCGAGACGCCCTCCAACCCGATGCTGAAGCTGGCGGACATCGCGGCGATTACGGCCATCGCCAAGACCCGTGATGCGATCACGGTGGTGGATAATACGTTCCTGTCGCCCGTCTTCCAACAACCTCTCTCACTGGGGGTTGATATCGTGATGCACTCCACGACGAAGTATATCAACGGCCATAGCGATGTGGTCGGCGGGGTCATCATTTCGCGGACTGCGGAGCTGGCCGAACGCATTCGCTATATGACCAACGCTCTGGGCCTCACTGAGTCGCCATGGGACGCATGGCTGGTCTTGCGCGGCGTGCGGACCCTACCCCATCGTATGCGGGCGCATGCAACCGGGGCACAACAGTTGGCCGAATACCTGTCGACCCATCCGCAGGTGGTCGCGGTGCACTACCCCGGTTTGCCCTCCCATCCCCAATACGCCCTCGCACAGCAACAGATGACGGGCTATGGTGGTGTCGTGACGTTTGAAGTCGACACCGACAAGGCGGGACTTGATCGACTCTTCGGCGCGCTCAAGCTCTACAGCTTGGCCGAGTCGCTCGGCGGCGTGGAATCCCTAATCGAGTCGCCTTGGTATATGAGCCACATGTCGATGTCCGAAACGGCGCGTACCTGCGCCGGCATCCACACCGGAACGATACGGGTATCGGTCGGCATTGAGGATCCGGCCGACCTGATCGAGGATTTAAACAATGGGTTAAGGGCTATGCTGGCGTCATTCGCCACGGGCCAGCAATAAGGAGAGTGATCATGGCAGAAGTAATTGAGAACCTGTGTGACCTGATAGGAAAGACCCCGCTCTTAAGACTATCCCGCTTTGCATCCGACATCGACGCCGAGATCCTGGGCAAGCTTGAGTTGTCCAATCCCGGATCGAGTGTCAAAGACCGGATCGCCCTGGCCATGATCGAGGCCGCCGAGGCCGACGGCTCCCTTGTGCCTGGTGCGACCATCGTAGAGCCAACCTCCGGCAACACCGGCATCGGTCTGGCCTGGGTCGCGGCTGTGAAGGGCTATCGCGTCATTCTGACCATGCCGGAATCGATGAGCGTTGAGCGACGCAAAATTCTACAGGGCCTCGGTGCCGAACTGGTCTTGACACCGGCCCAAGAGGGTATGGATGGGGCGATCAAGCAGGCGCAGACACTCTGTGACAATATTCCCAACACCTTCATGCCGCAGCAGTTCAATAACCCCGCTAACCCGTTGGTGCACTACCGCACCACAGCCCCTGAAATCTGGGAGGCAACGGGGGGGCGCATCGATGCCTTCGTGGCGGGGGTTGGCACCGGTGGAACGCTGACCGGGTGCGGTCGTTTCTTCAAGGAGAAGAATCCTGACATCCGCATCATCGCGGTCGAGCCAGTGGAGTCTCCGGTCCTCTCTGGCGGCGAAGCCGGACCACATATGATACAGGGGATTGGAGCCGGATTCATCCCCGGCAACTACGGCGGCGAGTTTGTGGATGAGGTCATCACCGTCTCCAGCACCCAGGCCATCGAGACAGCCAAACAGATTACCCGCAAGGAGGGCCTGATGGTCGGCATCTCGGCTGGCGGCAACGCCTGGGCCGCTCTGCAGGTGGCGCGGCGGCCCGACTTTAAGGGCAAGTGTATTGTGACTGTGATGTGCGATACAGGGGAGCGCTATCTCTCCACTCTGCTTTATTTTGAAGACTGATCATAGGATATCGAGACCATGCAAAGACAACTGACCAAGAAGCGCCTGAGTGAAGACGAGGAGATCAAGGCCGCCGGCCTCGACCTGGACTTCGACGAGATTGCCAAGAAGGGCAGCATGTCGAAGGAAGAGAGCATGATTGCCAAATGGTACGGGATCTATGGATCGCGCCAGCCCGGCAACCTGATGGCCCGGATTGTGGTGCCGGGGGGTATCATCACCACGGCCGAAGCCCGCCAGATTGCGGATACGGCCGCGCACTACGCCCAGGGGCGTCTCAACATTACCACCCGCCAGTCCCTGCAATACCACTGGCTCAAGGTCGGTGGCCTGCCTGACATGTTGCGCGATCTCGCCAAAGAGGGTGTCAGCACCAAGCACGGATGCGGCGATGTGACGCGCAACGTCGCGGCTTGCCCCATGGCTGAAAACTGTAGTCACCGCCGCCTCAACGTGCGCCCATTTGCACGGCGCTCCGCCAAAGCGCTGAGCGACAGCAGCGACCTGGACAACCTGCCGCGCAAGTTCAAGGTCACCTGGTCGGGTTGTGAAGCTGGTTGCGCGCAGCCCTACATGAACTGCGTGGGCGTCATCGCGGTGACGTGCCAAATCGACGGCATGGAGCAGACCGGCTTTCGTGTCGTGATCGGTGGTGGGATGGGATGGAAGGGCTTCGTGGCGCAGCCCCTCTTCTCCTTTGTGCCCCAAGACCGCATCATCGAAGTGGTACGCGGCGTGGCCCTGCTCTTCCGCGACCACGGTGATCGCTTCAACCGTTCGAAATCTCGCCTGAAGTTCGTCGTACACAACTACGGGATTGACCGTTGCCGTGAGATCGTGCTGCAGAACCTAACGGATGAAGGTGTGGTAACAGAGGGCCTCCTCGCCGAACCACAGCCCGATGTGGGACCTGCCGTTCCTGACCGTCCACTGGTTGATTCGCGTGTCAGCACGTCAGATAAGCTCGCCATCGTTCGTATGCGCGTGCCCAAGGGTGAGCTTACGCACCAACAGCTGAGGCGCACGGCCGAGCTCTCGGAGATGTATGCGGACCAGCGCATCTACACCACCAACCGCCAGAACATGGAGCTACACGGCATTGATCCCGCCAAACGCGACGAGGTGATTGCGGCAGTGCACGAGATGGGGTTTGCGACCGATGGAATCTCGGGGCTGGCCGATATCGTCCCCTGCGTCGGCACGACCTATTGCCCCAAGGCTGTGGCCACCACCCGCAATCTCTATGACGAACTGATGCCGTTGGTCACGAGCGAGCGCTACAAGTCGATCGCTGAGGCGGCCACGATCAATGTGACCGGCTGCCCCAACTCCTGCTCGCCGTATCGTATCAGTGATATCGGCTTTCGCGGCATGCGGATTCGCGAGGAACTCGGTTCGGTCGAGGGCTATGAAATGCTGATTGGCGGCGACGAGAAGGCGCACGGCCAGAAGCTGGGTGAGTTTAAGGACCGCGACTGCCCCGAAGTGGTGGCCACTGTGCTGGACACATTTCTACTATTGCGTGAAGGCGATGAGACACTCACCGACTGCGTGACGCGGGTGGGCATGGATCCCTGGATGAAGGCGGTATATGGTGAAGTATAACTACACGAAAGCAGCCGAGCTGCGTGAGTACTCGGTGCACGAAGGACAGGCCCGTACCGCGCGCGATGCCGCCGTCATAGCCAAAGATATCCCCTGCCAGAGCGCCTGTCCGGCCAAGACCAATGTGCCGCTCTACATCGAGCACATCGCCAACGGTAATCCCGAGGCGGCGTACCAGGTCAACCTGGAGTGCAACGTCTTCCCTGGCGTCCTGGGGCGCGTCTGCACCCGCCCCTGTGAAGATCGCTGCCGTCACCAGTGGACCAACACGGCCGGACCGGTAACCATCTGCCATCTCAAACGTTCTGCGGCTGATGAGGCCAAGGAGAAGAGTGAGCCCCTGCCGCCCTATTTTGAGGACTCAGGCAAGCGTGTCGCCGTCATTGGAGGCGGGCCAGCGGGTCTGGCCGCCGCACGTGAACTCAAGCGACTCGGTCACACCGTCTCCCTCTACGAGCGCGAGGCCCAGCTGGGAGGCATGCTCGTCGACGGTATCCCCAAGTTCAGACTACCGCGCGAGGTGGTCGAGAAAGAGGTCGCCCTCATCATTAACAGCGGTATCGAGACCCACCTTGGGAGCGATGTGGACGCCTCCCGACTCAAGGCGCTGACCGAAAGCCATGATGCCGTCTGCATCGCGGCAGGAACCATGAAAGAGAGTGCGCTCGACCTGCCCGGTCTTGAGCCCGAGATGGCCATCTCAGGACTCAAGTTCATGCGCCAATACAATCGAGGCGAGATCACATCGCTGGAGGGGGACGTCGTTGTGATCGGCGGCGGTTTTACCGCAGTGGACTGCTCGCGCTCGTGTGCGCGTGCCTCGCGCCGCCTGCTCGGTGAAGGCGGCAACATCACGATCCTCTACCGGCGAAGCGAAGCCTTTATGGCGGCCAACCAGGATGAGATTGATGAGATTGAGCAGGAGAACATAACGATCCGCACGCTTGCCACACCCGTTTCCGTACGCACCGAGAACGGTCAACTCGCGGGCGTCACCTTTCAGCGCAACGTCCTTGAGCGCATTGAGGGCGAAGAGAAGCCGCGCATGCTCCCCGTAGCCGACAGCGAGTTTGAGGTGCCTTGCCGCCACCTGGTGGTGGCGATTGGCCAGACCCAGGAATGGGACCTGCTCCCCGAAGGACTGGAGTTAGCCGGCGGGTTCAAGACCTCGCTCACGCACGTCTTTGCAACGGGCGATTTTGCAACCGGAGCCGACAACGTCATCAAAGCCGTCGCCAACGGCAAAGAGGTCGCCGAGGATATCGATCACTTCCTGATGGGCGAACGGCGCATGGAGACCTTTGTCTCCGTTACAACCCTGGATCAAGACGGTGAGACCGGCCGCGTGCGCGATCACGACCTCCAGATCCCCTCCCCCGTCCAGATCACTCCGGTGGCCGCGCGAGCCAGTGACGTGGCTGAAGTCGAGCTAGGCTTCACGCCTGACGGCAACACTGTCAACGCAACGCGCTGCTATTTCTGCCACTACAAGTACGAGATTGACCAGGACCTCTGTATCCACTGTGACTGGTGCATTGGGGCCGCCCCGCGTGACTGCATCAAGCGCGTGTCGCGCGTCTTCCCCGATGATGAAACCAGCCGCGATACGCTGGTTGAAGCGACCCGTGCTGCCGAATCAACCTACATCGTGATAGACAGCGACGAGTGCATCAGGTGCGGGAAGTGCCTGCGTATCTGCCCCACCGGCGCCATCTCGATGCAAAAGACCGAGCTGGTGCACCAGTCCTGCTGTGGGTAGGTGATACGCGCGAAGGCTGGAGCGGGTGACGGGAATCGGACCCGTATGGCCAGCTTGGAAGGCTGGAGTTCTACCATTGAACTACACCCGCTTGGTAGAGACAGGCTGGAGTGTATGCGACCCATC
>JABMPJ010000047.1 GCA_013203785.1 Lentisphaerota bacterium | reverse complement strand
TGTGATTGGCGGGACTTTTCCGTACTCGTACACCTACTCGTACACGCCTATCTCTTAAGTCTCATCTGATGGACGGGGATATTTCATCAGTAGTCATTGCCCACGAAGCCCTTATCAACAGAGAAGAATCCGTCGTGGCGAGTGGCCCCGTGGGGGAGGTGTCCGGCACTCCTATGGCTGTTCCAGAAGTTGGGGGTGAAGGTCGCGGACAAAGTGCTTCAGATCGGCCACGGTGGTGTCGCTGTTGTCGCTGTCGGTGATCAGTGAAATGTAGGCCCATCGTCGCCGCTCGTTATGGACGAGTCCATCCCAGGCAATCCAGAAGAGGCGCGAAAAATGCGAAGCGGTTTCATGCTGCCCGTCTGTGAACCAGTAGGCGAAGAATCGGGAAGAGCCGTTCAGCTCCATCACCATGATTTTGAATCCAGGATCGCCCGGCATGGGTACAGGGATCTTGTATTGGCGGGTAATCGTATTGCCTTGGGCAACCAGGCAGACCTGGGGTTTGTGAATGCTGCGCCGTTCATAGCCGCCGTGGACGACGGAGACTGTGAAGCGGCGGCGGGAGCCGGACGAGTAGACACGGCGATCAATCGAGGTGTCGGAGGGCAGCAGCTGCTTCTCGATGAGCGCCATGCTCTCGACTGCTCCATGGCAGTCTGGGCAGGTGGACGCGGGGTGCTCTGCCTCTTGCGCGAAAGAGTGCATACAGCTCGGATTCTGGCAGTAGAGGATGAGCGCGCCCCGGTAGGACGCGACCTCGTCGGGTAGCCCATGCGCTACGGGCAGAGAGGGATCCAACCGGCCCGTGGTCGTCAGGGCTGCGAGTAAGATCGCCGCTCCAATGGCCGCAATGAGGATCAGATGTTTGGTGAGAAGTTTTTTTTCCATCGTTGCAGCAATTCGGTGAGGTTGATGTGGAGCAGGGCACCCGCGCCGATCATCAGTAGTGTGGCGAGGAAGAAGACGAGGTAGCCGGAGTAGTCGTGGTACAGCGACATTGCCGCATCCTGTCCAAACAGCTCTGCGACGATGGCAATCGTGACGATGCGTGCGGCATTGGCCAGCATGGCGAGCGGAATCGCGAAGGCGAACAACATCCACTTTCGGGGCAGCGATCGTTGCGTGAAGTAGGCGTACGGTGCGGCCAGTGCGGTCATGGCGGCCAGCGAGCGCAGGCCACTACAGGGATCGGCTACATTGAAGCTGAACGCTCCGCCGGCGGCGGAGTGAATTATGGTCCCGTTCCGTACGGCGGCAATACCGAGACCGTTCAGGATGACGGTCGAAAGGGCACTGGCCATGATGCGCAAAGGAAAGGCGAAGGCCACGAGAATGTAAGACGTAAAGGAGAGCAGCACGTAGCCGCATGGAAAAAGTAACCAGCGTGCCAGGGGCCAGCCGTAGAGATAGAACGGCACGCTCCACAGCAGTGTGGCGAGGGCCACGAGGGAGACGCGTGGCTGCTGGGCACGCAGGGCGGCCCAATGCAGGGCCAAGGACAGGATCACCAGGATGAGCCCGCGGCCATCCTGGTAGCGCGGGGCGCTGGCCAGCTCACGGCGATGCATCCAGACGATCCCGATGCTGATCAGCGGCATCATCCATCCATGCGAGAAGTCACCGCCCGGATTGATCCACTGTGATCCGATCCATCTGAACAGGGAACTCGATTCCATGGCCACATTGGAGCGATTGCCCCAGAAGTGGAAGAGAACAAAGAGCAGGCTGGTGGGGAGGATGATGAGCCAGAGTTCGCGGGCCGAGGGGGCCGGGGCGGTGCTATCTGATTTCATCGTAGAACTCCAGGGTGCGAAATTCGCGACGTAAGCGGAAGGGCATTCGCGCCAGGGGTACGACGGTCAGAACGATGAAGGACAGCTGCAGCAGAAAAAAGCTGCGGGGCAGCCATTTTACCAGAAGGAGGTCCGCAACGATCACGAGTGTCACGAAGGCATAGATGCCGGGGAAACAGAACAACTCACGAATCAGGGTGGTGAGTCGGCCACGCCCGGTCTTCTCCGTGGCCGCTGTCTTGGTCTTGATGGAGTCGATGTAGATGCGGTAGCGCTGGTCGCCGGTCATTTGGGCGGGATCAACTTCGTTCTTTGCGATGTGCTCGCAGAGCACGTGCTCTTTGGCATGGAAGCTGACCCCCCATCCTGAGCAGGTTGAGAGCAGTGCGAGCACGGGATAAAGCAAGTGGTCTGTGACCATGAAGAGGAAGAGGCCGACGGAACAGAGAAACATGGGGTGAAAGATGAGGTGAAAGCTGTAGTCGAGGAAGTAGCCCCCCGAGGACGACGAGTCGGTCATCCGGGCCAGGCTACCGTCGACTACATCCAGGATGTACCCCATGTTCCACATGACACAGGACAGCGCCAGTACCCAGCCGGCCGCCACGGTATTGCCGCGGCTCCATAAACGGCCGGCCAGCAGGACGGTGGGCACACTGAGCACCCACGTCATGCCGCCCAGTATGGTGACAGCATTGGCCGAAAGTCCGGCTCGTCGACAGAGCAGGGCGAGTGGGTAGGCCAAGCGCCGAGAAAACAGGGCCGTAATGACGAAAAACTCGCCCGGCTTCTCTCCCTTATGATTCTTGGCGGTTGTGGTCATGTGGTCGAGTGGGGGGCTGGCGCTGGTGTTCGGGAGAGTGAGTGTTTAATCCCGCTCGTAGAGATGTCGGGCGTACGGGGCAGGTAGACCACCTGGCAGAGACCACCCAACAGCTCGTCAAAAGTCCCCTCCCAGTCGTCGCCGATCACGAAAATATCAATATTGTGCTCGCGCACATCGTTGGGTTTCTGTTCCCATTTCGCCTCGGGGATCACGCAGTCAACATAGCGTATCGCGCCCACGATGGCGGCGCGTTCTGCATAGGAGCAGGCGCACTGCTTGTGCTTGTCCTGCTCTGTGAAGTCGTCGGTGGAGACCGCGACCGTCAGGTGGTCTCCGAGCTCCCTGGCGCGACGCAACATCTCCAGATGCCCCCAGTGGAAGAGATCAAATGTTCCGTAGGTAATAACCTTCTTCATGCGTGGCTTCCGTCAAAGGCCTGATCAAGCGTGCGAGGTCTGATCATCTATAGAGCCCCCCTTTTTTTCAAGAATATACGTCATCTGCATGGCGAAGAGGGAGGGCCAGAGACGCCACAGAAAGAGTGTTCCGTTCTGCCCGCGGCATCGAACCACACGGTATCCCATCTGGTCAGCCCAGTATTTGAAGTCCGACACGGTCCAGAACCGGACATGCTCCTTGATATGGTAGACAATCGCCGTGACCGGTGTCTTTCCGCCCAGGGCCAGGCGCAGCCGGTGCTCGATGTGTCCCATGTTCGGCAAGGTTACGTACAGCCGCTCGGCCCCGATGCGCCCCACGGCCCGTATGAGCGTTTCTGCCTCGACCACATGCTCAAGGACTTCCATCATTACGACGTGATCAGCCTGGAGGTCGGGCGGCGGTGCCTCAGCCGTGAGGTCACACACATCGCCGTGCATGCCGCGCGCCTCGAGGCGCGCGATGGCGACCTCGGAGATGTCCAATCCATACAGATCCAATTGGGGCTTTACCGAGTGAAGATAGGCTAGGAACGTGCCATCGCCGCAGCCGATATCCAGTACGCGTCCGTGCTCGGGTAGTGCGGCGGCGACCTGCTTGTAGCGGTGTAGCAGAGGCGGATCGGGTCGCTTGTTCCAGTAATCATTGTAATCGTCGAATGCTTCAAGTGGCATAGGGGCCAAAAAGACCCGGTCAAAGGAACGACGGAGTTTGGCAAGCAGACCGTTACCGGGCGACGTTGTGGATGAGTGTGCTGGACGGGTCATATCGATGGTTCCATGGACTGGGGGGGGCGCCAGCGCAGGTGGCAGAGTTGCAGTGTGTACTGAAGAATAAAGTAGGGGTTGCGTAACAGATATCGCTTCCAGAGTCGGCGTGGCTCTGTGCTCAGACGGAAGACCCATTCCAGCCCGGAGCGCTGCATCCACGCGGGCGCTTGTGGCTTGACGCCCGCGATGAGATCAAAGGCCGCTCCCGAGGCAATGGCCACACTGCCGCGCAGGTGGCAGCGATAGCGGTGCATCCAGAGCTCCTGCTTGGGGCAGCCCAACCCAATCCAGACAATGGTGGCACCTGAGGCGTTGATCTGGGCAATGTTACCGAGCTCGACGTCATCATCAAGGACTCCAAAGGGGGGCGCAAGGCTACCGGCAATACGTGCCGTGGGCCAGCGGGTGTGAATCGCCCGCTGTAGAGCCGAGAGGGTGGCGTCCGACGCGCCGTACAGGAAGTGGCTCCACTCCTTTTCACTCGATCGTGCCAGGACGCGCGCCATGAACTCGGGCCCGTAACAGCGGTCCGGCAGAGAGTGTCCCTGTAGGCGCATGGCCCAGACGAGTGGCATGCCGTCGGGCAGCACAAGGGCGGCGTCAGCCACGGCCTCCTGGTAGGATGGTTTCAGGGCGGCCTCGGTCACCACATGCACATTGGCGAGGACCACGGACGGGGACGGAGCAGCGGGCGATGCCCCTTCAATCAGGGCGGCCAGCTCGGACAGCGCACCGTCATATGTAGTGACGCTCAACGAGGTCGACAGGACGCGCGCGCGAGGTGTTGCGGTAGTCATTATGTGTGCCCGGCCTGACCCCGGCGGTATTGCGCCAGAATATCGGTGTAGATTGTGGCAAGGAGGGCGCCGCCCGTCTCTGCCGTGAAGCGCGTTTCGAAGCGAGCGCGCGCGTTCGCGCCCCAGCGTGCCAGCTCGGACTCGGATGCGAGGGCCGCTGTGACGGCCCGTTTGAGATCTTTAGAGTTGCCCGGCTCCACGAGCAATCCGGTCTCTCCCTCAGTTACCAGTTCCTCCATGGCCCCGAGGCGCGCGGCCACGACGGGAGTGCCGGTGGCATAGGCTTCCATAATATTGCGCCCAAAGGTTTCGTACCAGATCGAGGGCATCACTAGCAGTCGCGCCGCCTTGATGGCGGCGACGGCTTCCGCGTGGGGGAGGTAGCCCGTACATCGGATGTGGGTCAGCCCTTCAGTGGCGATTACCCCCTTGAGCCAGCTCTCCAATGGCCCCGTGCCTATGATCGTCAAAGGGACATCCGGTAGTGTACGCCATGCCTCGACCAAGTGGTGTAGCCCCTTTTCGGTGTCGAGCCTGCCCACGAAAATGGCACCTTGGCGGACACCAGTGCCCACCCCTGGATCGTGATTCAGGAAGTTGGGCCGCACACGTATCCGCTCTCCAGACCACCCGCTCTTGACGAAGATCGCCTTGGCGGCCTCGGATACGGCGATAAAGCCCGAGACATCCCGTTCCCAGGTGTGTCGACGGTTGTGCAGCCAGATCATGGCCGAAATAGGGAGCGTACGGAGCAGGGAGTCTCGATAACACCGTTTGGTTAGGCCGCGCCAGAGGCTTTTGTCTGGGCAATCGTGGCAGGGCTTGCCCTGGTAGGAAAGCAGCCCGCGCGGACAGAGTATCCGGTAGTTGTGGAGGGTGTGGACAACCGGTATGCCGAGGCGACGACACTGGTGAAAGATGGATGGGGAGAGAATCGGAAAGAAATTATGTACGTGAACGATGTCCGGCCGCGTCGTGGAAATATGTTGTGCGAGCTCCCGAGCCGACTCCATGGACCAGCTCACTCGGAGCGGTAGGGCCAGCTTGCGGAGGAGCGACCAGTTGCTGATTTCACTGCTGTGCCGGGTATAGAGATCGACGTGGTGGCCCTGTGTCCGGAGGACTTGGACGTCATGCTCCATGGCTTCATCTTCACCGCCGCGGAAGCGGTAGTAGTTGTGTGCCATCAGCACGCGCATAGTGAGTCTCGCACCCCCTTTCTATACCATTTCATAGACCGCTCGGGTCTCGGCGGCACAGCGTGTCCAAGAGAAGCGCTGCGCGCGTTCAGCGCCCCGCGCAGCCAGCCCTTCTCGAACATCCGCATTCGCGGCCAGATAGGCCATGGACTCGCGGTAGGCCTCGGCGGTGGCGTCAGCATAGCAGGCCGCATCGCCGGCAACTTCAGGAAGGCTGGCGACACGGCTGCAGATGACGGGGCATCCCATCGACATGGCCTCCAAAAGCGGCAAGCCAAATCCCTCATATTGTGAAGGGAAGACAAGCGCGAGGGCCTTGCGGTATAGTTGGGCGAGCTGAGCGTCAGACAGGATGCCGGCATAGATCCAGTCGCTCCTGGGAGTGCCTTCGTTAGGCACGCCCTTCCATCGTTCGCCAACGATGACCAGGGGGGGGAGGTGGTGTCCTTCGCTTGCGGCCCGTGCGTAGGCCTGTTTGAGAAGTGTCAGATTCTTACCCGGCTCCAGCGACCCTACAAAGAGGAAAAATTCTGCCGGGATGCTATCCGGTAGAGATACTTCGCCTTGCTTTGCGCTCTTGTCTCCGAAACTTGAAGCCAGATGTACAACTTCTAGGCGTGACGCAGGGAGTCCGAGGAGAGCCATCGCTTCATCTGCCGTGAATTGGCTGATGCAGATGATGCGGTCCATGTCGTGCAGACGCTTGAAGCGGTCCTGTGCGGCATGTCGGTGCCAGCGCCTGAAGCGCTCTGGGTGCTTTATCACGGCGAGGTCATAGAGTGTGGCCACCGCTCTGGTCCTGGTTGCGCGACAAAAGGGGAGCCCCGACATAATGTGAAGTATGTCCGGCTGTTCTGTCCTCAGCCACCGGGCGGCGGTGGTTCCGGGCCAGATGCGCTCGCGGTAGAGGGTCTTCATGCCGCGCAAGGGCTGCGTGTAACTGAAGCTATCGACGGCCCAAGCCAGTTGCGAAACCGTGAGCGCCTCGCTGGAGAGTTCGTTAAACCCGGAGAGAAGTCCCCGTATATAGCGCGCCACGCCGGCCCGCGTTACATAGAGAGGATTGGTGTCAATCGTTACATGCATGCAGATGTTTCTGATCCTCAAAGAGCGCTTTAGCCATGATGGCCAGCAGCAGTTCGTAGCTTGGAAAATGGCCGATGCCCCAACAGAATATGACCCACATGCTTGCGGCGCAGGTAGCGAGAAAATAAAACGCGTGGTTTACATCGCAGATACCGCGCTTGAACAGGGGCGCGAAGAGGTCGCGCAGGAGCCAGACAAAGAAGGATCCGTAGAGCACGGCACCCACAATACCCAGTGTGGCCAGTACGGTCCACAGGCCCGATTCATAGTAGCCCAGCCCCTCGGAGATCTCCATCTTCTGATAGAATGAGGCAGCGTGGGCATTCTCTGTGTCCGCAAGGGCTTCCACACGGTTTCCCAAGAGTAGGTGACCCGGTGACGCACACCACTTCTTTCTGGCTCGCGCCATAAGCTCGAAATGCCAGCGGTAACTGCCGCCAGCATAGAAGCGCTCCGCCTCACCGGGCGAAGTGATCAGTGCACCAGAAAGTGTGCGTTGAACGTTGCGCGGCAGGCGGGTCAACAGATCGGGGGCCGTATTGATGAGGCCCAGCACGAGGGCCACCAGCGCACCGGCGATCGCCATGCCTGTGTAGTTTTTCTTGATGAATGCCCAGAAGAGAGGGATGACGAGGAGGACCGCAAAGCTTCCGCGGGAGCCGCCGAGGAGAACACCCAGTGCCGCAGCCACCGCAACGGCGAAGTGAAAGATACGGTGCCGACGCACCGCAGCACAAGAGGCCATACAGATCGCGAGCGGGACAAGCACTAGGCCGGAGTGGCGTAGCTCAATGCCGCCCGTTGTGATCCCTGGAGGGATGTAGTTGATTACGGGGATATAGAGCAGACGCGGATTGAGAAACCCCAAAACCCCAAGCGTTGCGCTTGTGATGGCCGCAAAATACATCAGGTAGAGCGCGGACTTGATGTGCCGCGTGGTGCCCAGAGCATAGAAGGCCAACGCGAAGAGCAGGGGCCAGAGGCCGCGAATATAGACGCGCAGAATGGTGCCGGTGTGACCTGAGCCCGTTATCCTGGCCATGTAGAGGCTGTAGAGCGTGTGCAGGATCATGTAGGCTGTTAGCAGGTAGGCGCTGAGGGGAAGCGGTTGACGAGGAATGGACATGCGTTTGCGAACGGCCAGAATCGGCACCAGCGGAACGGTGCACAGCACGAGCGCAAGTTCGTAGGCGTGTACCTTTTTCCCCCAGAAGAATACGCCACCCAGGCTCACGGCCACGGGCAGAAGGACCCACCATCGATCGCCTGCAGCAAAAGCCCACAATAGGAGAGTCAGTGTGACAAGTAGCCCCGCAAAGAGGATGATCTGCCCTCGAAAGTAGAGGCTGAGTAGGATGATCGGGAGGAGCGTCCCAATCAGTACGGCCGCCGCGCGGGGCAACCAGACCAGCTCACCTAGGCTCTTGTTGTCTTGGCTACTCCCCATCGAAATCCTTGCTTGTTGGCGCAGCCCGCCAACGGCACCGCCTGTGCTGAATGGCCATTTAACATACTGCCTTATTACTCAGGCATGGTCAAAAGGTTCAGTGAACTGAGCGTCGCTAAATGGCTGGTGCTATCGAGGTGATCGGCAACCCGTCGAAGCGCTGAGCCAGTGAGGAGAGCTAACATTTTAGAGGACATTCAGCTGGATCGTTGCGAGCGGAGTGCGTGGAGTCGAGTTTCCACACCATCTACTGTACGCTCGATGTTGAATCGCTCGGTTGCCGTCACCAGTGCTCGCTGTGCCAACTGGCTGCGTAGATCATCGTCCGCGAGGAGGAGAAGGATGCTCTCGGCGAGCTTTTGGCTGTTACCGCTTTCAAACAAAAGCCCGGTTGAGCGATCCTCGATGATCTCGCGCAAGCCGCCAACGGCGGCTGCCACGACGGGAGTACCTTGCATCATCGCCTCTATGGCCGTGCGGCCGAAGCCCTCCCGTTGCGAGGGCACCACCACAATGTCAGACCCTCGCATAATCGGGTCGGGGTGCTCTACATAGCCTGAGAGCACTACGTTCGACAGCTTCTTCGCCTCACGGGCTCCCCGGACCTGCCTTTCAAGTACATGCTGTGCGGCGTTGCGAGACTCTACACCGATGAAAAGGAATGTGGTGTCGTGCGTCGTACGGTTCATCTGTTCAATCGCATCGAGCAGGAGGATGTGGCCCTTGTCGCGTGCGAGTGCGGAAACAAACGTCACAATCCGGTGCCTGTCGGGAATGTCGTACGTCTGGTGAAGTGCTCGTTTGGCCTCGTCTTTGCCAAGAAGTGAGAGCGGTACTGGCAGGCCGTTGTGTACTGTGTATACATGATCTGCATCCAGTCCCGTGCCGGCACAGAAGGCCGCTTTTACGCTGTCACTGATCGCAATGAACGCGCTCGGATAGCGTGAAAAGAACCGTGCGCGCCGAGAGGAGTATGATTCGGTGACCGTTTCGCGCAGGTGGCAGACCGAGGCAACATGCGCCTGCTGCGAGCAGGCGGCAAGCCATTTTAGTGAGAGATACCCGTTGCCGTAGAAAATGGCGTGAGGATGTTGGCGAGCGAGTCGGAGCAGTTTCCAGAGTGACGAAACAAGAGCCAGAACGTTCGGCCAGCGTGCCGCGAGGTTGATCGAATTGAGCGCACAGGTCTCACGTAGTTCTTTATCCTCAAGCAGTCGACTGTTGCTAGGAGCCACGATTGTGATGGTCCAGTTTCGTTTGGCCAATACCAACAGGACATCGCGGGCGCTACGCTCGCCGCCACCGAAATTGGGTGTTGCGGAGAGGAAGACCAGTTCTGGTAATTGGTTGATCTGGCTCATACGGGGTGCCATCAAAGAGTGTCTGTCTGGCGGTACGCCATCCCATCTAAGAAGAGCCACATCATATCGGGGCGGCGTCTCTCATTCAGGATCACCCACTGCTCGCGCTTATTGAAAACGCTCAGGGCCGGATAGGCAGCAGGGGGTCGATCTGAGATCTTGAGTGTCTCGCAGGCATGCGTCTTCGAGAAGCGGTGCTGGAGCTTATGTAGCAATTCTCGCGAGTTGGGCGTGGCCTCATGTACCTCTACAATGATGTCGTAGCCGTTGATTGGCATGGCCGACGGCTTCACGAGTTCGCGTTCCCCACCCTCGCAATCGCAAATAATCAGCGTACGGCCATGTGGTCGCAGCTTCAGCAACGTCTCGGGCGTGCATGTGCCGCACATGTGAACCCTGTCGGCGACCTTGTTGCAGGCGGCCATCTCAACGCATTGCGCACTGGCATTGAGATCGCACTCAAAGGCATGAATGGTTGCGCCAGGGAATCGCATCGCACAGCCGATGGTGTAGTATCCTTCGCCGGCACCTATGTTCACGATGTCGGTGTAGCTCCGAGAGAGGCACTTCTCCATGGCCCCGGTAAGCTCGGCTTCATACGAACCCACAAGTTTGGGTAGGAGTGTGCTGCATGATGCATGGAAGGCGGGATAAACCATGCCGGCGAAGGGTCCGCCAAGGACGCGTCGATCAGGAGATATACGCTCAGCGAGGTCCCGTTCGATCTGATCCAGATGCCATTTTATGGACCTCAGCATGCGGTACGATAGCCGTCGGCCGCTCGCGGTCATCAGCCAACAACGTATCATGCGATGGAGCAGGTGTTTCATGTTCATAATCGTCTGTGACGTGTCGCTGTGTGGTGCAGATGGACCTCAGGATTATCCCGCCGCCTACGCAGTATCATGCACTTTGCGCGCAACGAAATGCATGGCGACACCCAGATGCCATCCCATCGAAGTCTGAGCGTGAAGCATGGTATTCTTTATGAATCGAAGCACCCCAGAATCACGATGGACCGGGTCGACACCGAATTCGAGGACCTTAAGTCCGTGGATCTGAAGCAGGCCACGGAGGCACTTTGGGGTAAACTGGGTAAGATGGATCTCCGAGCCCTGACTATGGACGGTGGGGAACGGCGGGCGGCCTGCCGGGAGATACAGACGGAACAGGTCGTGCAGGGCATTGGGCGTGGCTAGCACCAGTATGCCCCCTGGCTTGAGGAGCTCGACGCAACGTGCGATGGTGGCCCCAGGAAAAGGGACGTGCTCCAGAACATGCCAGAGGGTGACCGCGTCAAAGGCGGTGCGGGGCAGGTTGATCTCGGTCAATTGACCCATGTGAACCTGCATCCCCTTTTTCCTGACGAGCGTCGCCGCCGCTTCCGAGAGCTCGGTGCCCGTCACGTGGAACCCGGCTTCGGCCGCCAGAGCCATAAAGCGGCCGTCGCCGCACCCCACGTCGAGCAACGCGTTGCCTCGACAGAGCGAGCGAAAGAGGTTGAGGCGGCGCCGGGTCAGCACCTGACGTCGTTCGTTGTCACGCTGCCATGATGCGTAGGTCAGTCCGGTATCGTAAGAGGACATGATGTCGATCTGGCGGGGTCGCGGATTCTGGAAGTAGGCATGGCAGTGCGGGCAGCGCGCAAGGCCAGCGGCGCGGGTGGGGCGGAACGATGTTGACCCGCAACATGGGCAACGCTCCAGTGTCTCGCTGTTGGGAAGAACTTCCGGTGTATCTGTCATGGGTCTCAGTCGAGAGTTGAGTTCAGGTTGAGGATTCAATCCGCTTCATGGGTGCCGGACAAGCTTAATCGTCGCCAGCAGGTCAAGGGGGTATACCAGTAATTGCCACAGAGCTGGACCAGGAAGGGTGCCAGTATGATGCCTCGCACGCCCAGCCAGCGGCCAAACGCAAATCCCAAGAGAAGGGTCAACACTCCGCTGGTAACGTACATGTGCAGGTGGGGCACCTCGTTGCCGGTTTGTAGCACTGACGAGTGGTGTCCTACGAATAGATTCAGGCCCACAACGAGAAGGAGCGCACCCATCTCAATGGGGGGGAGCAAGGGTGTGTTTGAACCCACCATCTTGAGAATGATAGGGCCGGCCACCATCAAAAATGCAGCCCCGGCGACATAGGTTGCCATCGAGAGTGGGATGCGCCGGATCATAATCTCTCTTACCGCCTGATGATTTCCCTGGCTGCGCAGGGCGCTGATCTGGGGCAGCCGCGTTGCCAACCATGTAGCGGCGAAAAGGTGCAGCATGAGCGCAAGTTGAAGGGTGAGTCCGAAGCTGGCCGTGGTCTCGAGATCACATACAAAAGAACAGATGAGCGTCATGATCTGTAGGCAGAGATAGCAGCCCACGAGAAGAAGTCCTGCCCGCCACGTCATGGGCCATACGGCGCGCCATGAGATGGTGTGAGCCGCTTCGAACGCCGTGGCTGGGACGGCGACCAGTACGCACCGTCGGGAGATCAGACGGGGAACGAGGTTGATCAAAATCTGCCCCACGCCGAGGGCGTAGAGCCCCAGGCCGACCCGGAGACAGAGGAATGTCACGGCATAGCTCACAAGAAGGCCCACTACCACGAGCTGGCTGTGCAGCCGCACCTTGTTCATCCCAAAGAGCATACCGAGCCAGAAAAGGACGGTCATGTTCATCCCTGAACCGATGGCCAGTATGCCGAATACGAGCAGATGAGTCGTATGGAGATCAGCGGTCTGGCCGTGAAACAGCAGCCATCCAAGGCCCAGACCTGCCGTGAGGCCAACCGTGAGTGTCCCCAGGATACGATAGAGTCGCCGCGCCATCCGGATGAGACCGGCGATGGCCCGCATATTGGGTCCGCCGCTACTTTCCGTCCCGCGTAGTCCTAGCGCAGGGACATGCACGGCACCTCCGAGATAAAAGCTTACGAATCGGCCTATGGTGGTATTGAAGCCCAGTTCCGCCATCAGCGATACATTGACAATTCCCAGCATGGCGTACCACAGCCCGATGTCATTTGGGGAGAGGGAACGTAGGGCATAAGCCATGACGAGTAGGAAGCCGAGCCCTCGTACGACCGTGACGAGCGAGGCCCAGGTTACGGCTGATTGGCTGATTCGCCGCAGAAGCGGTCCGCGCCGAGTCATAGGTGTGGAGGGTGAAGGCATAGGGGCTTTACAGGGGGAGCGGCGCAGGCGGATTGCCAATGGGGTGCAACGCCATGGTTTGGTCCCCAACGATAAGTTGATGTGGCGCGGAGTCTGTCCACGAGCCGGTATTAAAGAAAGTGACGCCCCTCATGGGGCGGGTCTCCGCGTTATGGGTATGTCCGCACGCGACGGCGCTGTAGCCATGGTGGCGTGCATAGGCGGTGGCAGCATGGGCCTGACGACTGCAGACGAGGCGATAGAGTGGGGCCACACGTCGCAGATAGGCCGAGGTATGGAAAGTGTGCATGCGGCGGGCACACAGCCGCTCGCAAGCACGACCGATGCGCTGCAGCAGCCACTGTACCGGAGGGGGAGGGGCCAGGAAGCGGTGGCCGTGGCAGATGTAGAGTCGATGCTCGATTGCGTAGTGGTCGACAAAGCGGATGGCCCCGGGGTCGTCCGGATGAAAGGTCGCGTCGTTGTTGCCCCTGATCCAGATCACGGGGCGCCGATGCGATTCTTCGGCCAAGAGACGCAACGCGGCCGTGCTCTCGGCCTGGCCTGGCTGTAGCTTGGTGGCGTGGTTAACGACGTCGCCGTTTAAAACCAGGCAGGCACCTGCCGGGAGCCCGCGTACGAAATCCATGAATCGCTCGTGCTGCGCTTCGGTGGAACCGAGGTGAATATCACTGATAACATGGGTCTGCAAAGGGGGCAATCCTCTAATAGATGTTGTGCGGTGGTCGTGCTCAGCGCGAGGCTACACCGCCGCGGCGTGTGGCGTTGCCCACTCCTGCCGCAACGATCACAGCAAAGAGCCATGTCGTGGCGGGGATCTGCAGGTTAAAATCGCCCAGCGAGTGGAAGGCCATAGCGATCAGTGCCAGCCAGGCGCTCAGGACGATGGGCAGAGCGTCGCTTGCCGTGGGAGAGGACTCTTCACTCTCCCTCGTGTCGTTATTGCGAGATATCGCGAGGAGGAGCGTGCGACTGAGAATTCCCATGACAGCCGCGGCGAGAACCAGCCCGATCAGTCCATATTCCTCCAAAAGCTGCGCCCAGTCGTTATGGACCTCGTAGGAGTAGTTCCGATTGTTGAGCCTTGTGGGCCAGATGCCCTGCGCCCTGTCGCCGTCGTCACTGGTCGCCACATGCGGCCAGATATTTTGATGCATGCCGGGGCCAATCCCTGTCAGCGGCGAGCTGGTCCAGGCTTCCATGGCTCCAGATAGCATGATCCATCGGGAGGAGCTGTGCACGGCCTGTGACACAGTATGCAGGGCCGCGGCGAAAGGTTGTGTTTTGGCCTGCTCCCAGCGGAACCAGCTGCCGAAGCGCTTGACGTAGGCACTTCCACTCATTGAGACCGCCAAGAGACCTATGATGGTGCACGCCAGGGCTGTTCCCCGCAGCGCCCATCGCACGCGGGGCCGGTACTCTCGCAGGCCCCAGAGCCATGCCGCTGCCAAAATCAGGAGGGTGGCCATGCCGCCACCGCGTGACTTGCTCATGACCACTCCGGCTACGGCCACAGCGGCGACAAGGAGGGAGGCGATACGCCAACGGAGTGTGCTGCCACGCCCGCAGAGCACGGCCAGCGCCATGCAAAGGGTTATTTCCATGAGTCCGGCGTAATGATCGGGACAAAAGTAGCTCCCCGAGGCGCGATGGCCCATGAAGTACTGCGCATAACCGGGGCGCCAGACGACCCACCGGCTGCCGCAGGCGATGTGGTTGAGGATACCGTAGAGGCCGAGAAGGAGCAGGTTGAGGAGAAGGATGCGGAAGAGCAGCAGGCGTCGCTGGCTGTTCATGCCGTAGACGACCTGGATGCCGAGGAGGAAGGGGGTAAGAAAGAGCAGCAGGCTTCGTTGCGCATCGGTGAAGACCGGTGCGCTCAACATGCGCAGCATGGCGTAGGCCAGGAACGCACCACAGGACAGGAGGCAGGCCAGCCGCCACTTTTGTCGTCCGCTGGGGGGCGCGCCTGAACGGCGGCGGCGCGAACCAGCACGCGTGGAGGGGCGTCGACCTGAAACGGGGTGGGTCTCCTCCTGTGTGGCTCGGAGTAGGAGCTGAAAGCCAAAGAGGGCGCTGGCGGCGAAGATGACGGTCACGAATGGCCAGAACCACCACGCCTCCCATGCTCCGAAACACCAGGGGGCGACAAGGACAACTGCCGCAAGCAGGCAGAAGGCGCTCCACGCTATGGTTGTTTCGATCCGCTCCATGTATGTCGGGATTTCCTCTCCCTCAGTGGGTGTCACGCTAAGGTTGCAGCCACACTCCGTGCCCGCAAATTATGCAGGGCACAATCCGCCTTCCCTGGCGTGCGGAGCGCTCGCCCTACCGTGAAAAGACAGCTCGCCCCAGGCAGGGCGAGCTCTCCGAAGCGAGCCGGATGGACCGCCAACGTGTACCATTGTTGCCGCTACTGCTTCTGCTTGGCCAGCTGTTCGGCCACCCACGGGTAGGTGCGCACGATGCCTTCCTTGAGCGAAAACTTGGATGTCCAGCCCAGGGAGTGGATCTTCTCGTTTGTAAAGTTACGCGCCAGGACGCCGACCGGACCATCGATGTGCTTGATGTTAACCGTCTTGCCCGCTATTTCGGCCACGACCTGCACCAGCTCATCAACCGAGACATACTCCTTGCGGCCAATATTGACCGGCTCGTCGCAGTCCGATTGCATCAGGATGTAGATGCCGTCCACGAGATCATCTACCAAGGTGTAGGCGCGCATGGCACTGCCATCACCCCACACCTCGATCGTGCCGCCGTCCTCGATGGCGGCGATCTTGCGACACATGGCGGCGGGAGCCTTCTCGCGGCCACCGGTCCAGGTGCCACAAGGGCCGTAGCAGTTCTGGAAGCGCGCGATGCGCGCGGTCATGTTCCCGTTGCGAGCGTAGGTCATGGCCATGCGTTCGGCATAGAGTTTCTCCCACCCATACTCGTTGTGCGGCATGGCCGGGTAGGCTTCCTCTTCGGTCAGATCGGCCTCCTCCTTGGTCATGTTGCGGTAGACGCAGGCCGAGGAAGAAAAAAGGTAACGTGAGACGCCAGCCGTGGAGGCAGCGTGTACCATGTTGATGTTGCAGAGAGCACTGTTGCGCATAATCTCGCATTCGGCCGAATGGATGAAGCCCATGCCGCCCATGTCGGCGGCAAGCTGGTAGACCTCGTCCACGGGTTCACCATCCACCATAACGGCCTGCTCGCAGGCTGTGGTTGTGCGCAGGTCGAGCAGGGCGAATTCGTCCCAGGGCGGTGTCCAGAACTCTTGCTCCTTGATGTCTACACCGCGAACCCAATAGCCCTGGTCCTTCAGCTTCTTTACGAGGTGTCCGCCAATAAATCCTCCCGCGCCACATACGACTGCTCTCTTCATGCTCTTCCTCGCTTCTTCTGGTTTAAATGCCCGGTCTGACCGGTTTGATTATCCACAAAGGTTATGGGGCGGATTAAGGGTTTCTTCCGCCAGTTGCTCAAGATAGCGCCCGTACTCGTTGCCCTTGAATCGGGTCGCTAGAGATTTGAGTCCGGCAACGTCAATGTATCCCATACGAAAAGCCACTTCCTCAATGCAACCGATCTTCAAGCCCTGCCGGTTCTCGATACTGGCGACAAAGTTGCCCGCCTCCAGCAAGCTCTGTGGCGTGCCGGTGTCCAGCCATGCCATGCCGCGTCCGAGTAGGCCAACATGCAGCTTTCCGCGGTCGAGATACCACTGGTTCACCGCCGTAATCTCCGTTTCGCCCCGTGGCGAGGGCTTCAGCTTGCGCGCAACCTCTACAACCTGGGCGTCATAGCAGTAGAGACCGGGCACGGCATAACGGCTCTTGGGATGAGCGGGCTTCTCTTCGATGCTCAAGACTTTGCCCTTGTCATCAAAATCGACCACTCCGTAACGTTCGGGATCATGAACCGGGTATCCGAAAACGGTGGCGCCGGCCGTGAAGGTCAGGGCGCGGCGCAGAAACCCCATGTCGCCGTAAAAGAGGTTGTCGCCCAAAATCAGGCAGGTTGGATCGCCGTCAATGAAGTCAGCCCCCAAGATGAAGGCCTCCGGAATGCCGCGCGGGGCCTCCTGTACGACATAGTCAAAGCGTATCCCAAGGTCGGAGCCGTCGCCTAGCAAATCCTGAAAGCGTGGCAGGTCGGCAGGGGTTGAAATAACCAGAATGTCGCGAATGCCGCCCAGCATCAGGGTTGACACCGGGTAGTAGATCATGGGCTTGTCGTAGACGGGTAACTGCTGCTTGCTGACGGCACGCGTAATGGGATGCAAGCGTGTGCCGGTACCGCCCGCCAGTACGATGCCTTTCCATCTCGGTTTGTCCTGCTCTGTTTCCATGTGACTCCTGTTACGCGACAAGCTGTAAACGTAGCGCAGGCAGCGATTTGGGCCAAGCCAAATGTGCGAGAGGGCGTACGGCAGATTGACAGGTCAACCTTTAGCGGTATAACGTGCGGCCTACGTGAGATTGCTGGTTGAGGGCGTCAAGAGACGAGAGATAGGCGTGTACGAGTACGCTCGCTGACTCCGTACTCGTACACGCAAATCTCTTCAGATACGGCTAACGGCTCTCGGGGGAGGTGGATATGCGCATTTTAGTCACAGGCGGAGCGGGATTTATTGGGAGTCACCTAACGAAGCGCCTGGTGGGGCGGGGCGATGAGGTTGTCGTGCTCGACTGTTTCAACGACTACTACGATCCAGCCATTAAAGAGCGCAATCTGGCTGAAATCGGGGCCCGTGACGATTTGACCGTGGTACGTGGCGACCTTCTTGATGAGGGCCTCCTTGCGACTCTCTTCGACACACATGCCTTCGACGTTATCGTACACTTGGCCGCTCGCGCCGGAGTGCGCCCCAGCCTGGTGGACCCGATTCTCTATGAGCAGGTGAACTGCCGCGGCACACTGAACTTGCTGGAGGCTGCGCGGCACCACGATATCCGACGCTTTGTTTTCGCCTCGTCCTCCAGCGTCTACGGCAACGTCAAGGAGATCCCTTTCTCAGAGGATGCGCAAGTGAACCGCCCTGTGAGCCCCTACGCGGCCACCAAGGCGGCGGGCGAGCTCTATGGTTACAACTACTTCCACCTGTATGGGATCTCTTTCACCGCGTTGCGCTTCTTCACCGTCTACGGCCCGCGCCAGCGACCCGATATGGCCATCCACAAGTTCGCGCGCCTGATTGACGAAGGACAGCCTATTCCGTTCTACGGTGACGGATCTACGCAGCGCGACTATACCTACTGCTCGGATATCATCGATGGTGTCGAGGCGGCCGTGGATCGTGATCTGGGCTACGAGATCATCAATCTCGGTGAGTCACGCACGACCAGTCTGACCGAACTGGTCGGCCTCCTTGAGGTGGCTCTAGGCAAGAAAGCCATACTCGACCGACAGCCGATGCAGCCTGGCGATGTCACCATCACCTGCGCCGATGTCCGCAAAGCGCAGGCATTGCTCGACTACCATCCCTCCACCACCGTGGCCGAAGGCATTGAGCGCTTTGTGGCGTGGTATCGAGAGATCCAGAATCAGGGATGACGGCCTCTTCGCCCCCCGCGCGAGCGACTACGAGAGCAACGTGGCGACGCGGTGGATGGCGTCGCGACTGGCACCTTCGGTTTCCCATTCGGCGAGGAGCGCTTTCATGGGCGTCGGCCCTGCAACCGTCTGCAGCGCGGCACGGGCGCCCTTGAGCAGGTTGGTGGGGGCAATGTCGTGTTCCAGTGCCAGGCGGATGGTGCCAATGAGACGGTCATTCCATCCCAGCTTGCGCAGCGGGTCGCGTACGATCCGGTCGACAGGGTCCTGGAGGTTCGGATTGAGCATGCGGACCAGCAATTCTTCCGCGTAGGCGTTCATCCCTGCGAGTGTGAAGAGCGGATCAAGCTCGTCGTACTTTCGTACCAGCGCGGCCCCAGATTCGTCAAGAAAGGCGGATCGACCGATGGCGAGCAGATCCGGGTGGTCGGCGATCTCAGACATGAGCGTCAGGCCGCGCTCATGCGCCAGGTATCCCAGAAGAGCATGAATGGCATTGTGCCCGTAGAGTTTGGCCTCTTCAAAGGGTAGCAGATCCATCTTCTCCTCAAAGACGCTGATACGCCGTTCACAGTCGGGCAGGGCAATCTTCGAAATGAGTATCCGGTTGAACGCTTCCACCAGAAAAGCCTCCGACGCGCCCGGCACAATCGGGGCGAGTCCCAGTGCAGCGATCTGGTCCGGATCGGTCACCACACTACTCATTTTGCCTACGACGGTGTTGAGCGCCTGCATGCGCCCCGCGGCGGCCGCGGAACCGGCTGCGTCAAACGGCCTCCCTATATCCTCCCAAAGTCGCTCGGCGGCGTGGTTGTTGTTCTCGGCGGTGTAGATGATCGCGGACGGCAATGTGGGGTCGGCGATCTTGCGCCCACAGGCCTCGCGCAGGAGTCCCGCCACCGAGGGCGTGCCGCGGTCGTAGAAGAGTACGCTGGGCAGGGCCGTGGAGATTTCAGAGGCGGAGGCCAGTGCATCGATCAGCAGCTCGGCATCTTCGGGCACCATGGGATTATAGATCTCGACGCCCGTGACGGTCTGCACGATCCGCTTGTCTGCGGCGGCACTGTTGACGCTGAACGATCCGCCGCTGCGCCGGATGGCGTCGACGCGCTCGGGGAGCACTTCGGCCACCACAAGACGATTGAACCCGCCGCTGTTGAACGCTTCGGTTAGAAAAAGTCCGGACTGGATGGCTCCGAATCCGAAGCCTACGAAGGTTGCGCCTGCTGGCATATGCGGCTCTCTTTCCATGGGTCTAGTCGGCGGTGAGGTGGCCGCTGCGTATGAACGTGTGTTGGACCGGCACGATTACCGTGGCTCCCGAATCGGCTACGAACGTGAGCTGGTTCTCAAGAAAACGCACCTGCTTCACGCGGTCGAATCCCCTCGGTATGGCGGTCGCTCCCTGGATGTAGTTGATCACCGTGGGGCTCCGCTTGGTCAGTGTATGGTAGGTGGGGATACCTGCGGTGCTGATTGCATTTGGCTGGATGGATGCCTTGAGCCCTTCGGCGTGAAATCCGCATACATCCTCAAGGCCGATACAGCAGTTCCGTCCGTTCCAGGGCGACTCATGACGCCCTCCGTTCTCTATCCACATGGTCGTCGCGGGCAGCACGGCTGGATCTTTGAGCGAAAACCAGAGATAGCCAGCCTCAGGTGCGGTGGCGCAGGTCCAGGTCGGATGGGAGGTGGGGCGGACGTAGAGGGAGAGAATATCCATGAATCCTTCGCGAGCGGGAAAGACGGAGACATCGGCCCAGGGCTCGTCCTTCCAGAGAGTCGGCACGCGAGTGAGTCGGCTGAACTGCCTGTTCGGGGCCAGTGCGAAATAGGCCTGCCCCGCGCAGTGCGCGACGGCGCGTGGGCTGGTCATCCCGAACTGGAGTGGGGATGTCGAAATGTTGAGCACGCCTTTGGCTGGTGCGGCGAGGGTGGCGTGATGCCCCAAGGGCGTCTTGCAGGAAAACCCTTCGAGTTCATGCTGGAGATAGATGACGTTCTCGCCGTCGCGGAGGGAGATGCGCTTGGTGACCCGGCCGGGCCGGGCCTTGGGCTCCATGCCCAGAGTTAGCGTCTTGATTCCGGCGTGCGCTGTGAAAGAGCTCTTCTTCCATCGCCCGTAGGCGACCTCCCCATGGGTCCGGCTATTTTTGTCCTTCGATGGAGGGCAATCGCCAAAGGGGAGACAGAAGAAGTCCCCACGCAGTGGAACGAGTACCGGCTCTCCGATCCTAAGCCCTTCCTCCTGCCAGGGGCTGATATAGTAGGGGCGTATCGGTTTGGCCGTCGCGTTTGCGAAGGTAACGGGTGCCATATGTCCGCCCTGCTTCGTGATGGCACACTCCGTCGTGTCCGACGCGAAAATCCAGGACTCTTTTCCAGCTACTTGATCGGTGCGAAGGACGTCGGACATTATCGATCTCTCCCCATTTGGATTGACAGGTGAAGTGAACAAATACAGGCTAATTGTCTGTTTTGGCCAGAGTGAATTCGAACAGGAGCATAGCCATGAAACGGAGTGAAATCAATGCGCTGATACAGGATGCGGAGGCTTTTTTTGCCGCGCACCACTTTCATCTACCGGAATGGGGGCGCTGGTCCCCGGCGCAATGGAAGGGGAAGGGTGAGGTGGCTGCCGAGATCGTGCGCAACGGAATGGGCTGGGATCTGACCGACTTCGGAAGCGGAGCGTTTGAGCGCCGGGGCCTGATTCTCTTCGCCATCCGCAACGGCCGACTGGGGGTCGACCGCAAGCCCTATGCCGAGAAGATCATGATCGTGCGTGAGAACCAGGAAACCCCCATGCACTTTCATTGGTACAAGATGGAGGACATCATTAACCGCGGCGGCGGAAATTTGATGCTGCAGCTGAAGGCAGCGACAGAGGACGAGGCATTCTCGGAGGAGTCCTTTGATGTCTCGATTGACGGAATCGTGCATCGGCTCGCATGCGGCGCAGAGGTCACGCTTAAGCCTGGACAGAGCATATGCCTTCCTCAACGGCTCTATCATCGCTTCTGGGGTGAGGAGGGGAAGGGGAAGGTGCTCGTGGGTGAGGTGAGTATGGTCAACGACGACAACACCGACAACCGTTTCTTCGATGGGGTAGGGCGCTTTCCTGATATTGAGGAGGACGAGGCGCCCTATCGTCTACTCGTAAACGACTATCCAGGACACCTCTAATGGCAGCGCAAACCAAACTCCACATTGTCGGCACGGGCTGCTGCCTGATGGACTACCTCTATACACAGGTGGATTTTTCAGCCAGAGAGTATCAGTCCGTCATGAGCCAAACGGCTGGAGACGGGGGCCTGCGCCCTGGTGCTCTGGTCTTCTCCGAAGATTTTGAGGCGTTCTGCAAGGTCCCGTTCCAGCCCTGGCTCAGTTCGCTCACGGGTGGTCGTGCGCCGGATGCGGAAAACCTGGGTGGACCAGCCATCGTTGCGCTCATTCACGCGGCGCAGATGCTGCACGATGAGGAGGTCTGTCTCTCTTTTCATGCCGGCTACGGCGGTGACGACACCGGTCGGCGTATGCAGCAGCTCATTGGGAGCACACCGGTGGATGCCTCGGCCTATGTGGAGGTCACGGGCTCCAGTCCCTCAACGGTCGTCCTCTCCGATCCCGCCTATCATGACGGTAAGGGGGAACGAACCTTTATCAACACGATCGGTGCCGCTGGTTCCTACGCACCTGAGATGTTGGGTGACGCCTTCTTTGATTCGGATATCGCGCTCTTCGGGGCGACGGCACTCGTACCGCAGTTGCACGATGGATTGAGCGGCCTCCTGCGCAGGGCCCGTGCGTCCGGTGCAGTCACTGTGGTGGGTACGGTATACGATTTTCGCAACGAACAACGCCACCCCGAAAGGCCTTGGCCGCTGGGCGATAGTCGCGTCAGCTTTCCTCTGATCGATCTCCTGGTGTGCGACCGCGAGGAAGCGCTCCGCATCAGCGGCTGTGACGATGTTTCAGCCGCGATCGCCACCTTTTTAGAGGGCGGGATTGGGAGTGTGGTGGTCACGCATGGGGCACAATGCATTCACCTTGCCTCGGGTGGTGGTGTATTCAAAGCGCAGCCGCTCACAACGCTGCCTGTCAGCGGGGCCATCAATGATGCCTTGGCTGCGGGCGATGGGACAGGCGGTGATACGACCGGCTGCGGTGACAACTTCCTTGGCGGCGCGCTGACCTCACTGGCGCGCCAGATGCTGGACGGGCGACGGCAGGGCCTTGACCTCGTCGACGCCTCTGCCTGGGGCGTGGCGTCGGGGGGCTATGCCTGCTTCTATCCCGGCGGCACCTTCATCGAGCCCGCCCCCGGCCACAAACGGGAGCATATTGCCGCCTACCACGCGGCCTACCTCACGCAGATCGGGGTGGCTGGTTAGCGTCTGAATTCGGGGCGTCGCCATGCCACTATACGGCCGGCGCTCCCCTGTAGACGCGTCGCACTTCATCGGCGATCAGGTCGATGCCGGCTTTGACGTGATGGTCGGCTTGTGAGTAGGTCATGCGAAAGCACTCGCTGGCATGCGGCCACGGGGCATCGAGGCCGAAGACGAAGAACTCGCCCGGCACGATAAGGACGCCGCGTGCCTTAAGTCGCTCGTAAAGTTTTCGCGCGGGGATCGGCAGCCCTTTGAGCCACACCCAGAGGAAGAGGGCGCCCTCGCTCTTGTGAACGCGATAGTCGATATCGTTTCCGAACGCCTCCCTGATCCACGCCTGGGCCTGGAGGGATTTGGCCTCATAGAAGGGTCGAATGCTCTCGCGGCAGAGATCGAGTATGGCGTCGTTTCGCAGGAGTGGTCGGACGACGGCTTGCCCGATACCGCCGCTCGCCAGGCTGAGCACGGAATTCATGGAGGTGAGGGCCGAGATGATCTGCGTCGGGCCCACGACGATGCCGGTACGCGTACTGGGCAGTCCCAGCTTGGAGAGGCTGAACGTCAGTATCGTATGCTCGCCCCAGGGAGGTGTAGCCTCCGTGAAGAGGATGCCGGGGAAGGGTGCCCCATAGGCATTGTCGACGATGAGCGGGATGTTGCGTGCCGCCGTGCGGTTGGCCAATTCAGCGACCTCACCATCACTCAACACATTGCCTGTCGGATTGCAGGGCCGCGAGATGCAGACAGCGCCAATCTCATTACTCAACTCCAGCGTATCGAAATCGATATGATACTTGAAGGTGTGTCCATCGTCGCATTCTTCTATCCGCGGTAGCCGGGCCGTGTAGGCCTTGGGATCGAGCGCCTGGTCGGCATAGCCGATATACTCGGGCATGAGCGGAAAGAGGACGCGACGTTGCTTCCCATCTACCGCGGGACCGCTGAAGAAATTCATCAGACAGAAGAGAGCCGTCTGGGCTCCATTCGTGATGGCGACATTGTCGACCGAGATGCCCCATCCATAGCGCCGGTTCAGGAAGGCGACCACGTCATCGAGAAACCCGGTATTGCCCTGAGGTGTGTCGTAATCCCCCAACATCGTGTCGAAGGCGCGTCCGTCCGCCAGAATCTCCCCGATGCGCTGACGCCACACGGCCTCCACGGCCGGGATGTGGGCCGGATTCCCACCGCCCAGCATGAACATATCAGTATGCCCCGACATCGCCCGGCCCAGATCATCCATCAGGGCCGTGATCCCTGATGGGGTGGCATAGCGGTCGCCAAAGGCACTTAGCTTGAATTGCATGGAAAAAGCTCCCTCTAACCAGTGGGAGTAAACACGCTTATGTCGTATTTGTCGAGTAGCTGGAATCGGGCCACATATGAGCAAGTGTATATGCAATCAAATCGTGCCAAATAGGTAATAATAATAGGCTTGCAACCCATTTAGTTTGACGCTATCGTGGGCCAACATCGAGAGGCGATGGTTCATGCCGAAATCGGCGATGTCGGAGGGATAATGGCTGTTACACCCTGTGACCGTAAACGTGTGTTGGTCGTGGATGATGAAGTGGTCATCCAGAAACTATTGAGTATGGTGCTCGCGTGGGAGTTCCCTGATGCCCAGGTAGAAATTGCTGGGAATGGCGTTGAGGCCCTTGAGGCTTTCTCGAACCATCACCACGGTGTACTCCTGATGGACCTTCACATGCCCGTCATGGACGGGCAGTCGGCCTTCCTTGCACTGGAGAAACGCTGTAAGGAATCGGACTGGGAGATGCCCCGTGTGGTGTTCTGTACCGGTTTTGCTCCACCGACAGAGCTGCGACGGCGCGTCTCACAAGACGATATTCATTGTCTGCTGACCAAGCCGGTCACAAACGAAATTCTGGTCAATGCCGTTCGGCAGGGGTTGGATCTGTCGGCATGAACCCTGCGGCCGAACCGGCGCAGCTCCGTCGGGGGTGAGGAGCAGCGTGTATGCAGGTCATCCGTGACACCAACCAGATGCAGGCGGAAGGTCTCACCGCGATGGGTGGGTCACGCAGTGCGCTGGTGCCGACCATGGGCGCCCTACACGAGGGGCATCTCTCGCTCATCCGGATAGCGCACCAGCATGCATCCCGCGTCGTGGTCTCGATTTTCGTGAACCCCTCTCAGTTTGGTCCAGGCGAAGATCTGGAGCGCTATCCCCGCATGCTGGAGCAAGATCTGGAGGCCTGTCAGCGCGAGGGTGTAACGACGGTCTTCTGCCCAGAGGTGGCGCAGATGTATGCGGACGACCACAGTACGCAGGTCTCGGAGTTTGCCCTATCGGTGGGGTTGTGCGGAGCCCAGCGTCCAGGCCATTTTAGTGGCGTCACCACTGTGGTTGCCAAGCTGTTCAACATGGTGCGACCCACCGTCGCCATTTTTGGCCGTAAGGACTATCAGCAGGCGCGTGTGATCCAGCGAATGACACGCGACCTCAATTTTCCGATAGAGATCGTCTTGGCTCCGATTGTGCGAGAGGCGGATGGGCTGGCCATGAGCTCACGCAATCGCCATCTCTCCGTCGCTGAACGGGAGCGAGCACTCAGTATATCGCGGGCGCTCCAGGCGGCGCGCACGCGGTTCCATGACCGTCCTGACGTGGCTGCCCCAGAGTTGGTAGAGTCGGTGGGGCGATCCGTCTCGGCTGCGGGCGTGGTGATCCAGTACGTGACGTTGGTTGATGCCAACACGTTGGACCCGGTGTCCGCTATCGCGCAACCGGCCCTCTTGGCCGTGGCGGCGAGCGTGGGTGGCACGCGCCTAATCGATAACGTAGAGCTTGTGCCACCACGGTTGAAATAGATCAACCATGGGTCAGCCGGTTACGGGCGGCGGCAAGACTGCGCGCCTCGACCATGGCCATCAGCACGCGTTCCACACGGGCCTGCTCGGGTACATAGACCACCCCGGGGAGTTGATGCTGCCGTGAGAGCGGGCGCGAGTCCCGTAGGACGACGATCCCAGCCGCGGGTGCCAGCTTGCAGAGCGCCTTTAGTGTGCCTTCCTCCTCTGCGCCCAGGAGCGGCCAATCCAGCACGACGGAGTCCAGTCTCGTCTCGCTCTCCGTGGCCGCCAGAATGGCTGTGATGCTGTCCACCGTGGTCACGGTTGCCTCCGCCTCCTTGAGCCGTTTGGTGAGGGCGGTGTGATGATGCCGACGTCCCGCCACGAGGATACGCCAGTTGGCGAGGTAGTGGTCCACGTCAAAGGGGAGTTCAGACTGCTCATCCGAACTCTCAAATGCCGCTGTCACGGGCAGGGCGATGCGGAAGATGGGGCGACCGTCCACGCTGGCGAGTTTGTCAAGAACGCCACCGGCGCCGTCCATAATTGAGTGTATAACGGCGAGGAGGAGTCCTGAGTCATCGGAGCTGTCGGTCGTCGTAGCATGCAGCATAGAGAGGTCGGCGCCCGTACCCGCCAGCACAATACCGCCGGAAAATGTCTCGGCAATATTGAGGAGCGGATGTGAGCCCGGGGGACCCAGAATAATCGAAATGACACCGGTGGGCCCGGCTTCCGAGGCGATGATCTGGCCAAGATTAATGACGACCTGTTCAATCTGCATCCCGGTCAGAGAGGTCGAGGGAGTCTCCTTGATCTCTGTCTCAACCTTCCATCCGGTTGGAAGGGCGTCACCCAGGGTGGTGGCCGCGTTGCGAATGTGGTCGGCAATCATACGGGTCGGAAATGATCCGCTGGTCGGGCGCGAGAGTTCCATAAGGTGTCCGGCCAGTGCAATGCCGTGTTCGGAGCTCTGTGCTATGGCTTGAATCGACTCGGCCATCTCTTTGGCCCCGGGCGGCAGGCGTGGCAGGAGGGCGGCGTGCCCGGCGATCCCACACAACAGGTTGTTGAAATCATTGGCCACGGCACGCGCTAGTTGGCCGACGAGCTGCAGCTTGGCCGCCTGCTGGTGATGGCTGCGGCGTGCCTGAGCGGTGGTGACATCGCTGATCAGCAAGAGGGTGATCCCACGCGAGGGCTGTGATCGGAAGCGCAGGGAGTGCGTCAAGCCGCCATCGACGTGTGAGCGTTCGACTTCTTGAGGCTCCTCTTGATGCAGTAGGACATCGATATCATCGGGCCGCAGGAAAGGGAATAGCTCCAGCAGAGGGCGGCGCGCTATGGGTACATCATGCAGCATGGCGATGCCGGCTGGATTGCAACCGGTGACGCGGTCGTGGTGGTCGACGGCCAGCAGGCCATCCTTGATGTAATCCATGGATGAGACGATGGTCGACACGGTACGGCGGCTCTCGGCACCGGCGGCAAACTGGATGGACCACATGCCGAAGGCACCAGCGATCAGCATGAACCCCATTGTCAGGGTCCACAGCAGGCCGGTGACGATCCCAATTTCGCTGGCCGGCACCCGTGCTTCGAGGAAGACGATGGTTTGCCAAACAGCGATTGTGGCGATACCGAAGAGGATCACCAGTAGGACGGCATAGCTCCAGGTCTCTTTGGGAAATAGTCTCACGCGGCTCCTAGCGACGCTTCAGGAGCTTGGATGTTTCCTCGCTACTGTCCCGTTCTCTGTCGGCTTTTGCCGCCGCCTGAATTTGGTCCATCTCTGCGAGAAAGGCGCGCCGTTTGGCTTCCGCTGCGATGAGGTGGCGGCGGGTCAATTCGGTGTCTTCGGGCAGGCCGGTCTCGCGTAGTATCGAGTCAGGCATAGCCAGACCGACCGAGACAAAGATAATGGTTTCCTCCTGGGATTTTTCCTGATGTGTGTGTGAAAAGAGGTACTTGCCCAGTATCGGGATGCTGCCCAGCAGCGGGATTTTGCTGGTGACTTCACGGTCGGTCGTCTCGGTCAGTCCGCCGATGGCCACGGTCTTGCCGCTGTCGAGCGAGAAGATGGTCGTGATTTTCTTGGTGGCAATGATCGGATAGGTCTGGCCGTTGGGCGCTTCAGCATCTCTCAGAAAACGCGTCAGCTCCGGCTCAATCTTGACCGTAATGTTGCTGGACGTATTGACGGTCGGGGTGACGGTGAGCTTTACGCCCAAGTCGACCGGCTCACCGGGGTTGTAGGTCACCACGGGGGCGATGCCCTGCTGGCCGGGGGTGACACTGGAGATGAAGGGCCGCTCCGTCTGCCCAATATGGATCGTGGCAATTTCTTCATTGGCCACGATGATCTTCGGGTTGGAGACCACGCTGATACCACTCATCTGTTTCAGTGCGCTGAGGACAACTTGAAAATCTGCGGCACTCAGTACGGCCGTACGGGCGTCCGAGATGGACTTCGTAAAGGCCCTGGAGACATCGGAGAGGACGTCCGCACCAGCATCAATGCTGTCGACCGTCTCACGCGTCGGGGTAATCGTGGTCTGTGAAATGAAATTTCCTGAGTCGGGTGGCGACTCTAAGAACTCAAGCGTTTGTTCTTCGTACTGGTCGTTGTAGATGTCATAGCGCTCATTGAGCGTATCGGTGGCCCCCCTAAGGTCGCGGCGGGCCAGCGCATCGGAGCGTTGGTCCTCCCAGACTCGGGATTTTCTGAGATCCACCTGCAAGCTGGAGGCTCCGATGCTATAGCCAGAAAGGGCCTGCCAATTAATGCCGAGGTCTTTGATGGCCTGGTCGTTGAGTTCCATAAACTTGGCTTCGATGAAAACCTGATCGCGGGGCGTATCGATCTCGGTAATGACCTGCTGGATCTCGCCCAGGTTGGCGGCGGTACTACGAACGACGAGGGCATTCTTGGAGGGGAAGTCGGAGACGGTTCCTCCGGCAGCGAGCATGGAGGTGACCACAGGGGAGACGTTGGCCACGGCCGCATAGCTCAGAAAGAAGGTTTCCACCTTCATGGGCTCGGGCGAGCCAGCGGGGCGCGGAACGATGCGGTAGACACCTGATCCGGGCAGTTTCTCGTCGAGGGCCAAGCCGTGCATATCGAGTATGGACTCCAGGGCGGGCTTCCATTCGACATCGGTCAGGTTGACCGTGACCCGCCCGTTCAGGTTGGAGGGGGTCGCGATAATATTGGCCCCCGAAATACGGGTGAACATACGCACGACATCGAGGATTTCGACATCATCGAGCGTAATGCTGATTTTGTCGGCGGCCGCGTCCGCTTCTTGAAGGTCGAGAGGGCTGTCGCTGCTTTCGTCGAGCGTCAAGAAGCCGCTTGCCTCGTCCGAGGTGTCAAAGGCCTCGGCGATGGGCTCCGGCGCGATGGAGACGGCCGGGGCGGCCAGTGCGGGTGCGCGCATGGCGTCGGGGGTGGTGGGCCGTCCGTCCGGGGCCAGCATGGGGGACCCGTCTGGGGCGGTCGGAATGGGTGGGACGATCGGGGCGGCGCTGTCACGTACATCCTCCGACGGCGGCATGGATGCGGGGTCTATCATCTCCTGGGCGTTGAGCCAGAGGGCACCAACGACGAGCAGTCCCGCCGCGGCTGGCAGCATCATGTTTCTCAGTTTGTGATTCATGGGCTATTCCCCTTTTTCTGGCTGGCCCCCCCTCGGAGGGGGGCTCTCTCTCGGTTATCAATCTATTCTTGCGTAATCGTGGCCAGGGCGCTCTGTGACGCGCTGTCCGTGACGCGGATAATGTAGTTGTTGGGCGGGTTGCCCACACCTCGCGTGTACACGACGGCCGTGCCCGTATTCGGCGTCAGCGAGCCGGTTCCGGTCAAGACCAGCCAGCTGAAGGGCGGTGTGCCCCCTGTGACAGCGAAGGCGAAGGTGGTCTCGTTAGTCGCGAGGGTGACGTTGCTGGGCTGGATCACCGGTGGGGTCGGAGCCGCCTGAGCCACCTGTGCCTGCGTGAAGCTCCCTAGGGCGTCTTCCAGAATAATGACCTGATCGCCTTCGTCAAGGCGTCGGTAAAGCATAACGGTACCGGTGTCTGAGCCAACAATCTGCCCCTGACTGTTGTAGACCAGCGACCACTGATAGGGCGGCAGTCCGCCGGAGGCGATGAAATTGGCTGTATCGCCATCGGTGGCTAGGGCGGTGCTCTCCGGAATAATAGCGAGCGGGTCGTACTCAAGAACATGGTTCACGGTGGCCGTGGCGATGTCGCCGGCGGCGTCGGTGATGGAGACAAAGTTGGTGCCTTCTACCAGGGCGGTCATGACGATGTAGGTTCCTCCAAGGCTGACGACTCCCAGTTCGGGAAAGGTCTCTATCCATTCGCTATAGGGCGGGACCCCGCCCGTAACTACGAAGTCGCCCGCGGGGCCTGCACCGGGACGCAGGAGCGTGAGCGAGCTGGGCGTGATTCGCAGCGCATCAGTGCCGGCCCGAACGGCGGCGACGGCGGCACGGCCATCAGCGTCGATGGCTTGTACGCTGTTGTCGGCGACGGCCTTGACTTCATAGAG
Source organism: Lentisphaerota bacterium (assembly GCA_013203785.1). GTDB lineage: Bacteria > Verrucomicrobiota > Kiritimatiellia > UBA8416 > JABMPJ01 > JABMPJ01. Next base: position 48,190 of record JABMPJ010000047.1, on the reverse strand, counting down.
GGCGTAGTCGGTGCGTAGGCCCACGGTATTGATGCTGCCTCGGGCAGAACTGGAAACGGACCATGTGATCGGCCGGGTACCGCCTTTGGCTCTGAAAGCGATGCGTTGACCGACGATGGTGACCGATTCTTGGATCGGTGACAGGAGCAGAGGCAGTTCCCCATCTGAGCGCAGGTCGCTCTGGTAGGCGTTGGCATCAAAGTAGGTATCCGTACCGGTCACTCCGGGTTCGTCCTCGCACCCGATGAAAAGGGTCAGGGCGGTTAGAGCGGTGAGGGCCAGGGCCACGGATGCTGCTAATTTCAGTTTGCGCATGATATCATACCTCCTGTCGAACGTTGCCACGCGGCGTGACAACGCTATTGTGTGCGAACTCCTGCTGTCAGTGGCTGGTAGGGGCGCGCTTCCAGGCGAGAAAACCGGACGCCTCTGGCACTCACTTCATCGATCTTCCATGTGTAAAGCATGTCACTCTTGTGTAGGCTGATGGTTTGGCCTGTTTCGACCAGACCGACCCCCTCCACGATGGCCATGTAGCGATCTGGGCCAGCTCGGGTGATGCCCTTGAGCAGCAGGGCCGGCCACTGGATCTTGGCTTGAGTGGCCTGTGCTACTTCGATCTTCTCAGCCTGTTCCTCTGTGACTTCAGGCTCGGGCGGTGGTGGTGCGTAGCCCACCGGCCAGAAGGGGTCTCGTAGAATCTCCATGCCACTCTCGTTGACCACGCCGTTGGTATCCACGCCTATCCCTTCCGCAGGGCTGGCCGTGTTCGACAGCGGTTCGTCGCCGAAGAGGTTTGCGGCAAGAAACAGGAAGAGGACTGCGGTGGTCGCTGTTCTCATTCGATTTTACGCTCCTGTTTGGATGTTTGCTCTTTGAGCTGCTCCCTGATTTCGGACGGGAACTCCGGATCAGCCCAAACCGGCCACTGCACCTCGATGCTGATGCTGTGCGTCTCGACGTCTATGCCGGGCCGCGGGCGGATCATCAGGCTGGTGACACAGATATAGGGGTTGCCGCGCTCAATCTCGCGGATCAGGCGGCAGGCATCGTGATAAGAGGAGTTCATGTTAACGCGGACCGTATAGGCCTTGAGCAGACGATCCTCCTTGCTCTTGGCATCACGAGGAATATCAGAGATGGCTACTTCGCGAACCGGCTCGATGGGGACGGCCAAAGCCGCTGCGTGTGCTTCAATGATACTGGTGGCTTCGAGTAGATAGTTACCGAGGATGGGATGGAGAATGTGGGTGTCGGAGATGCTCTGGATAGTGACCAGGGTCTCCATACGGCGATCCAGACTTTGAGCGGCGGCCCGGATCTCTTTGCGCGCGCGCTCCAAGCCGTTGCGGCTCTCCTCCATCGTGGCCCGCTTGTTCTTGGCCGAATTGCGCAGCGGATTAATGATGCCCTGCACGATCCCCAGCAGCACGAGGATAACGGCCAGGCCGATCATGATGAAGATCTTCAGCCGCTGTTGTTTGTCTTCGGGTAGTTTCACTGGAAAAGGCTCGCGCTATATCCACAATTCAGCTCAAAAATTCGATTATTTTTGTCAGATGGGTCGGCCCCGAAGCGCGGGATCTGTGCACTGGCGATCAGCGTCTTGAATTCAGGGCCTTCAAGAAACAGCTTCTGCAGTGATTCTACAGCGACCTCGGCATCTCGGCCGACTGCCGTTCCGGATAGAGAGAGCCCAAAAGAACGGGCTGTGATGCCCCGATCGTTCTGGTTTAAGACCTGACTGATCCGGATGGAGCTGAGTTGGATGCTCGGGCTGATGCCTTTCTGAATAGCGAACAGCTGTGGGGCCCAGTCGATGCTGGAGTGTTTCCACGTCTCGATCTCTTTGAGAATGCTGTCATTGACCCGGCCTGCCTCGAGCACCTTGAGGGCCTGTTCTTTGCGGGGCTCGAGATCCAGCCAGTCCCGCTTAATGCCCTTGGCGCGGTTGCTCAAGTTGATGGCGTTCATTGCGATGAAGGCAATGAGACCCAGGCCCGCCACGGGGCCGACAATGGAGGCCACACGTGTGATGGATCGCAAGCTCACCCGGCTGGCGCTGCGTTGCTCCGTGGCAAATATCAGGTCGGCGCGAAGATTCATGATTCCTCAAAGGTGGCCAGGCAGGCACCCAGGGCAGCGGCGAAGCGCCACTCCAAGCCTGCAAATTTGTCCGGCATGGCGTCCGCGGCCATGTTAAGACCACTAAAGGGGTTCCATGATTCGACGGGGATACCCATGGCCCCGCCAATTTCATTCTGGGCATCGCGCGAGACGGCCAGTCCGCCTGCCAGATAGACCGCATCGACTTTGCAGCTTTCGCGTCGTTCCACGAAATCGCGCGAGACGAGGATCTGCCGAACCAGCGGCTGTAGGACTTCCGTCGCGGCTGGGGAGATATCGAAAGAGCCATCCGAAATAATGCCGATGGCGGTTTCGCGATCGACGCCCAGCATGGCCTCGACCTTGTCGAGCAGGGCATTGGTGCCGCGGTCCAGTTTGCGGATCAGGGCCGGTGAGCCCTTGTGGAAGAAGGCAAAAAGACTGGAGGTCTCACCAAAATCGATGAGGCCGAGCGTATCGCTCTCCCGCGCTGTCACCGGTCCATTCATGAAAGTGGTCATTGTGGCCAGGCCGCTTACCTCAAGGGAGTAGGGTGCCGGCGTTCCTGTGGTGGGGAGCATGGCGATGGAGTCTGTGGCCAAGGTGTCGGGATAGGCGACGGCCACGACGCGTGTTTCGGAGCGGGTTGCCCCGTCGGCCAGTACCTTGTAACTAATGCGGTAGTCATCTGGATTCTCAAGCCCCAGGCTATCGATAACGCGCGTGTCCAGATCGGCTTCGCTCTTTCCCGGCAGTGTCAGCAGTCTCACGATGGCCTCGCTGGAGTCGACAGCGAGAGAGGCATAGCGCGCCTTGACATGGGACGGCAGATCGAGGGTTGGGAGGGGGTGCTCCTCCGCTTCATTGCCCGCCTGAACGGGGCGTTCCAGAATGTCAACAGCGGTGACGGTCAACGTGTCATTGTTCTTGCGGATGCGAACGGCTCGAACAGAGGCACTCCCGATGTCGAGCCCCACAACGTCCGTAGGTCCCCGTTTGAGGGTGCGAATAATCTCTAAAGGTGATTTCATAGGTGCTTTATACTGCGGGCAATAGTAAGAGCAAGTTCCATGCGAGACAATAGCAAAGTCAGTCCATCGCACCAAGGATACTCTCCAAAATATCAGGAGTTTGACCGTCCGCCGCTGGCGGTCCATGGCCCTGCCTGAGGAGTGCTCTCGCTCGTTCGGCATAGGGCTTCGCTGCGTCGGTACCCTTGGAGTCCTTGAGCGCCCACGCCAGATTATAGGCCACGGCGAAGGCATCGCCCCCATGTGTGCGTGAGAGCGTGCGCTCAGCTTCACGAAGATAGGGCATGGCTTCCGTGGCACGATCCTGTTCAAGCAAGGCCGAGCCAAGGTTACAGAGGATGCGGGGTGAAGGCTCGATCCGGTAGGCTCGCCGGAAGTGGGCTTCGGCCTGCGCGGGGTGATGCTGAGCGAGCAAGCACTCGCCTAGATTGCTGCGGGCGGCGGCGGTTTCGGAGATGTCGAGCGAGGCCTCATAGGCCTGTCTTGCTGACTCCAAGTCTCCAAGGGCGCGGTAGGCGGTGCCGAGACTCGTATAGGTGACGACGCTGTTATCGCCCAGTGAAAGGGCTTTGCGGAGACAGGCTATGGCATCTTTGTCCCGCCCGCCATGCATGAGGGCGATCCCCATATTGGCAAATGCCGCCCCATAGTGAGGTTCAATCTCTACCGCCCGCATGTAGGCGTGGACGGCTGTAGCGTCTTTTCCTGCCTCGCTCAGACTATTTCCCAAGTTGTACTGGATATAGGCTGAGGATGGAGATGTGAGCGCGGCGTGACCAAAGAGGCTTTCGTCGTCTTTCCAGTAGGGAGTATGGATGGAGCAGAGGGCCATGGAGGCACCTCCGTAGGCCAGCAGCAGCACGGCACCCAGATTTCGGCCCGTGCGGTGCTGCATCTGTTTCACCGCGGTTTTGTTCCACAGCAGCACCGCCCCCATCAGGAAGCCGACCGAAGGGAGGTAGAGAAAACGATCCGCGTAGAGCACATCGCCGAAGGTACCCAACTTCATGACGGGAAGCAGTGTGATGAGCGGCCACGCCAGGAGGAAGACAACACGCTTCTGCTGGCGTCGCCAAAGGAGCGTGAGGAGGGCCGCGTAGCCACCCGCAACCAGGATGCCGGCTCCGATGGCGCGTGGCCGCGTCAGGGCCTCAAAGGTGTCCGCGTGATGGGGGTCAATGGGAATCCAATGAACGAGTACTCCTATATAGTGGGAGAACACGGCTGGAATGGCCGCAATCCTCTCTGCGGGCGTCCCGAACAGGGCTGGTCCCACGATGCGGCCCAGAACCGAGACGCGCAGGAGCATATAGAGGCCCGTCGTGGCGAAGAGTCCGGCCAGCAAGAGCAGATAGGCGCGGCGATGTTCGGGGGGCAGGAGGACGATGTAGGCCGCGAGAAGAATAGGGAGCGAGAGGGCCATCTCTTTGCCCAGCAGGGCGAGAAAACAGAGGCCGCAGCCCGCCGCTGCGCGTCCTACTGAGGGCGGCACCCCCTTCCGGGTGGGCAGAAGCAGGAGCAGTGCGGCCAAAGCAAAAAGGCTGCATAGTATGTCGGTACGACCCGATATCCATACGATATTTTCAACGTGCGAGGGGTGTATCGCGAAGAGGGCCGCGGCCACAAGCGCTGCTGCCCGATTATCGAGGAGGCGCAGCCCCAGCCCGAAGACCAGCAGCGTAACTAGCGCATGCAGGAGGATGTTCGTGGCATGAAAGCCCATGGGATTCAGGCTCCATATGGCGTAATCAATTCGGTAAGAAAGACTTACGATTGGGCGGTAAAAGCTGCGTGTCGCGTCCTCCACGTTGGCTCCGGTTTGCCAGAAGCTGCGCAGAAATGGGCGAGCCCAACTGGAGGTCACTCGAATATCCGGGTTCTGCACGATCAGCCCGTGGTCATCCCATGCAAAATCATGCCATAGGGCGGGGCCGAATGCGGCCAGGACCAGTAGCACCAGCAGCAGGCCGGGCAGGAGGGTGGTGCCGATGATGTGAATCGCTCGGTATTGCGCTTGTGGCCCCGGCATGTTACGTGCTTTCTTGTTTCTTGGGTCTCAGAAGGCGATTCATATGGACGAGCAAACCAACGGGCGGCAGGGATGTCAACCTGCGATATCGGAAGCGGGGCCGACGGGCGGCCCGCTCGCGGCAGCACGTTACTGGCATGGATGCAGCGATCCACTCAATCGGCGGACCGGTTCGCTGGGCCAGGATGACGGCCGACGCATGCAGCTGGCCTACGATACGTTCCTCTCGCCCGAGACCGCACGGGCGATCAAGCTACTGGGGCTGCTGGAGGGCCGCCGCGTCGTGGTGTTGGGCTGTGGACTGGGGCAGGGCGCGCTCCACCTGGCCCAGCGTGGGGCACACGTCATGGCAACGGACGTCTCGCCTGCACGCGTTGCGTTGGCCGCTCAGTGGTGCGCGGAACGCACCATCAATGGCCGCCTTGCCTTTCGGACCATGTCAGCCGACGCGCTGGAGTTGGAGGATGATTCGGCCGATTGCATATTTTCCCGAGATGTGCTGATGTACACGGCCCCGAGCCGGGTTGCGACCGAATGTGCGCGTATATTGCGCCCCGGTGGCCGCGCCGTCTTTGTGGAGTCATTGCGCGGGGGAAAATGCATGAAGTGGTTGCGCCATCGCTCGAGTCCCCGCGAATGGGAGCCGTTTACACACTATCTTGATTTCGCAGAGTTGGGGACGCTGGGCGGCGGGTTACAGCTCGAGCAGTGTGAGGGGTGGCACCTACTCTCCACGTCGGCCTTCTTCTTTCTCTTCGAATGGGGCTCGCCGTGGGGCTATCGCGCTGCATTGCGTTGTTTCGGGCCAATCGATCGACAACTCATACGCTTCTTCCCCTCGCTTCAGCGGCGTGCTTGGCGGGGTGTGGCGCTCTATCGGGTGGGAGAGAGGGGGGAGAATGCATAAGCGCCGGACGCTATGGATGGCCTGCCTGGTGGAGGTCCTCCTTGTGGCCCTACTGTTGGTTCTTCATCTTTGGCCAGGGCAAGGCTCGGAAGGATACGATCTGGTACTGCGCAACGAGGGGGACTCTGTCACGGCACTGATCGACGGTCAGTCCCTGCTCACTCTGGTCGTTCCCCCCGATCTGATCGGCGATTGCTGTGGGCTGTACGTTTACCATCCCTATGGCGGGGTAGCCCATAGGCAGTACTTCCGCAATCTATTGGTGAGAGGTCGTGTGGCCAGCGGTGGCGCGATACACCGCTATCACCTCTTGGATGCGGACTGGGACTGGCCTCGGCTCAACCCGGCCCCGCAGTGGAAAATCGACCGCGGTCGGGGTGCCTGGCACTCGGGAGTCGAGGGCGACCGGGCGGTGCTGCTTCTGCCGCGCCCTGCCGGGCATGATGCCGAACTCAGCGTTCACCTGGCGCATCCTTCAGATGCCGGCCTGGTCGTGCGCGCGACGGATGCGGACAACGGGCTGGCGTTCGTGATTCGGCCCGACCTGAATGACGCCTTCTTCTTCCGGTTGGAGCATGGTCGACCCGGAGCGGTATTAGACGTGGTCCCGCTCCAACCGCTCGCAGTGGGTACGGAAGCCCGGCTCCTTGTGGGAGACGTGGCTCGCTTGGCCCTACGCGGAGGATGCCTGGTGCTTCTGCTCTGGCTGGTCGTCCAGTTGGCTGGCGCCCGCCCTGGTCCGAGGTTACGCCGCCTGCGCCTCCATCGGTTCGTGCGATGGGGAGTGTTGGTGGGGGTGCCGATGGTGGCGACGGCGTGGGTGGGGGTGGTCGGGCTGCAGCGTGTTCCCCACTTGGCGGACGAAACGGCATACTGGTTCCAGGCTGGCATCTACGCGCATGGGCATCTCTGGGCAACCGTACCCGAGCTGCCCGAATTCTTTAAGCATGATCATATCTTGATGCTCGGTAATCGGTGGCTCTCCAAGTACCCGCCGCTCTTTCCTCTCCTGCTCGCCACGGGCATGCGCGCGGGGGTACCCTGGCTGGTGAATCCCTTGCTGGCCGGGTTGCTGGCGCTGGCGGTGTACCGCCTGGCCGCAGGCTGGGCGGGGCGTCGGGCGGCTTGGGCATCGTGGGCGCTACTGGTGAGTTCGCCCTTCTTTCTCCTAATGGGCGGCAACTTGATGTCGCACATGGCCGCGGCGCTCTTTGCCGTGCTTGCCTTGCTGGCCGGCCGCTCCGCTCTGCGCGAGGATCGGCTGGGGCGGGCGGCTCTGTGCGGGGCCGCGATAGGGGCGGCCATGTTGACAAGGCCCTTCACGGCGCTTCTTTTGGGCGGCGTATTTGCCCTCACGGCTACAGGTGTGCTTCTCCGGAAACGTCAGCCAGCACGGCTGTTGAGGCTGGGCAGTGCCAGCTTGGCGGGGATACTGCCCTTCATTATCGTGGGGGCGTTGTGGCTCTCGCTCTTCAAACACGATGGGGGCGAACATACCTCCCTCAATGTCTACTCGCTCTATGATCAATCCGACCGATTGGGGTTCGGAGCCGACCGTGGATACGGCTGGTTGAAGACCTGGGGAACCTGGGGGCACACACCGGCCAAGGCATTGCGCAGCGTTCGTTTCTATCTCAGGCATACGTCGCACTACTTTCTGGGCTGGCCTTGGCAGCTATCACTGATGCTGGTTCCCGTCCCGCTGCTCCTGGCCAGGCACCGAGGGCGCTACCTCTTTCTCATGGCGCTCATGCTGGCCTTGATTGCAGGTCATATGTGTTACTGGGCAACCCAGCATATCGGCTATGGCGCACGCTACTGGTTCGCGGCCGTGCCCCTGGCGGCCGTGCTGTCCGGGGTGGGGTTGGACCGGCTGACCCTTGGCTGTGGTCGCCGCTCGCGAGAGAGTCTTTCTGTGGGGTCGGTGCTCACACTCTTGGTCGTGAGCGGCATGGTGGTGTGGAATCTCTCGGCCTATCTCCCTAAACGGTTGCACGAAGCCCGGCAGTACGGCAATGTCACCGCTGGCCTACACGAGGCTGTGCGGCAGCAGTCGCTGGACCGGGCGATCGTGTTCGTTGAAACGGAGGGGCTGCTTTTCAATGACGGGTTCTTTATGAATGATCCTTTCCTGCGTCGCGGACCCTTCTTCGTGCGCGACCTCGGCGCGCGCAATGGGGAGTTTCTTGCGGCGCACCCAGGCTATGTGGCGTACCGTTGGGACAAAGAGGAACTCCGTCCGCTCACGGTGGAAGCCGGAGGAGAGCCGTGAGCAACGTCGTATCAGAGCGCCCCGCGCGCGAGGGTGGGACCCCCGTGCGGGAGACCAAGCTGACCGTGTTTGCGTCGGCGATCTCTGAGGAGGCCATTCACGAGGTCGAGGCGGTCTTGCGCTCGGGTTGGTTGGCGACCGGACCGCGGGTGGCGGCTTTCGAGACGCAGTTCGCCCGCTATGTGGGCGTCGAGCACGCAGTGGCGGTGACCTCTGGTACTCAGGCTCTGGAGTTGGCGCTGGCGGGGCTGGGTGTGGGAGAGGGGGACGAGGTCATCACGACCCCGCTGACGTTCGTGGCCACGGCCCATGCCATCCTTAATCGAGGGGCGACGCCCGTTTTGGTCGACATTGATGCGCGCAACTGGACCCTGGACCCCGCCTTGCTCGAAGCGGCAATCACGGCACGTACGCGCTGCGTGCTGCCTGTCCACTTCGCCGGGCGACCTAGTGAGATGGGGCCACTGATCGGGATCGCTAATCGGCATGGTCTACCCCTATTGAGCGACTGCGCCCACGCCATTGAGACGGGTTATGAGGGGCGGAATGTGGGCGGCTATGGAGTCGCCAATGCCTACAGTTTCCACCCCTGCAAGAGCGTCACCACGGGGGAGGGGGGCATGGTGGCTACCAACGACGCGGCATTGGCGGAGCGGGTCCGCCGTCGCCGCTTTCACGGGCTGGTGCCTGCCGTGCCCGGATCGGGCTGGTTGCGCGATGTCACGGGACCGGGCTGCAAGGCCAATATGAGCGATCTACAGGCGGCCCTGGGCCTCCACCAACTTCGCACCGTCGAGGAGCGCCACGCCCGGCGCTGTGTGCTGGCAGAGCGTTACCGCGAGGCGCTACAGAATAGTGAGGCAGTCGAACTGCCTGCACCTGTGCCATCGAGCCAGCGCCATGGCTGGCATCTCTTCAACGTACTGCTCGTGCCCGAGCGGTTGCGTATCGATCGCCGAGTGCTGATTGAGGCCATGGCGGCTGAGCATGTTGAAGTCGCGATCCACTATCGGCCGCTGCACTGTCTGACCTATCTCCAGGATAGGCTGGGCGTGCACGAGGAGTCGTGTCCCGTCGCGACACAGGTCGCTCGGCGTATCCTCTCGCTGCCGTTGCACGACGCGATGAGCGAGGCGGATGTGGCGTCGGTGGTGACTGCCCTGGGGAGGGTGATTGGCTACTATGGCTGCTAATCCCATCTGCGCCGCTGAGTGCCCTGCCGTGGTGGTGGTGATTCCAGTTTTCAACGAGCGCGCCACATTGGTGGATGTGGTGCAGGAGGTTGTCGCGGTTCTGGCAAGGCTTGATGTCTCTTCGCATGTCTGGGTCCTCAACGACGCCAGCACGGACTGGTCGGCTGAGCTTGAGCAGGCTGTCGAGACGTGCGGCCCTGTTTCTGTGGTGAACCGCTCTGTGAACGAAGGCAAGGGTGCGGTGCTGAACTGGGCGTTTGGGAACATTGAGGCGCGCCACATGGTCGTCATCGACGCCGATGGCGAGTATCGACCCGCCGAGATTCCGGATGTGCTGGCGCCACTCCTGGCCGGTGAGGCCGATTGGGTTATGGGCGTTCGCTACGGCTTTGGGCGACCGCGCCCCGACCAGTACCTCGCCACCTTTCTGGTAAATCGCCTTTTATCAGGGTGGTTCAATCTTTTGGCTCGCCACACCACTGCGGATCTCCTCACAGGTCTGTATGGATTTCGGATGGAGTGCGTACGGGGCCTGACACTGTACGAGCGCCGTTTTGCCTATACCCCGGAGTTGATATGGAAGGTGCTGCGTTCGACTCGGCCGCGCTGGCGGGAGGTGCCTGTCTCTTACCGCTTCCGCAGCTATGCGCAGGGCAAAACGATTCGATGGTGGGAGACGTTCACCATCCTGGCTGCCACGCTACGTTACAGTATGCCATGGGCGAGGCGGTCTTGATGTCTGAAGGTCACGCACCGGCACTTCGCATCGATGTGGACTTCAGGATAGGCCTCCACCGGGCGGTGCCCCGGATGGCGGAGCGGTTGGCGGCGCACAATATGCTTGCGACGTTCTTCCTCACGACACAACTCAACGGCGGGCGCCCCTGGCTGCGCAAGGTCGTTCGCCCGGGGTACCTGAAGCGATGGTTGCACATTGGTGCGTGGCGACTCCTTGGGCGCCTGGGCGCGTGGGGCGAGCTTCTGGGAATGAGTGGGGGCGGGGACAGTGACGTACTGCTGGGTTCGACCATTGCCCGGTTGCTGGCACTGGGCCACGAGGTGGGCGTGCATGGATTCGATCACGAGTGGTGGGTCGATGAGGTGTGGCACTCTGAGCCGGAGCGATTGGCCCAGGAGGTGGCGCGCGCCTACGACGTGATGGCGCGCGTGACGGGAGAGACCCAGTATGCATGGGCCTCGCCCGGCTGGCGCAGCCGGGATGATGTGCTACAGCTGCTGGCGACGCGCGGGGTTCCTTACTTGGCCGATTGCTGGGGCCGGGCTCCTTTTCAGACGCTGCTGCGGGATGGAACTTTGCTTGAGATGCCCCATCTGCCGGTGACGGTGCCCTCCGCCGAAGCCATGACCGGGCGGTCGGACCGCGTGACGGCGACCGCGATTGCCGTTGTCTGCGGGTCGTCCTCCGGGCAGCTCTGTTGTCTTCACGACTACTACGAAGGCTTGCTGCAACCGGGGCTGCTGGATGCCATCATTGCAGCGCTGGAGCAGGCGGGTTTGAGCACCCAGACGCTGGCAACAGCCGCGACCGCCCTGCCCGGCGGCCGGGTCATGCCGCGCGGCCGATTGGCCCGACAGAGCCTTCCTGGCTTTGCTGGCGCGGTATCGGTGCAGGAGGACGTCTGATGAGGGCGGTGGTCTTTGCTTATCATGATATCGGTGTGATCGGTTTGGAGCAACTGCACTGCCACGGGGTGGAGATTGCCCTAGTCCTCTCGCACCCGGACGACGCGAATGAGGAGTGCTGGTTCGCCTCGGTGGTCGACTGGTGTCGGGAGCGGGGGGTGCCCTGTGAGCGGCCCCACAATGCCAATCTGGCGCCTTGGCCGGATCGAGTCGCCGCCTGCCGTCCCGATATTCTCTTTTCATTCTTCTATCGGCGACTCCTATCGCGGGAACTCCTACAGACGGCACCGCGAGGTGGCCTGAATCTGCATGCCTCATTGCTGCCAGCCTACCGCGGACGCTGTCCCGCCAACTGGGTCTTGGTGCGAGGCGAGTCACAGACCGGTGTCACACTTCATCACATGTCTGAACAAGCCGATGCCGGCGACATTGTCGGTCAGATCCCCGTGCCGATTAGCTCCCAGGATGACATTGTCTCACTCTATACCCGCCTGAAGACTGCGGCAGAAGTTCTGCTCGAGGCATGGCTGCCAGCGATTATAGAGGACCGAGCCCCACGGCGTTCGCAGGATGAGAGCGGGGCGACTACATTTGGAAGGCGCTCACCTGATGACGGGTTGATCGATTGGTCCCGTTCTGCCCGCGAACTTTACAACCTGGTGCGGGCCGTGACATCGCCTTACCCAGGGGCCTTCACCTATCTTGAAGGCCGGCGGCTCACCCTCTGGCGCGTGGCTGTCGTTGCGGGAGTGCATCCTGATTGCGTGATTGGCGCGCTACGTATTATCGATCAGGAGGTTGTCGTGGGCTGCGGCGAGGGGGCATTGAAGCTCCTAGACCTCTCGTGGGGAGAGCACCGTTCCAGGGGACCAGATGTGGCACAGCTGCTGCATGACTGGGATCACACGCGCTTTGTGACGGGTTGACCCCTGTCTAAAAATACGACACAATCGGCTGCGTGGAAGGCCACCACCTTTCATAAGTGAGAAGATTCTGATTGGGGCAGGGCGAGAACCTCCCTTTCGGGGTGGTGGTACGCCAATTGCTATTAAGTACGATGGTCTATAGGGCTAGGAGGGGTGTGTAATGTTAGGACGCCGCAAAGGCAAACGGAACGAAGCGGGTTTCACGATGGTGGAGGTGGTCATCGCCTCGGCCATTTTCTTCGTGATCGCGGGTGGGTTCATTGCCGCCAACATCTCGGCGATGCGGACCCACACTGTGGCTTCGGATCTCTACAAGGCCACCTGTATTGCCCGCAATCGCATTCAGCGTGCCCGCACGCTCGATTACGAGAGCCTCGGGCTGCTGTCCGAATACGAGGCGGCGGTCGACGAGTTTGGGAATATTGACCAGTCAGGAGTTTTTCGGCGTACCACGACCGTCAGTAACGCCGTGCCCACCTGCACCCGGATCGTCGTGCGCGTCTTCTTCCCTGTGCCCAATGGTCGCTTGAGCGGTGAATCCGTGGACGTTTACACCATGATCGCGGAGGGAATGTGATGGACTGTTCAACTGAGAGCAGGACCGGAAAAGGGAGCGCCTTCACCCTCGTAGAGCTCATGATTGCCTCGACCATCACGATCTTGGTCGTGAGCGGTGTGTTCGCCGTCTTTCTCCAGGGGCTACGCGTGTGGAACCATGAAGAGATTATGGGTGAGCTGAATATGGATCTTGAGCTCTCGCTGGAGCGCATCCGCTCCGATCTACGTCTCTCCAGCGTCGGAATTGGGCTGATGTCTTTCTATCCCGACGATGGCAGCGATTTCACGGCAATCAGCCTGCCCGTCTCGGACGATACGGACGGTGATGGATTCCTGGATCGTTCACCCGACGGTCGAATCCTGTGGAATCGCACGGTGATCTACCATGTCCGTCCTGGCGAGCCCGACAAGCTTTTGCGCACCGAATTCTGGCCGCGCAGTACCAACGCAACACCGGAGGATCTCTACGACCAGCTTGAGGCGGTGGTTGCCGCTGCCGACACGACCGAGATCGCGGCCGCAGGAATGGCGGGTGAGTCCTCTCGCAGCAAGGTGATCTTCGAGAACCTCGTTGATATGGTCTTCAGCCCCCCCGAGGCACGCTACGACTGCTATTCGCCCGACCGTCGCAAGGGGCGCTCGTTCAACTGGGGGAGCATCGTTTTGGATGGCGGCATGCACACACTCTCCTTCACGGCGATCTCCAAGAGCGGTGCCAGCTCGGGGTACAATATCGAGATCGACCGCATTCGCCTGAGTAACACGGCCAGTGACCGCGAAGGGGAGATATACGTGCCGGCCAATTCGCACCCAAACTCGCCTATGTTCACCGTTGCGGGTACCGGGGTGACCGTCAGCGCAGCGCAGCGCAGCTCGGGTTGGACTTTCAGCGGCAACTGTGCGGCCGTGGCCACCGGAGCGGGTGCTGGCGCTTTGTTGGAGTTCGACGTCTACAATGACCTCTGGTGCGACAGCAATTTTGACAACCCCGGATCGGTCATGAGCAGCAACTGTAGCGCCAAATTTGACTATTCCTTCACGAACGTAAACCCCTATATCCCGGATGTGGTCGTGACGATGGATAAGGGCGTGGCCTGGACGGCCAACTCCGTTGCCGATAGTGAAACCTCGGCGTTACTCTCTGGGCAGCCCATGCAGGTGACCAACTTCATCTATGGCGGCAGCAATACTTTCGCCGCGATCAACCTGAACGGTAAGTGGGCGCGCCTCCAATTTCAGGGCGGGCTGGGTGCCCCCACGTACGTGACCAACGTGGTCCTGATCGATGACGTCAGCGGTGCGGTCAGCAATGTCACGTTCAACGGCGGTGAGGCGGCGGCGCTCGTTCCGTCGCTCGGCACGCTGTGGAGCGATTGGGTACCCGAGTTCACGATTAACCGGGATCAAAATTATCGCGTGGGTCTCCAGATCGGTGGAGTCGGGGACTCGGATCTGGATCTGTTCGTCGGAGGGAGCAGTGGCGAAGTGCTCTACCGCGAGAATACAGGGACCCCCGTGGCTCCAAGTTGGGGTGCTGCCGACGCGAGTTGGCAGGGGATTGATTATGGCACCTACTGCGGTGTTGCATTCGTGGACATTGATGCCGATGGCGACCAAGACTTGTTCATGGGGGGCTGGGCGGTGGGAGAGATCAGGTATTATGAGAACCAGGGTGACGTCATAACGCCCAACCTTGTTCTTGCGGATAGCGACTGGAACGGCATACGACACCCCCTCAGTCGCCCTACCTTTGCTGATATTGATGCCGACGGTGACTACGATTGCTTCATTGGAGGTCAGAATGGGTACATCGAATTCTTGCGCAATCTGGGAACTCCGACGGCCCCGAGTTGGGCACCGCTTGATCCTGCATGGATGGGCATCCGAGTAACGCGCCTGAACGACCCGTTCGCGGGAAACCACTACACGGCACCCGCCTTTGGAGATATTGATGCAGATGGTGATCTTGACCTCTTTGTGGGCCGGTACGAGCCCGGTAATATGGTGATGTTTGAGAATACCGGTTCGGCCGCATCGCCCGCGTTCGGGGTGACCAACAACCCTTATGCGGGGTTGAACGTCGGCCTGTCCTGCACTCCCGCATTCGGAGACATCGATGCTGATGGAGATCTCGATCTTCTCTCTGGCGACTACAATGGTACTGTAACCTTGTTTATCAATACCGGCACTCCCGCCGCTGCAGTGTGGGGCATCACCAACGCCAACTACAACGGAATAGATGTCGGTTCTTGGAGTACGCCTGTTTTCGCCAACATCAATCCGGACCTGAACAGCCTCTTGAAGAACGTCGTGGCTACCGGGATGGTCTCGACCATTGATGGGGTGGCCTCCAACGAGATGATCGCACTCTCCCGGCTTGAAGTGGGCTATCCCGAGACCGCCACCTTTAGATCGGGCATTTTTGATACCCGCATGACTGCTCCCGTCTACAACGAATTGAACTGGACCCATGTGGAGGATTTCGCGAATGGTGGCGATGTCGATATTCGCATCCGCTCCAGCGATCTGGCCAACATGTCTGATCTGACCGACGCCGACTGGCAGGATGCCCGGTTCGGGGATGACGGTTATTTCCAAAGCAATAGCGGCAACAGTCTCTCCTCACTGCCGAAACGTCGTTATGTACAATATGAGGCCCTGCTACGCTGCTTTAAGCCAGCGGCGCATACCAACAGTCCCACCGCTATTCTACGGGATGTCACGATCGATTGGCCGGGACCGACCGGCCTGGTGGATCTCATTGTGGATTTTGGAAAGGGGCCCGACTGCGGCATCGTAACCGCTACAGTTGATGGACGGCCATTTGTGAAGGGCGTCAGTATGGAGATGGAGATTTACAAGCAGGGACGGGCCGGTCTGCACAGTACGGTGGGTACGCTGGAAGTGCGACCGCTCAATACAGGTAAGTAAAAGGGGGCAAGTAATGAAGGCACAACAAAACAGACACCGCATTGTGGGATGGACGACGGAAGAGGGGTCAGCCATGGTGATTGTTCTCTGCATGGCAGGACTCATGCTGATGGCCGCATTTGCGATCTCGATGATCAGCGGCAGCATGGCTCGCAAATCCACCAAGATCACGCATGGCGTGCAGGCCCTGGCGATTGCCGAGGCGGGGGTCGCTGATGCGTTGGAGCGAATGAGCACCAACTACGTCGCCGGGATGGACATGACGTTTACGTCCGACTACGGTGAGGGCTCCTATGTCGTGTCGACGACCACCGACATGTCCACGGCCGCCGTGGTGATCGAGAGCGAGGGGCAGAGCCAGGGCGAGAGACGTAGCACGGTCGTGGAACTGCTCGGCGATATCAGCCTTCTGCGTGATCGTGCCCTGGGTGCTGGCGACGCCATTCTGGCTGAAGGCGACGTTACGCTGGAGACGGCCGCTCTCCAGATTAACGGCAGTGTGCATGCCAACGGGAATGTGCTGCATTCAACCGGGAACACCCAAGTCAATGGCGATGTGTCAGCTGTTGGCATCGTGCAGGTGGGCGTGGCGGGTGGCTACTCCCAATTGCCCAATTCGGCACGAATCCCGGTTCCTGATTTTCAACCATTCGACGCCTGGAAGGCTGCGGCTATCGCGGGGGGTATCTACTACCCCTCGAGCGTAACCCTCAGCGGCTCTAGCATTACCCCTGCCAACGGAATTGTCTACGTGGACGGCGACGTGGAGATTTCGAATAACAGTGGTATGACAGGGACGCTGGTGGCGTCAGGCAGTATCACCATAAACAACCGATTCTATCAGACATCGTTCAACACCAATTGGCCCTGTCTGTTGGCGGGAATGAACATAGGGCTGCACAACCGCAATACCTACTATGGTGTTATTTTTGCTGGCAACGACATCGTCAGCAGAAACAACCGCGACATCACGGGTGCACTGGTGGCCCTCAATAACATCTATGTGGAGAATCACGCTGTGATCAATCCGCTCACACAGAGCCCCGCGTGGACGCCAGAGGGAAGCAATGCAACGCCCGAAGTGGTTGTGGGTGGCTGGTTGCGCTAAGGCGCGGCAGGTTTCGTGAGCGCTGCCAGTCGCCTGAGCGACTGGCGCGCATGCGTGGCCTCGGGGCCTTCGGGCTGCAACCGTAGGACCTCCTCATAGGAGGCGGTGGCTTGGGCGTACTGATCCAGAACCGATAATACATCGCCCAGCCCGACCCATGCGGTCGTTTTTTCGGGTGCGAGGGCGATCGCGCTCTCGAGGTGCCTCCGGGCCTCTTCGAACGCGCTCTCTCTCGCGAGCAGGTAGCCCAGGTTTTCGTGGGCTGCCGCGAAGGCCGGGCGCAAGGCTATCGCCTGGCGATAGAGCGCCATGGCGCGCTCGGCATGGCCTTGTAACTCCTCGAGATATCCCAAATTGTAGGCCGCCAAGTAGTCCTGCGGGTGTTGAACCAGGATGTGTTTGTAGATCACGGTAGCTTCGTCATAGCGTTGTAGTTCCACAAGGATGCCACCGTGCAGGAGCAAAAGGTGCGGATCGGGGTTCCAAGCCACCAAAACTTTGGCCATGGTCTCAGCCTCATTGAGCCGACCGAGGGCGCGAAGCACATGGACCCGCTCGGCGCGGGATTCGGTCGTAGCCCCTCCTTGGAGGGCCTCAAAACGATCGATGCTCGCGCTCGCGGTTTCGGGTTGGCCCATGTGGCGCAGTGCCTCGGCGGCATCTAGAAGTGCTTTGGCGTAGATTGGTTTTTCGCGAGCCGCCGCTTCCATGAGGGCGAACGCCTTCTCCGGCTCGTGCTGCATCAGGTTGAGGAGTCCCTCTAAATGGCGGTGGGCGGGACAGTAGGTGGGATCCTCGGGCGGCGGTGGTAGTGCCACCGGAGCGGCCGTTCGGCGCATGGTGAGGATTGCATCCAGATGCCGACGGGCGTAAGGGGGATAAGAGTCAGAGGCAAACTCATCAAAGCAGGCATCGGCGATAAAGCGAAAGAGGAGGGGGAGGTAACCCCCGTAGACCGAGGCGCTAATGGTGGTAATCGCGGGGGAGGGCACCAGCGTTGCCAGCCGCGTGCAGACAAGCTCAGGGTCCCACTGTAGGTCGCCTTTTAGATGGATGTCAGTCAGTGCGCGATCGAAGGCGAAGAAATCGACGTCTATATCAAGCAGGGCTCCTGCGGGCAGGGGCTGCATGGCGTCCAGAGTCGTGACGACCATGGTGGCTTCAAGCAGCGGGAACGAAAAGGAACCGTCGGGCTGATTGGTGAAACGGGGGGTCTCGAGATGAAGGGCCGTGGCCAAGTGGCTCTGTAGTCGTGCGCGCGCGCTGGCATCCAGTGAGAAATCGGGCAGAACCCATATGAGGCGAGCAACGGTTCCGTCGCTGATGCAGGGATAGATGAAATTCCCCAGGTCATATAGCGTATCTTCCGGACGAACCTTGAATGACGAGACATTTCCAAGATCGCTGAGACGGAAGATCTCATCCGTCGCCCCTTGTTTCCAGAGAGTGGTCAGGCGGTCGAGCTTCTCCTGTGAAACAAAGCGGCAGTCATCATGGGCATCCAAGTGCACGACGGTTGCACCGCGCTGTCCGGCGAGGTGCCACACAATCCCCGCTGAACTGTGGTTTTCCACCAGATAGACCCCGTTGCTCTGGCGAACGACGCCGAGGGCGAGGGGGACGGTGGCAGCAGGCAATACCGGTACGGCGTGAATCAAAATGAGTACGGCCGCTACGAGGTTGTGGGGGTGGAAATATGCCATTGTAATCACTCCTTTAGGGTCCATCGTCAATTGGTACCTCAATTCTCACGGCACGAGGTCCGGTACCCATGTGCGCGCCACCACCAGCATCGCGAGGCTTACGGTGTTGAAGAGCAGATGCATGACGATCGGAACAAGAATATTGCCCGTGTAGAGGTAAGCCAGGGAAAGGGCCATGGCAAAGACGAAGAGCGGGATGACGGCGCTGGGGGTCAAGTGGATCGCCGCGAAGATGAGGGAGGCGAACAGCATGGCACGGGCAGGGGTGGTATGGCGGAGGAGGGCCGGCAGCGCCACGCCTCGGAATAGCGCCTCTTCGATCACGGGCGCCCCTATAATGGCCAGGACTGCGAGGTAGAGCTGCATGAGCAGCGGTTGGGTGGGGTCGAGCATGAACTCGACGGCGGGCTGCCGGTCGAGCGGCAGGCCGAGGCTTGTGAGGATAAGCATGGAGACCAGTCCATAGAATAGCACGACCGGCATGGCGGCCAGGTAGAAGAGGACTCCTTGTCCAATGCGAAGGAGCACATGGCCATCGCCCAATCCAAAAGCCCCACGCCACGAGCCGCCGCGGCGACGGACCAGATAAATGATGACTCCCACCGCCAGCACCTGGAAGAGAAGCGTCTGTAGCTGCATGATATGCTGCGCACCGCTCTCCATGCCCAACGCCAGCAGAATCTCGGCGAGCACCTGGCTACATAGGAATCCAAGGATGAGCACCATGATCAGAAAGCCTGCTTCACGCCAGGACCATGGGCGACGTCGCATGCGTTCCGCGTAGGCCGGGCGTGCGAGAGGGTGGCGGCGCATCAGGATCAAGAGGACCACGTCGAATGCGACGCCCAACACGATGGCCACGCCCATCAAGGATCCAATGACCTGCAGTGCGAAAGGGATGCTGGCGGGGTCGACCGTTTGGAACAAGCTCTCCATAGACATTCCCTGTGTGACATGTGGTGTCGAAGGGGAGAGTCTATCGTGAGGACGCTAGCTTCTGCAAGGCCGCCCGCAGCCGACTCGGCAGTTCTGACTATGGCCCCGGCTCGCGAGGCCGCTCGCCCTCGCGCCCTGAAGAACACAGTACTGCTTCGGGAGAGCCACCCCGGACGTCCGGGGCCATGGTGGAGGAGATGCTGTTATCGTGCGAATTGCTGCCGCTTACTCAGGAACTTCGAGCCACTTTTCTTCGCCCGCGGCACTCTTGACGACCGTGTCGATGAAGAACATCCCGCGAACGCCGTCACGCACCTTCGGGTAGTCAAACTTGCTCTCATCCATGGGCTTACCTTCGATCCTGCGGGCCATGGCCTGCGCGAAGTTCGAGTAGATGTTGGCAAAGCTCTCCAAGTAGCCCTCCGTATGTCCCGCCGGGAGGCGCGCGGCGGCGGCCGCCACCTTGCTCAGACCTGGTGTCGATGTACGGCGCACCTCGGCGGGTTTGTTCGGCCAGCGCACGATCAGAGAGTTGGGTTCCTGCTGGTGCCACTCCAGGGTGCCCTTGTCTCCATAGATGCGGATGTTCAGGGCGTTCTCCTCGCCGACGGCCACCTGGCTGGCCCACAGCATGCCACGCGCCCCATTCTCAAAACGAATGAGCACGCTGCCATCGTCATCCAGCGTTCGCCCCTTGACGAAAATGTTGAGATCGGCACAGACCTCGGTGATACGTGAGCCGGTCATGTATTCAGCCAGATTGTGGCAGTGGCTACCTATATCGCCAATACAGCACGACGCCCCCGCAAAGCGCGCGTCGGTGCGCCAGGAGGCCTGTTTCTGGCCTGTGGCCTCCAGCCGTTCTACCAGCCAGCCTTGAGGGTATTCCACAACGACTCGGCGAATGGCCCCCAGTTTGCCTCGGGCAATCAGGTCGCGTCCTTCTTTGACCATGGGGTAGCCCGTGTAGTTGTGCGTCAGACAGAAGAGCTGACCGGTCGCCTCAATCTTACGCTCCAGATTCTGGGCTTCGTCCAGATTGAGCGTCATCGGCTTGTCGCACGCCACGTGGAAGCCGCCGTCCAGCGCGGCCATCGCGATAGGGTAGTGCATGTTATTGGGTGTCACGATGCAGATGAAGTCCATCCGGTCGCCTTCAGGTAGCTTGCCTTCCTTCCTGATCATCTCCCGGTAGGTCCCGTAAACACGATCAGCAGGCAGGTGCAGGTCTTTGCCACTGAGCTTGGATTTTTGAGGTGTACTGCTGAATGCCCCACACACCAGCTCAATTTGCCCATCCATCTGGGCCGCCATACGGTGCACCCCGCCGATAAATGCATCCCGTCCGCCACCCACCATGCCCATTTTTAACTTACGGTTCATATCCCTCCTCTGCTCCAAAATTCTGGGGAAGGTTACTATGAGGTGAGAGTCCATGCAACAAGAAACATTGCAAAACGCGAATAGGGAGATTCCCTTGTCTGGCTATTACAGGCAATACATACGCATTATCTTCAGAATAAACATGTTTATGCCTACCATATTTATTTTCCGCCACCTTTCAATGTTTCATTTTGGAGCAGAAGCGGGTAGTATGCTGCGCTTTATGTTGACAGGGAGGTGGAAGAGAGGGTCCATGAGTGAGACAGAATCGAGCAACGAGTATCGTGAGCAGCGCCTGGCCAACCTAGCCGCCCTGCAGATGCTGGGGTATCCCCCCTATGGGCGTGCATTTGAGCGGTCCGGCTCGCTCTCCGAGCTGCGTGCCGCATTTGAAGAGGGGCGGACGGTCAAGGCGGCGGGCCGCTTGGCTACGGTGCGCGACATGGGCAAGAGTATCTTTGCCGACCTGCGCGATGGCAGCGACCGCTTTCAGCTTTACGTACAGATGAAGACGTTAGGGGAGGAGGCCTTCAAGGCCTTTAATTTGCTCGATTTAGGCGACCATATCGGCATCGAAGGTGAGCTGTTTACGACCCGCACCGGCGAAGCTACGATTAAGATCACCCGTTGGACCCTGCTTTCCAAGGCGCTCCTGCCACCTCCCGAGAAGTGGCACGGGCTCAAAGATGTTGAGATGCGCTATCGCCAGCGCTACCTGGATCTGATCGGGAACCCGGAGGTCCGCGAGCTATTCAACAAGCGCTTCGCCATGATTCGCGAGATCCGGCAGTACTTGGCGGACCGCGGATTCATGGAGGTCGAGACACCCATGCTACAGGCACAGGCGGGGGGGGCCGCCGCGAAGCCGTTTGTGACGCATTACGGCGCCTTGGGCTCCGATGTCTATATGCGTATCGCGCCTGAACTCTATCTCAAGCGGCTGCTCGTGGGCGGCTTCGACAAGGTTTTCGAGCTGAACCGTAACTTCCGAAACGAGGGGCTGGATCGCACGCACAATCCCGAGTTCACGATGCTTGAGATTTACGAAGCCTTTTCGGACGTCACCGGCATGCACGAGCTGATCCAGGGCATGATCACCCATGTGGCTCAAAGCGTCTTCGGCTCGCTCGTGATCGGCGAGGGGGAGACGGCCCTTGATCTGACGCCCCCCTGGCGCGAGGTCACCTACCACGCGCTGGTCAAGGAGAAGATGGGCGAGGGA
The DNA here is from genome assembly GCA_013203785.1 of Lentisphaerota bacterium. GTDB lineage: Bacteria > Verrucomicrobiota > Kiritimatiellia > UBA8416 > JABMPJ01 > JABMPJ01. Next base: position 26,241 of record JABMPJ010000047.1, on the reverse strand, counting down.
TGGTTCGATCTGCCCCTGACCGATGCCTGTGCCCAGGCCGAAGCGCTGGGGCTGAGCCTGGATCCCGGCTGGGACCTGCTCATGGTGACGCATGAGGTTTATGAAAAGACCATCGAGCCGTCGCTTATCCAGCCCACTTTTGTGACGCGTCTGCCCGCCAATCTGGTGCCGTTGGCTCGCACCTGCAGCGACGATCCCTCGCTGGTGGATGTCTTCGAGCTGGTCATTCGGGGGCAGGAGGTCGCACCGGCCTACACCGAAATGAACGATCCGATCGAGCAGCGCCAACGCTTCCTGGACCAGGTCGGCGACGACGCCAGCAAGCTCGACATCGACTTTATTACAGCGCTAGAGCACGGTATGCCGCCGGCGGGCGGCATGGGGGTTGGCATTGATCGCCTCATGATGATCCTTTCCGGCGCGGAAGCCATTCGCGACGTCATCCTCTTTCCGCAGCTTAAGCGGAAAGCCGATTGATCACTGTCGATTGTCTGAACACTAAAACACGGATTGCTGACCTCTCAATGCGACTACCCTTTTCATGCTTCCTTGCGCTCAAGTATCTGCGGCCTAAACGCAGTTTTACCTCTGTTGTAACGGTGATTTCGGTTCTGGGGGTCTTACTGGGAGTCGCCATCCTGGTGATTGTCCTTTCGGTCATGACCGGCTTCGATGACATGTGGCGCGAGAAAATTCTGAGCTTCAAGCCGCATCTGATCGTGACGGGCATGTATGGTCCGATCGAGCAGGAGGAAGCGCTCTGCAGGAGGATCGAAGCGTTGGATGGTGTGAGCGGGGCCGCCCCCAGTGTGCAGACGCGGGTTCTGCTACAGTACGAAGGCCGTCTGGTGGCCCCGGTAGTATTGGGTCTGCCGTCGGAGCGTGTCGATCGTATCAGCCGGGTGACGGAGCACATGACACGAGGTGTCTTCGAGCTGGGCAATGATTCGATTGTCATGGGCATCGATCTGGCCGACAGCATGGGGGTGCGCGTGGGCGATACGGTGCTGCTCTACAGCCCCATGAACGTGGTCGCCATGGACGAGATGTATCTGCCCGAGGAGTTGGTCGTGTCAGGTGTCTTCGACATGGGGATGCGCGATTTTGATTCCGGGTTTGTCTTCACCTCGCTCGGCGTGGCGCGTGATCTGGTGGGCTTGGAATCTGGCTCACACAGTATTTACGTCATGACCGATAACGCTTTCAATGTCGATACGTACGCGACCGCCCTGCGGTCAGAACTGGGACCCGCCTACGACGTCAAGAGCTGGCAGCAGATGGATAGCGTACTCTTTGACGCCCTGCGACATGAAAAGGCGATGATGTTTATCCTTCTCGTCTTTATCACCATTGTCGCCATCTTCTGTGTGACCAATACTCTGATCGTCATTACGGTTCAGAAGACCGGCGAGATCGGCCTCCTCAAAGCGCTGGGGTTCTCCTCCCTCAAGATCATGGGGGCATTTGTCTGGCTGGGCTGGATCCAATGCCTGGTGGGTATTGCCGGGGGGATTGGGACGGGCCTCCTCGTCTTAAACAACCTGGCCAATATTGTGTCGGCTCTTACGTCGATCAGCGTTGAAGTATTCCCTAAGGAGATCTACGGGCTGAGCGAAATCCCCTGGAGCACCTCCACGTCCGAAATCATCCAGATCGCCGCCTTCGTCATGGTCTTCTGCACGCTCTCCAGTATTCTGCCGGCCTATCGAGCGGCACGACTCGATCCGGTGCGGGCCCTTCGCCAGGAATAGTGACTACCATGCTGTTGATCGCTGAAAAATTGGACAAGACCTACCACTTGGGCAAGGCGCGTATTGACGTGCTGCGCGATGCGGAGCTAGCGGTCCGCGCCGGAGAGAGCGTCGCCATTATTGGGGCCAGCGGCGCCGGGAAGAGCACGCTGCTCCATGTGCTGGGCGGCTTGGACCGCCCCGACGCCGGGCGTGTGGCGGTGAATGGCGTGGATGTCTACGGCGTCAGCGCCTCGCGTCGCACCCGTCTACGTGCTACTGACATTGGGTTTGTCTTCCAGTCCTACCACCTCCTGCCGGAGATGGATCTCCTGGAAAACGTGGTATTGCCAGCCATGGCGCTGCCCGATTGGTTGCATGGTGCCCGCCGCGCCCGCGCCCGCGCGCGGGAACTCCTGGCGTCTGTGGGATTGGCCGAGCGCGAGGGGCACCTCCCGATGGAGCTCTCCGGCGGCGAGCAGCAGCGCGCGGCGCTGGCGCGGGCGCTGATGAACAGCCCGCAGCTGGTCTTGGCCGATGAACCCACCGGGAACCTGGATGATGAGACGGGCGGTCTTGTCCTGGACCTACTGCTCTCTCTGACGCTTGGCCGTGGGCACGCCCTGGTCATGGTGACCCACAATCGCCGTGTGGCCGAGCGCTGCGATCGCGTGCTCGAGCTCCGCGACGGCGGCATCCATCCGTTGGCCTAGAGCCGTTTCCGAAGAACCGTAGCCGGTCGCCTGATCTTGGAGGGACGCGCTCCGTCGCGTCCGCAGTCGCGACAGAGCGCGACCCTCCAGGAGGATTGGCTACGACATTACTTAAACGGCCCTAACCGAACAGAAGCTCCATCAGCTCAGGGCCGCGCATGTGCGCGAGCGCGCCATCGAGGCAGGCTGTTTCATCGAAGGTCAGCACGTGGTCCGGCGCAACGCCCGGCCTGCGGACCGCTACCGGTACCGGTGTGCGCGTATGCTTGCCGAGGCGTATCGGTACCGGATGATCGGGCAGGACGACAGCGGCTACGTCTGGGCCCACGGCCTCCAACACGCGTGTCACCACACGACGGTCAAAGTCTTCGATGGCGGAGAGCTTCAGCTTCAAGTCCTGCGCATGCGAGACTTCGTCCACCGCCTCCACATGAAGATAGACCAGGTCGTGCCGCTTGATGGCCTCAATCGCCGCGTCGGCCTTGCCTTCATAGTTGGTGTCTATGTAGCCCGTAGCCCCCTCAACAGCAATCGGTTCCATGCCGAGGCAGATGCCCAGCCCCATGATGACATCCACGGCTGAGATGACGGCACTGCTGATGCCAAATCGCTGCTCCAGGGTCCGAATGGCCCCCGCGCGCCCACCGCTCCAAGGCCAGATGCCATTCACGGGGGGATGCCCCGCTGCCGTCAGTTTGGCGACCACGTCGCTGGCCGCCAAAACGGCTGGCGCTTCAGCGATCAGTTTGCGCAGCAGAGCGGCGGTCGCTTCTGCCTTGGCCGAGCGTGCGGTCGGCAAATGTTCCTCAACGGGATTGCCCTGATTGTCATCCGGCTTGTCGGCGTCCAGATCGGCAGAATATTCCGCTCCCGACAGCACCAGAATGTTGCGGTAGCTGACACCGCTGTGAAAGCGCACCGTCGCGGTTCCGAAGGCCTTATTGAGGAGTTCAATCAATTGCGCGGCCGGCTTAGGGTCCACATGCCCCCCCGAGAAATCTCGCAGGATGCCATTTTCGACGGTAGTCAGATTAATCCGAAAGGCGATGTCGTCGGGACCAAGGTGTACGCCGCGGCCGACCGCCTCAAGGGCACCCCGCCCGCAATAGTCCGTCGTCAGATTGCACCCCAGGACCGACATGTTGGCCACGTCGCTGCTGGTGGGGAACCCCTCTGGCAGCGTCAGAAGCGTCCCCGAGCGGCCATCGCGGGCGATGGAGTCCATGCCCGGCGTATGCGCCGCCTGTAGGGGGGTGCGGTTACCCAGTTCGGCAATGGGTTCGTCCGCCATGCCGTCCCCGAGAAAAATGATGGTCTTCTGTGCGTTACTCATACCGGAACTATGCCGCGCACCTGCCACTATGTCCAGATCCCATCGCCCCGTCAGCGCATGGAGAGGTGCATCTGTGTTTCGTTGCACTCATGCCGACCGCAGAGAACTCCGAGTCTTTCCCACTGGGTGAAAGCGGGTTTCTTTTGGAATCAGCCTCGCTATCGAGAAGCGATTCCGAGGCCGAAACGCAGATGTGCCCCCAGCATGAACAGGCGCTCACGACGCCGAGTCATCCAGCCCAATCACGCCCCTTCCGATATCTCGCGTAGGAGGTCGCGGTAGTGGGCGTCGTTCCCAAACGGCAGGTCGCTGGCGACCCCGTGGTCCACATGCGGGATATACCCGCCGCTCTGTAGCATTGCGGGGACGAGAGCGTGGAAGTGTTCGTCAATGACTTGCTTGCTGTGTGCGATGGCGCGTTTGTCGATGCCGCCGGTCTCCATTGTGGCGTGTACTGATCGCCAGGGCGTCACGTCGCGTGTGCCGACATCAGCCACCCACAAGGCGCAAGCTCCGAAGCAATCGATCATATCTCGCACGAGCTGAGGGTCGTCGTAGAAGGCACGTAAACAGGCCTCGGGCCCCATGAGGCCCCTCAAGAACCAGAACAGACCTCCTACGCGAAACTCAAGGATGTAGTCACGGCTATTGTAGTCAGCAACGAGTGCGGTCCAGTTCTCCGGGAACCGACCGGACGCCAACGTACCTTAGCCGCAATTCATGGCCAACCACATGATCGTGTTCCGGTGGCGCAACACAACCAGACATCAGTAGATGGCGACGTAGGTCGCAAGCAGAACGCACGTTCATCAACGAGCTTGGTACGGGAGGACTTCTGGCTCCCGTGACGCGCTATCAGGAGAAGTGGATCTAAAGGCGCCCCATGGGACGCTTCTGAAGTGTACCAGGTCTGCGTCTGCACTGAATCCGATCTGGAATCATCCTTGTAGTCCGTCGGCGTTCCTGTATTGGCGGGGGGAGCGTCCCATTTCAGCCCGGAAACGGCGCGAGAAGTACGCGATCTCATTGTAGCCGACCTGACCGGCCACCTCGGTGATCGAACGGTTGGTGTGGCGCAGAAGGCGGCACGCTTCCTCAATACGCATATGGTGAAGATACGCCACGATGCTCATGCCCATCTGCCGCGTGAACGTTCGGCATAGGTATGCCGGGCTCAGGTGCACCATCTTGGCCAAGGCGCCCAGGACAGGGGGGGCCGTGAAGTGCGTCTCGAGGTAGTTGACGACCTCCATCACCGCCTTGTGCGCGCGCGTTCCCTTGTGGGCTGTCCTCGTGTTTGGCGAGTTGTCCAAGCGGGCGATACTCACGAGGAAATCCATCAGAGCGACGGTTAATGCCGGTTTCCAGCCCCTGGTCTGTTCCGTCAATTCATCTCGCATGATGTCCAGACAACCCGTCAACCGTTCCTGTTGCGCGGGCGAGGCGTGCAGCAACAACGGGGCAATCATCTGCGCCTGGGGAACGCGCTGCCTGAACAGAGCGAACAACATGGGTGCCTGCAAGACTCGTTCGTCGCCGTGCCGAAGCATGCTGCCGTCGAACAGGCAATTGATCAGCGCAAACGAGGACGTTTGCACATACTGATGCCACATGCGGGGGCGAATCACGATGACATCGCCGGGATACAATCTGCGGCTGCCTGCAACCGTGACATGCTCTGCGGTACCCGCTACAATGAAGGCAATTTCGTTAAATATATGTTCATGGCGATACGTCTCGCCCTGATGCGGCTCATGCCGCACCGTGACACGCATATCATGCGATGGCCAATACTCGTCACGCGTGAAGACGGATAGTCGCATGACAATATCGTACAATAACTGGTCAATAGCATGCTAGACATGTTTTGGGACAATTGGGAGAATATCTCCAGTCCTGTAATAGGGGAGTCCGAATATGAAAAGCCATGTAACAAGGAGTCCGAATATGAAGAAACGGTTGGTAGCAAGTATGGTTGTCGTTCTGGCTCTGTCCGCCTTGAACGGTGTGGCAGCTTTGATAACCGGCGTAACAGCCACAGCGTCTTCTACGTATTCATCGCGCGTGGCAGCGAACATCGTTAACTATTCAGGCCTGTCCGTTCCGGTCGATGCGTTCACGAACGCCGGTGTAAGCCACGGGGCAACCAGCACCACCATGTGGCTATCCACGGGGGATGGTTTTGGAGGTGTTGATCCGAGTCCATCCGTTACATTCGATCTTGGGATGGTCCACACGGTGTCGAACATGCACGTTTGGAATTACAACGAGGGTGGAAGCGCGAACACCCGCGGTGTCCAGGGCCTGACTGTGTTGAGTTCTGAACTCGGATCTCCGACCGAATCGCAAGGCGCGCAGACGTTGGCGCAGGCCGCAGGAGCTCCATACGAAGGCGAGCTCGTCGCGTTTGCCGAACCGTTTCGGGCCCGCTATATCAAGTTTGCGATAACCTCGAACCATGGCGACGCCAGCACGTTCTATGGGCTTTCGGAAGTGCAGTTCGACGGCGTTCCCGTTGATCCGGCAACGTTGCCGTCCCTGATAACCGGTGTAACGGCCACAGCATCTTCCACGTATTCAACGCGCGTGGCAGCGAACATCGTCAACTATTCAGGCCTTTCTATCCCCGTCGATTCCTTTTCGAACGCTGGCGTCACCCATGTCTACAGCAACGCAAGTAGCACCATGTGGCTATCCACGGGAGATAATGGTTTCGGCGGTATTGACCCGAGTCCCTCTGTCGCCTTCGATCTTGGGGACCTATATTATGTTTTCGAGATGCATGTGTGGAACTATGATGAGTTTGGCCAATTGGACCGCGGTGTGAAGGATCTTGATTTGTGGAGCTCAGAATCGGGCACTCCGAATGTATCGCAAGGAGCATACACCTTCGGGGTGGCTTCGAACGCCCCAGGTGCCCCCTCTTATCTGGGCGAGCTGTTTACGTTTGTCGCCCCATTGAGGGCCAGGTACATCTCGTTCGCGATCACCTCGCATCATGGGAACGCCGATTCATTCTACGGACTCTCAGAAGTGCAGTTTAGTGGCCGTCTGGTTCCTCCCGAGGGAACGCTTATCTCCATCCGCTAAGCCACATGGCGGCCCCAAGTATACACGAGACACACGTGTAACGGGAGGCCATGACTGTTCGCGCACGCTTTCGCACGATTGCCGAGGACATGAGCTGTAATCACGGCACCATGCTGTAGAAAGAATGTTTTGACAATTTGTTAGTGCCTTACTACAGACAGGTGATTCTCACGTTCCGCGAATAGGCCCAGATAGCCGGGCGATAGGGAGGTATTTGTTAAAAGAACTGGGTTTCACCGACAATCCTACGGACCGCTCTCATTCTGGTGTCTCAATCACCGACTCGAGAAGCCAGAGTTGGCGCGGCAGATAGACGAACTGAAGGCGCGCGGCTTTGGTGGGTTCTTCATGCATCCCCGCGCAGGACTGCTCACGCCCTATGGCTCGCGGGAGTGGTTCGATGTTGTCGGATTCTGCATCGACCACGCGAAGAAGATCGGTCTGGAAGCATGGCTGTACGACGAGGACCCCTTTCCGTCGGGCATGGCGGGCGGGCGCGTGACCTTGGATCATCCCGAGTATCGCGCCTCGCATCTGCGTCTTGCCGAGCTCCCTGTTCACACGCCTGGGGAGTATGAGCTGGATCTGCCGGCTGGTGCCCTGATTGGTGCCTTCCTCGTTCATGATGGGAACGTCTCGCGCGTGGATGATCGCGCCGGGCTGGTTCGCACCGACTGGGACGTCTGGCTGCAGTCGACAAACTACTATCCACCTTTCACCGCCGAAGGGGCGCCGCATTGGCGCGCCAGTGCCGCGAACACGCACTACCGGGTGGTGGTGGATATCCACCAAACGCCTGCCACTCTGATCGGGTTTACGCGGCACTATGCTGAGCATCGACCTTGGGGCGAGTATGCGGACCTGATGAACCCCAAGGCAGTTGATTACTTTCTCGAACTGACTCACCGGGAGTACCATCGGCGCTTCGGTAGCCATTTCGGAACGACGGTGCCCGGCATTTTTACGGATGAACCGAAAGTGCCAGCATGGATGCCATGGTCAGAGTACCTCGATGTACCTTTTCGAGCCCTGACGGGTCGGGCCCTGGCGGACTCTCTCCCGCATCTGGTGTTGGATGTGGACAAACGAACGCCCTTTATACGGTGGGCATACCGCGAGGCGGTTTCCCAAGCATTTCGGGCGGCGTACATCGTCCCGGTCGAGCGCTATTGCCGGAGCGTTAACCTGGCTTTCACCGGTCACATCAGTCCCGAAGAGGACCCGATCGGCCAAGCGTACATGACGCCGGGCTTGATGAACTGGATCGGCGGCATGACTGTTCCGGGCACCGACCACATCGGAACCGAGATTGGGGATGCGCGGCATCCGCTGCTGCATCTCGGTCCGAAACTGGCCAGTTCGGCCGCGCACACGCGCGGGCGGACGCATGTGCTGTGCGAAGCCTTCGCGGTGGCAGATTGGGTACAGGACATGGCGTTCATGGGGAAGGTCACGAACTGGCTCTATGCCCTGGGTGTGAATCAACTTTGTACCCACGGGCAGTTCTACTCGATTGACGGCCCACGAAAACGTGAAGCGCCTCCGTCCCAGTTCATCCCGGCGGCCTATTGGGAGCATTTCGGTGCCCTCAGCCGATACGTTGAGAACCTCTCGCGCGAACTGACGAGTGGCCATCATGCGGCCCCGCTTGCCGTGTACTACCCGAGTGAGGCGTTTATGGCACTGGCGACGGACCCCGAGAGCCGGACGCAGGAGACGGCGGAGCCGTTGCGCACTCTCATAGCGGAGCTCTGCGACAGGCTCCTGACCGCTGGATACGATTTCGATCTCGTGGACGCCCAGGCATTGGTTGGGGCGGATGCCGTGGATGCACGGTTACGGGTCAAGCAAGAGCAATACATGGCGCTGGTATTGCCCGGTGGATGGATGAGAGAAGACGCCGTAGCGGCCCTACGGAAACTCGAGCGCGCTGGGGTACCCATTCTCTCTCTGGAGCGCCAGATCCCGATCCTCGGCAATGGGGTCTACCGCCCCCGGCGCACCACTGGCCTGACCACACTGGTACGTCGCGTCGCGGGTCTCTGTCAGCCCATCTTCAAGGCACGCGGCCGATTACTCGGACATAAGCGCGCGGCGAGGAACGGCTTCCGGCTGTTTTTGACGAACAACGGCGACACCCGCTTCAGTGGGGCGGTGACACCAGATTTTCCAGGCCCCTACGAGATCTACGATCCGCAAACCGGCGTGTCACATGCGGCCTCATCGCCCCCGCGTTTGGAGATGGAGCCGGACCGCAGCGTATTGATCCGCCAGACAAAGAGGATCCGTCCCACGGGTCCGGTTCATCGCAATGCGAGCGACTGGCGTCCATGGATGGATCTGACGACGGAGTGGACCGCAAGGCCTGAATCCGACAACTGCCTGGTACTACACGAATACCGCATGGTGGCTGGTGCAACGCCACGGCATGTCAGCAATGTAGAGTTTGTTTCCGCGCCCTTCGTCGATGTACTGGCTCCCGACGTCCGGGCTGCCTCGACTGTGCCGGGGCGCATCAGGTCCTTCTGGACATCGTTCGACTGTCACGGCTATGACCGTCCGCTCTGGCTCGTGCGCGATAGCCAACTGGGCCCGCCTGCCGACCGGGCGTGTTCGGATACCTTTCGGTTCTTTGTCAACGGTCAGCCGGTTCCCGCGTTCCGTCGCTGTCGCCGCTATGATCCCTACAATCTTCAGACCCGAATTGACCGCCTGCTTTGCGAAGGACGCAACCACCTGGTCATCGAGCAGAGCCTGCCCACCGATTGGCCTGTGGAGCAAGGGATGCCGTACGATGCCGTGCGGCTCTTCGGGGACTTCCATGCGGAGTTTCCGCACGGACATTCCACGCCGGCACGGTTGACCCCCAGACCCCCGTCGTACCCCCTCGGCGCGCCCGCGTCACCCAGTCACTTCGGGCACCCGCATTACGGCGGGATTGTCATCCACGAACGCTCGGTCGAGTTGAAGACGGTCCCGGAGCGTCTGGCCTTGCGGTTCGAGAGACTCTATGAATCCGCCGAGATTCTGGTGAACGGCGTGGTGGCGGGCACACTGTGGCAGCCGCCGCACCTGCTGGAGATCGATAGGTCGCTGTGGCAGACGGGACACAACACGCTCACCATACGCTGTGCCACGTCGCCCGCCAGCTACCTGCAAGCGTTGATCCGGCCCGCCGGCTTCGCCGCCCCCGTCACGTGTATGAGTATGTGATTGGCGGGACTTTTCCGTACTCGTGCACGTACTCATACACGCATGTCTCTTTGGCCGCACTTGAAAGGTTGCGTATCTCATCATTAGTCATTGCTAACGAGGCCTTTATCGATAGACAAGAATCTGTCATGGCAGCGCGAAGCGTCGCCGCTGACAGTTCGGTACTGGGCTTGATCTGGAGCGTGGCGTTCGGCAGTCGAAACCGACCCATCTGTTCCGTTCCAGAGCCGGATGGCCCGGTCTCAACTACCGCACGAAGTAGTTGCAGAAGCCCAGGTTTGTGAATCCGTCAAGCGGAGTATCGGATGTGGCCATGGTGAAGCTTGTGCTCGTGATCGCTCTACCCAGCTCTCCAATGAGATCTACGCAAATCCTACCATAGGCGGGTGCCAGCAGACGGCGCGCTTCGACATCGTGATAGATGTCAGCGGCACAGATCACGCGTTCAGAAGCGACGAAACAGAAACCGAACGACTGATCCACGGCAAGCCAACCGTCGGGCAGTAGCACCTCGGAAATCACATGGCCGTACCGCTTCGCGATGTTCGAGGCAAATACGAGGCGAGAAACAATGCCCACGACCTGTGTGAGACAACAGAAGACGCGTGCCTGCTCATTACACCACGCGAACCCGGACTCAATGATCGCTTCCTCCGTGAGGTCGCGATCAGCTGGCAGCTTGAATCCGAGCCGCTGTTCGTGGTAGCCCGCCCATGGGATATCGCGGGCTATGAATTCTGCCAGCATGCGGACTTGCTCCAATGGACGTGTTTCCTGACCCACGACCGCACGAGCCACTGCTTCCAGGCAAGGCCGGCTACCGGCCTCGTAAAAGAGACGCCCAGATGTGTAATGACCGTAGATCACGTCACGCGGAACCGGTCCCAGTTCCAGGTAGTTCATGGCTTGTTCAAGGTCAATGCCTGCCACTGGTGGCGTGAAACGGCGATCAAGAGGTCTCATAATCTTCTTACTCCTGTCGTTCATATCTCCATCAATCGTTACTCTATCCCATTATTGGTTGACGTACGCAAGGCTCTAGTCCATTCTCAGAGAAATGAGAGCGCTCTCAATATGAGGGTAGAGGTGAAAGTGCAAGGGTCAGAGCGGCCCAATGGTGGACGCCACTGGATATCCAAGCGACCCAAGGAGCCCCTCCTCGATGAAGAAATCGATTGTTGCAATCGCCGTTCTGGCCATGCGCAGCGCACCGGCCATTACCCTTGTCCAGGATGGCCTGCCGACCGCCACCATAGTCGTACGTGCGGAGGTGTTGGAGGCTAAGCCCTATCAGCCCGCGCGTCGCGGCGTAGATGCCAAGGGTGGCATCAAGCTGGCCGCGCTTGACCTTCAGCACTATGTTGAGAAGATCAGCGGTGCCACACTGCCCATCGTCGCCGATAGCGCTGCGCCTTCCGGCGCGCTCATACTTGTGGGGGCGAGCATGTTGACGGAATCGCTGGCCGGCGTAAAAATCCCATCCGGCTGTACGTCCGAACGCAAGGAAGAAGCCTATCTCATCCATTGCAAAGACGACACGCTCCTGTTGGCCGGTAACGATGATGGGCCCTATATGGGCACCTACTATGCCGTGGCTGAGTTTCTAAACCGAGTGGGTGTACGCTGGATCATGCCGGGCGAATGTGGGGAGGTGATCCCGCAGGCCTCCACCCTCACGTTTGCGGACCTGCACATCGAGGAGCGCCCGGCCTTTGCGCGGCGCATCTGGTGGTGCAATCAACCGCCTGAGATGTTCGTCGAAGCCAGTCTGTGGAAATTGCGCAATAAGATGCAGGTGGCAGACGTAGAGATCTTCAGCTGGCCCACGGACGGCTCGCTGAGTAAGTTCACGCCGGATCTATCCCTGACCAACAGCCGCCCCGAGCTATTTGCCCGCAAACTGGATGGCAGCCTCGATACCCATCTCCCGAACCTTACCCATCCCGGGGCCGCCCGTATTGTGGCGGACAAGATTATTGCCGCGATTCGTGACGCCGAGAAAGAGGGCGAGCGCCTTGAATTCCTTGGTCTTGCCCCCCACGACGGCATGCCGATGGATCATACCCCGGACACCCTTGCTGAGTGGCATCAGTCGTTCACCGATTGGGTAGGGCGCGCGGGTGTGCCCACAGAGCGGTCTATCAGTGAGGAGTGGTTTCGTTTCATTAATCGCGTGGCCGAACATGTGGTGGCTGAGTTTCCTGATTTTATCCTCAATACCAACGGCTACGCCAACCGATCCCTTCCGCCGGAAGGTGTGGCCCTGCACCCGAATCTGAGCGTGATGCTTGCCCAGATCTGGCCCGACACGCTCAAACCTTTTTACCATCCGCGTAGCTGGCACAGCCAGGTGATCGCGGAGGAAACTCGTCGCTGGTGCGAGCTAAACCCGCGCGTCTATCTCTACAACTACAATCTCACGATGTTGGTCACGCTTCTGACGCCTGTACCGCAGGTCCAGAAAATGGCGATCAATTACCGGTACCTCAAGCAGTGGGGCCTACTTGGTTTCGCGAACGAAACGCGACTGCCCATCATGGAGGAGGGGATCATCACGCGCTACATGCGTGCACAGCTCATGTGGGATCCCAATCTCGATCTGCAGGCCACTCTGGACGATTACCACGAGCACTGGTACGGCCCGGCCGCGACACCGGGTGCCGCATTCTGGAAGGCCATCGAGACGTGCATCCTGGACTCACCCATGCTCGGCCATGAAGACCGCATCCTGCCCTTTATCTACACGCCGGAACTGCTCCAGACTTTGGAGGCACATTGCGTCGCCGCAGAGGCCCTCGCTGTGGCGGAGCCTTACCAGACCCGAGTGCGCATTGACCGTCTTACGCTTGACCATCTGAAGGCGTATATGGCAGTGCATGCGGCCGAGTTTGACGGCCGTTATGCTGATGCCGCCGCCCAGATGCGCAAGATGATCGAGTACCGCGCGCAGATCACAGCGATCAGCCCCTTTCTCGCCATGCCACCGTCCAAGGAGGGGCGCGCCAAGTACTATGGCGGAGATCATTACTGGGGGGCGATTGATCGCCGCGATTACTATCAGGATCTTGCCGACCGCATGTCCGGCAAGACCGGTGATCTGATCGTGATGGCCGACAGAATCGCCCGTTTTGCGCTCGACGAAGCCGCCGTTGGGAAAGCCCTGCGTTGGTACGAGCCCGGCTTTGACCGCCGGGACTGGCAAGATATTGACACCACCCGGCCGTTCTATCTACAGATACCCGGCACCTATACCACGAACGGTGTACCTTATGCTGGGAACATGTGGTATGTGTTCGAGCTGGATGTGCCGGCCGACGCGGCCGGGAAATCGCTTCAGCTCTATTCGCCGACCGTTCCCGGCGAAGCGTGGACCTGGATCAACGGCCAGTATTGCGGCCACCGTAAGTATCTGGAAGCCTACATCCGGCCCGCGCCACTGGACCTTGATGTGACCACGCTCATCAAGCCCGGCCAGCGCAACACGATTGCTGTGTGGGTCAACACAGGGCTGAACCGCACGCAGGCCATCGAAGGCTTCCTCGGTCGCTTGTTCCTCTATGCCCCCAAGCCATAATTGGCCGCAAGATCCACAAACCATGAAACGCACTCTCATTCGCTGTCTCCTGTTGCTGTTCATTCCCGTTGTGGCCATGGCTGAAGCGCCCCCTCGAGTGGTTCTGGCGGAAGGCGGGGAAGCCCGTCTATCCATTGTGATTCCTGCCGAAGCTTCACCGCGCCATCAGGCGACGGCCGCGTCGCTGGCCGACATGCTTGGGAGGCTCTCAGGTGCTGTATTCATGATCGCAACCAACGCACCTCAAGTGCCTGCCATTCATCTGAGAATAGCTGAGGGACCGCGACCGGAAATCTCGGCGCGTGAACACTACTCGATTCGGTCGGACGCGGATGGCCTGACCTTGATCGGCGTCACGGATCTGGCGCTTGAGCATGCCGTATGGGATCTGCTCCACCGTTTCGGCTATCGACAGTTCTTCCCTGGGAAGACGTGGGAGGTCATTCCACAAACCAACTCCCTGGCCATAGCGCTCAATATCGCGGAGGCACCCGATTACCAGGCTCGTCGCATCTGGTACGGCTATGGATCGTGGGGCAACGATCACGAGGCCTGGCAGGAGTGGAACCGGCGCAACCGAATGGCCAACGGGGTAAAAATCGTCACGGGCCACGCCTACGGGCGTATCATTCGGCACCAGCAGGCTGCGTTCGATGCCCATCCCGAGTACTACGCCTTGCTCAATGGCGAACGGAATGTCACCCCCCAGGCGAAGTTGTGCATTGGAAATCCCGACCTGCGCCGTGTGGTGGTCGACGATGCGTTGGCGTATTTTGAGAACGACCCCGAAGCGGATTGCGTTTCTGTGGATCCCAGTGATGGCGGGGGGTGGTGCGAATGCGAGCGCTGTCAGGCCATCGGCCCGGCCAGTGACCGGGCGTTGCTGCTGGCCAACGACGTCGCGGCGGCCGTGCAGGAGACCTTCCCCGGTAAGCTCGTGGGAATGTATGCCTACAACGTACATTCAACGCCCCCACATTTGCGTGTGCACCCCAACGTGGTCATCTCAGTGGCAACGGCGTTCATCAAGAATGGCCTCAAGGTAGAGGACATCATAGCCGGTTGGGCCGAGAAAGGCGCCACACTGGGTGTGCGCGAATACTACAGCGTCTCCACCTGGGACCGTGATATGCCGGGACGTGCGCGCGGCAGCAATCTCGATTACCTGTCGGAGACCATTCCTGATTTCCATGCGCGAGGCATACGCTACATGAGTTCCCAAGCCAGTGAGAACTGGGGCTGCAACGGGCTGGGGTACTACTATGCGTCGCGCGTGCTGTGGGACGTTGAAGCGGCGAAGCGGCGCGATGAAATCGTAGAGGACTTTCTGGAGCGGTGTTTCGGAGGAGCAAAGGAGCCCATGCGCGCATTCTATGCCCTCATTGACGGTTCCAACAAGCAGGCGCAGTTGGTGTTTGCCGATCTACTGGCACGCATGTTCCGGCGTCTGTCCGAGGCACGCGTGTTGGCTGGAGCCGATGAGGCTGTACAACGTCGGATCGATGATCTCGTCCTCTACACGCGGCATGCGGAGCTGTATGATCGGTATCGCGTTTCCAGGGGCGAGGAGCGACAGTCGGCCTATGAGGCCATGATCCAGCATGCCTACCGCATACGCGGCACCCATATGGTTGACAGTCTTGCACTCTATCGCGATGTACATACGCGCGACAAATCCATCGTCGTTCCCGACGAGGCCACGTGGACCGTCCCGGAAGCAAACAACCCGTGGAAATCGAGCGAGCCCTTCTCGAAGGAGGAGATAGCGGCCATGCTTCACGATGCCATGGCCGCTCATCAACCCGTCGAACTCGATTTCGAGCCGAAGGAATTCAGTGATGAGGATCTCGTGCCGGCGACAAAGGGACGGGAGTTTGCCATACTCGCAGCTGGCAAAGCCGAAACAGCTCGCAGCTCACGATCCTGGTTTACCGTGGTCGAATCCGCTCCCGCAGAGATTGAGCTGACGATCACCGGTGGCTTGATTCCCTACTACCGCGACCGGGGCCATGTGAAGATCCAAGTGTGGAAACTTGGGGGTGCCAGCGAGACGGGCGAGCGGAAGACGCTCGTCGCGGAAGATAGCTCGGTACCTCCAGACGGAAACGAGCACACCGTCACACTCGCCCTGAAGGATCCCGGCACGTACCGCATTGATCTCGATGACGGCGGTGATCTGACCCGAGTCACGTGGCCGGAAGGGCAGTGGATCAGTTGGAAGATGGCGATGGATGACCATCCCCAGTCAATGCACGGCCGCTGGCACCTCTATTTCTACGTCCCCAAAGGCACCAAGCGAATCGGACTGTATTCAGCGGCCAGTGCAGGCAGCCTGCTCCAGCCCGACGGCAACCCGGTACTCGATCTCGGCGGCAATCGTACTGGAGAATTTCTGAGTGTCGTAGTGCCTGCGGGCATGGATGATCAACTGTGGAAGGTCGACAACGTGCTGGGGAATATCTACCTCCTCAACGTGCCGCCGTTCCTGGCAAAGACCGCTGAGCAGCTGGTGCTTCCCCGCGTATCGATAGAGAGTCAGTGAACAATGAAAGAGGGGAATACGATGGTGATGCGCGTGGTGTGGATGTGTAGCATGCTTGTCCTGGCGGGATGCTGGGCGGCGGAGGCGAGTATGAACGCTGATGTGTTTCTGACCAGGGACGGTCAACCGGCTGCGGCGCTGGTGCTGCCGGATCAAGCGCACGCGGACGAGGAATTGGCTGCGCGTGAACTACAGGACCATATTGAGAAGATGGCAGGCGCGACGCTGGAGATCGTGCGCGGTAGCGCGTCTGGCACATTGCTACCCATCCGGATCGGGCTGTCGCTTACACCCGGTGCGCAAACCGAGATCGAAGCCGAGAGCAAAGATCCGGCCGCCTATCGGGTGTCCGTCGCGCCCGACGGAGTGGGCCTCGCGGGCCTTTCGCCCGAAGGCACGCTCTTTGCGGCGTACGAGCTGCTTGAACAGCTCGGTGTGCGCTGGTATATGCCGGGCGACCTGGGTGCCGTCATCCCCAAGGCCCCGACCCTCGCGCTGCCTGCAGGCAGGACGGTCTATGCCCCGTCATTTCCTGCGCGGCATCTGGGTGTTTCTTCGCAGCTTCCTTGGGTTCGACGTCAGCGCTTGGGCGGTCTGTTCTTCCCTTCTTCGCATGGTATACCCACGCTGCCGCGTGCAGACATCGCGAAGGAGCCCGACCTCTTCGCGCTTCGCGACGGCGAGCGATCAAAGGGGCAGGTTTGCGTAAGCAATCCCGAGCTCGTGAGCCGTGCGACGGCATACGTGCTGGACTATTTTGCGAAACACCCGGATGAGCCCTGGATCGGGATGGGGCCCAACGATGGTGGTGGATTCTGCGAGTGCGATGACTGCCGGGCGCTTGACGCCGGTGAGTGGGACCCCTATGCCGCCGAAGCGTCCATGACGGACCGCTACGTCTGGCTGTTCAACCGCATCCTGGCCGAAGTCCACAAGACATATCCCGGCAAGCAGATTGGCTTCTACGCCTACCACGCCTACAAACTGCCCCCGCGCAAACACACGCCGGATCCGCATATCGTACCCGCCCTGGCACCTATCACGCTCTGCCGCATTCACGGCATGTCCAACCCGATCTGCCCTGATCGATCCTTCTACAAGACCCTGATGGTCGAATGGGGCAAGCTCGTGCCCGACGTGTACGAGCGTGGCTACTACTTCAACCTGGCATCCCCGAACTTGCCGTTCAGCAAGGTGCACGCGATTCGGGACGAAACCCCCGTGGCCCACAGAGCCGGGGTTAAGGGCTGGCGGGTCGAATGCATGCCGGGCTGGGTGCCTGACACGCCCATGTTGTACGTGGCGGCCCGGCTGATGTGGGCCGTGGACACCGACGTGGATGCGCTCCTGCAGGAGTTCTATACGGGCTTCTTCGGTCCGGCCGCCCAACCGATGGGCGAGTATGTGACGATGATCGATCACGGGTTCCGCGACACCGATGCGCACACCGGTGGCGCGTTCAGCACGGCCACGGTCTTTACCCCTGAACGTATGGCGCGCGGACGGAAACTGCTGGACGCCGCGGCACAGCAAGCGGGGTCGGGGACGGTGTTTGCGCAGCGTGTGGCTCTGATTCGACTCAACTACGACCGCTTGGAGGCCTTCCTGGAACTGCTGGACACGCGCAACCGCTTCGATTTTGTCTCGTCGCAGAAGGCGTTGGAGAGACTGCGCGAGTTGACCGCTACGATGGTCGATTTTCGTTTGTATCCCAATCCACCTGGTGATGATCCGATCGGTGAGAAGCGGCCGGACACCGAAGCGCGCGCGTTGTGGTGGCGCAGTGCGCAGTCCTATATCACACGCTTCTGGTCGCCCACCACCGAGAGTGGCTACGAGCGCCTGGCCGTCCGCGGAGAATTTGTGGCGGGCTGCCCGGATGAATGGGGTTTCCTGGCCGACCTGACCGACATTGGCGAGTCAGCCCAGTGGTTTCGCGATGGCCACATCGGCGGTAACTGGGGGCGCCTGCGTACGAAGACCGCAAGCTGGAGCGACCAGGGCCTGCATTATTTCAAAGGGTTGGTCTGGTACCGCACGCAGGTGGAGATCCCCGCTCGCTTCAAAGGCCGGAAGGTCTTCCTCTGGTTTGGCGGCATCGACGAAGCCGCTACGGTGTGGCTGAACGGCCAGCTGCTCGGGACCAGCGCCAACCCGGGGAACGGTCTGCCGGGTGTACCCGGCACGTTCCTTCCTTTCGAGCTGGATGCCAGCGATGCAGTTCGCTTTGGTGAAAGCAACACCATTGCGGTCAAGGTCAGCAACATAACGCTGAGCGAGCTCGGCACCGGCGGCATCGTTGCGCCGGTCATGTTCTGGTCTCCCACAAACGAGTGATTCTAGCCCCGTAGGTCTTGTCAGCCCGTTCGGAATTCACGGTCTTTCCTGAGTGACGCGCCCCTCTAACGCCCCTCCTGTTCGCCGTAGCCTTAGGCGATGGTGTCTACCTCCAGCCACACGGGATTGATCAGGCCGTATTGACGGAAGGCATAGTGCGGGTTCCAATCCGGATGCGTTTCGCCCCGTTCCATCGTGAAGATCCATGCTTTTTCCGAGCCATCCGGACGGCGCACGCGATAGGGATCGGCGGTGTAGGCACCCGGGTAATCGACCGGCATGAGTCCCTGCGGATGGTGATGCGGGCCGAGAAGGTTACGCAGCGAATTGAAGAGCGTGACCGAAAACTCCGTGTGCTCCTCCGCTCCACCTTTGAGGCGCAATGTATAGGGTGCCGCACTGATGCCGCCGAGCGATTGCCCCTGGCTCGACACGTCAGCCACGCAGGCCTCCAGTCCATCGAGTCTCAACGTGGCGGCGCGTGCGCTCAGCCCGCTGCGATAGTCATAGCGCAGTCGGCCGGCATAGAAGGGCAGCCCCTGGCAGATGACGTCTCCGAGGACGAGCGGATGGGGGTCCACCAGCATGAAGGGGCCCGCCAGGCAGTGGCTTTGCGGCGGCGGTAGGTCGTACTGCTCCCACAGCGGACAAGCCGGTCGTTCGCCGCCGGGGGCACCCGCCACCCCAAAGTCACCAATCAATATCAACGGTTCCACTTCGGTCCCGTAGCGCGCCGCCGGATCGTCAAAGCAGCACAAGTCACCGGCTTGGAACCGGTCGGTGTGACATTCGATCACATTCGTGCCGCGCTGCATCCCACCGCTGACATCGATGGGCAACCAGCGGATATCGCGCCAGAAGGGCAGGCCTTCATACGATACCGGTTGCTCATTGAGTGTGATCTGCCACGTGGCGGGTTTCTCGGCGATCAGGTGTACCTTGCGTCGACTCGTCAGTTCGCTCTCGATCATGAAGCGCAGGCTCAGCGGGCCGTCGTAGTGGCGGCCGTCGAGGTATTCCTGGATGGCAATGACCGGTACGGGGCGCTCCGACCACGGCTGCTCGCCCAGCCGGTAGTAGGCCTGGTCGAGAAGCAGGGCATTGTCATCCAGTCGCTCAATATGTGTGGGGGAGAGGGACTCGGGTTCTGTCCGCGGGTGTACGGTTGGGTGTGGGGAGGCCAGCGCGTCTGTGCTCACGGCAGCGGGGGCTGCCGTGAACAGACGACTCTCGCCGGGCGCCAGTGTGAAGACCATCAGGCCGTCGCCGTCGCACGGCTCAACCCATTGCGGGTGGCGGCTCCCATCTGCGGGGTCCAGTCGCTCCACATGCAGACCGCCGATGTCGCGCCAACGCAGGTTGACCTCTGCGGCGGCGCGGCGCGACAGGTTCACGAGGAAGAGCATGCGCTGTGTACCCACATGGCGACGGTGAATCCAGAGATGCTCGGGATGCCCGTCGACCTCTACGGCCGCCGGGAGCGCGGTCGCAAGCACAGACGGTAGGTCGTCGCAGCCCGCGACGGTCTGGACCACCCGCTTCAATGCATGCAGGCGCTCATCCGGTATGGCGTCCACCAGCGCAGGGAACTGGCCGGTTTGAATCACGGTTCCGCCAGCCGCAGTGAACTCAAGCAGTCGCTCAAGTGTGTGTGGCCGGATCGTCGTCATGGAAGGCATTACGACCAAGGGATAGCTGGCCTGCCCCATGACCAGCCGCGGGCCGTCGCTTGTCTGCTCGATGTGCCCGTCTTCCTCAAACAGTTTTTCGTGCACATAATCGAACGTGCGCTGGAGACCTAGCAACGTGTCGGTCAGCGTCTTAAAGTCCTGGTTGATGCCCTCGATCTGGGCTGCACGGTCCGGTTGCAGTGGCTCATCATCGTACTCAAGCAGGCCGTCGAATTGGGTCTCGTCTATGCGGGGTGTCCAGTGCAGCGGAATACTCTCTTGCGGATGCAGGACGGCGATTTCGGCCTGGTACTGGCCTTGGGCGAGCATGGCACAGAGGCGGCTGAGTGAATCGTCGAACAGGCGGTTCATCGGCCACCAGGGCTGTTGCGGTGAGAGCGTCGGAGGAAAATCACGCTTGCGGCAACCGCTCATGGTGTAGAGCGCGAGATGGGGGATGAACTGGTTGACGCCAAGGCAGAGCTGCTGTTCAGCAATCCATTTCCGATCCTCGAAGGTGAGGTCCTGGCTGGAGGCCCCATAGAGTTCGCTCATCACGCGCGGCTTGCCGTATTGGTTGGCCACACTGCGGCATTGAATCGCCGTGACACGCTCGTGGATTTGGCACCCCAGATGGTCAATGCCCGGAATATCCATGTGGCGGTAGTTGGGCATGATGTCCACGCCCCAGAGCTGCTGCTCAAAAAGTCCCTGCTCGTATTCAAAATGACCTGTGAAGGCGATCGCGTGGGCACGACACCAGTCGCCCAGTTGCTGCGTAAAACTGGTCTCGAACAGATGGTTGATCACGCGGTGGTAGTGCAGGCGGAACAGTGAGTAGCCCTCGGTTTCAATGAAGAGCTTGGTGAGGTGCGGCAGCGGGTCATAGCCGAACATCTGTTCGAAGCCTTCCGGAACGTTGGTGGCATAGGGCAGCGCGGGATGCACAATGCGCCGCCGGAAAATGGCGGCAGGCTCGTCTGTAAAGATGGCCGGCATCATCCCGCCGAATCGCGATCCGTACCGCTCAGCGTAGGGCTCGTACGCCAGGTCGAGAAAACGACGCATCGCTTGCGGGTTGAGCAGCGAGGCATAGCAGGTGCCGTTGAAATGTTCGTGTCCGAGCGGGCTCTGCCACGCATAGACGCGCAACCCGTCCACAGGTTCACCGATGGGCGTACAGTCAGGCGGCGGTGCGGCGGTGGTGGGACGGACCGTCAAAGCGCGCATCCGAAACTCCGGGTGTTCGGCGACGACCTCGCCGCCGCTGAAGCCGCTGGGCCACTTATCCTCATCGTAGAGCCACACGTGAATGCCGCACTGCTCGGCCTGGTCCACGGCTGCGTCCACCGCCTCGAACCATGCGTCGCCCATGTAGGGTGTGATGAGTCCGGCCCGGCTGTGAATCATGACACCACCCACACCGGCCTCGGCGAAAAGGTTCACCTGTCGCCGCACTTCGTCCGGCTCCATGACCTCGTTCCAACTCCAGAAAGGAACCGGGCGGAATGAGGTGGGTGGCTCTGTAAATAGCTCTGTATCAGGAGGATAAGCGCATGTCGACATCAGGTGTCCGCCTTGTCTGTCTCTACTGTTTTCCGTTGGCGGGGCATTCAGACAGAACCTTCTGGCGATGTCAATGGGTTATTGGCGATCGAATATGCGGCTCGGCGTGCGGCCCGTTAACGCCTCTGCTTGTGCCATGTTGCCGTGCGCAAGCCGGTCTGCTGTTTATGGTCTTGCCAAATGTATCCGCAAACCAAGATCATGGAGCCCATGGATATTCGGCTTCCAGAGATACCTGACGAAGCAGATCCGACGTTCAGCTATCGCCCCATCATTGTGTGGGCGATGAATGACGTGCTGGACACGTCGGAGCTGGAGCGTCAACTCAATGCATTCAAGGCGTCCGGCTATGGCGGCGTGATGGTGATGCCGTGGGGCGGGTTGCCCTATGACTTCATGTGTGACGAATGGCTTGAGTTCGTGCGGTTCATTCTGGTTACGGCTCAGGCTGTAGGGCTGGACATATGGCTCTGGGATGATTGGTTGTTCAGCAGTGGCCCGGCAGGTGGCAAGGCGACGGAGAACCCGGCTCATCGGGCGAAGGAGTTGCAGGTCACCCTCAACTTCATTGTGGAGGCCGGTGAACCCATTCATGCGGTGATCCCGCCGCGCACCCTCTCGGCCCGCTGCTTCTCGGTCGACAAATTCGGTTTCCCCGATGGCGGATATGCGGAAGCACTCCCCGTCTCCGCGGGCGACACCATCCAGCGGGTCGCCGAGGCGCGCACACGGATCATGACGGTCGGGTGGGCCTATCGATCCGGCATGCAGCATACGACCCGGTCCCACGCCGAGTTCCTGGATCCGGAGCTGGATGAGGTGCAATGCGACATCAAGACCTGCGAAGATGCCGAGGTCTGGTCAGTCGACATGATGAACCCGGACGCGATCGCGCAGTACGTTGAGTTGATCCACGAGCGCTATTGGCAGGCGGTCCCGGAGTTCTTCGGGAACACGCTGAAGGGGTTCTTCTACGATGAACCCATGGTCCCGACGGATAGGCCCTGGACGCAGGACTTTGCGGCGCGCTTCAGAGAGCTGAAGGGCTACGATCTATGCGATCACCTTATCGCCGTTATGGCTGAGCGCCACCCACCGGTGGATCCGGCGACGGCGGACTATCGGGATGTGTGGACCTCCCTGGTGGCTGAGACGTTCTACCGAACGATTCAGACATGGTGCCACGCGCATGGGGTCATGGCGGCCGGGCATCAAATCGGCGACAACAGCCTCCATGAGATCCTTTCCACTGGCGGCCACTTCTTCAAGAACATGCGTTTCGCCGATGTTCCTGGCGTGGACAGCGCGGGAGGGTGGGGGGGGCGCATTGAACCCGGCTTGTTTCTGGATTTTCCCCGCCTGCCAGGATCGAGTGCTTCCGTGCATGGCCATCCACGGGCCATGAGTGAGTCGTTTGCCGTGTATGGGCACGGTACCGATCTGAACCACATGCGCTATGTCTGTGAGCATCAGCTCATGCGCGGCGTGAATACGTTCTTCTGCAAACTCAGCAACTACAACCGGGAGAAGTCGTACTATTTTCATCCGCCCGAGCTATCGGATCACAACCCCATCATTCAGCGCTTCGGCACCTGCTTCGGTGACCGCATCGAGACCGTGGCTCGCCTGATTAGTGAGGGCACCCCCGCCGGTCCGTTGCTGGCGGTCTACGTTCCGTCGGCCAATTACTACGCGTGCGATGATACCATCGGCGACAGGCTCACGGCCCTGGCTGAAGCGCTGACCTATAGTCAGGTGGAGTTCGTCTACCTGATCGATCCGGACATCCTGAACCTGTCCCGCCCTTCTTGCGACGGTCTCGCGGGCAGTTCGGTCGCCGGGCCACTGATCAGCCGCACGGGCTCATCCTATTCGCACATGGTGATTCCGGCGGGGGCGGTTATTCCATCGGACGTGCGCGCCGCTCTCGATGCATTCGAGCCCGGTGTCGTATGCGATCTGGCGACCGCGACGGTGGCGGATGTTGTGGCCGCCTACAGAGGCCATGGCGGGAGACTGGTCGAGAGCACCTCCATCAATGTGCCCGTCTCGATGCGGTCCCGGACGGCTGAGGAGGGGGTTCAGCACTGTATGCTGCTGAATGAATCATGTGCGGCGCAACGGGTGATACTGCGTGTGGCGAGCCGCGTGACCGTGTGCGATGTCGATCTTGACCCAGGGCTGGTGCATCCCGCACTGGAGCGCGGCGAAGACGGCACACTGACAATCGAGTTGGCTCCATCAGAGTCCCGCGTGCTCAGAGCGACTGCGGTGGATAAGCCTGTAGCACCGTCGAATGACAACCGAGGGGTGGCTGAGGTCGTCACACTGGCGCAGTGGTCCGTTACCACACCGGACGGAGAGGAACACCCGCTCCAGAACAAGCTGGCCGACTGGTGCACGCTCGGTTTCGGCGGCTTCACGGGTGTCATGCGTTACCGCTGTGAGTTCGTCTGGGAATCTGGCGCAACCAGAGCCGTGTTGGCTCTCGGCGACGTCTGTTATGCGGCGACTGTCCTGCTGGATGGTCGCCGGATTGGAGACTGCGTGTTCGCGCCATTCAAGGTGACTCTCGCGGACCTCTCGAAAGGGATGCATGTCCTCGAAGTGGACGTGCTCAACACCCCCGCGAATGCGATTTACGGGGATGATGAGACGCTGGCAGAACGGCGTGCCGAGAAGGTCTTCAAAGGGACCTATGCCTTCCTCTATGAGCCGCAGGACATCTCCAAGCTCCGTTCCGGGTTGTTTGGACCTGTCACACTGTCCACCGCGTGAGCCGCCCTTCACACTCCTCCCTCATTCTCAGCCGTCAGCTGACAGTGCAGGCGAAAGCCCTCCCTATCCTCCCGCTTCTGGGCTCACCCACGGTCGTTGAGTCGTTGGTTCCCGTGTCCAGAGCGAAGGTGTCCGACTGCAAAGGGGGCGGGAAGCCGCCCCATGGATTACACCAACTGTGACAGGAAGGTTAGTGCCGGGACTGCGACCGGATGGCTATACGCGAAGCAATCAATCCTCTCGTAAGGAAGCGAGCACAGCACCTGGAAGGCATGTTTGGCCCCGGTTGCCTCCTGATAGTGTTTGAGGGTGGGTGATATGGTGGTCTCCGATTGCTTTGCTTCGACGAGAAACCACACCTGCTCGTCTCTAATGACCGCAAAGTCAACCTCTCGCTTCTGCTTGTCCCGGATATAGCAGAGCTCAAAATTCCCCAGCCCAAGATCTGTCCAGCATTCGACAGCTTTCAGCAAATGACAGGCTATCAGGGTTTCCGTGCGCTGACCGGGATCCGAGATGCCCGACCAATCCCGCAGGAACCATTTGGGTTCTTTTCTAAGTGCCTTATTCAGGTTTCTAAACCATGGCCGAACAAGGAATCCGTAGTAGGTGGAGACGAGTGTGTTAACCCATTCTTTGGCCGTTTTCGGAGAGACCTGAATCTGGTCCGCCAAATTGGAGAAGATCAACTGTTCGCCGGAGCGAGACCCTAGAATCCGTGCCATGATTTCCAGCAGACTAAATTCCTGGATCCGCGTCAAGTCGCGCAGATCCTCCTTGAATAGCCTTTCGTTGCGTAGGGTCTGCCAACGTGTTGAAAAGCGGTTGTCGCTCTTTAGCAACGGCTCTGGAAAGCCCCCGTATTGCTGGAGTGCGCGCCATTGCGTTGCACCGAGTGGGGTTGGCCCTGAAACCAGCTCGCTTGGGACGACCTTTCCGCAGAGTTCTGCGACGGAGAAGGGGTGAATCCGATAGGGGAAGTAGCGGCCCATAAGACTATCCCCCCCGCGCCGATAGACATCAAGCTTGGCGGACCCGGTGACAAGAATCCGGCACTGGTCCTCATAGGTATCGAAGAATCCCTTAAGGAAATTCTTCCAGCGAGGGAATTTGTGAAGCTCGTCAAATGCCAGTACGGGAAGCCTCTCTTTCGGCGTACTAAGCTCACATGCTTTGGCGATGGCTTCTGGTCCTCCGAGTATCAACTGCTGGTGATTGCGGTTGTCCCAGTCAAAATAGTGGTCGGCCAGTTGCTTGGCCACGGTTGTCTTTCCCGCCTGTCTCGGGCCGCTCATGAATAGCATTTGACGGTGCTCACGGAGGTGTTCCCTTGCGATATCCTCATATAGTCTGTTGATATGTGTCATGTGACCATAATGATGTGCTCTCCATAATAGTCAATACCATAATGGATGTGTGTGTAGAATGGTCATCACCCTGTCGGCCAGTCACGGCACCAGTTCCTGCTGATAATAGCTCTGCTCGGAGCACGGGTCTGTAGGTGTCAGGATGTTGGCACGGTCGTACGTTTCTACTTCATAACCCCCTGAACGTCTTGTATTTACGCCAACACCTAACGAGCTCAAAGCGTGTCCTGTTCCCCTGTAGAGTTGGCCGTCCCCGGCCAATTATTGGCCGAGGACGGCCAACTCTACAGGGGAACAGGACACGCTTGGCGCTCGTAAGGTGTTAGCG
>JABMPJ010000006.1 GCA_013203785.1 Lentisphaerota bacterium | reverse complement strand
TTGAGCTCGTTAGGTGTTGGCGTAAATACAAGACGTTCAGGGGGTTCTGAAGTAGAAACGCACGACCGTGGGTGGAAGGCTACTCGTTCACTGTGATGGTATAGCCACAGGTGAACATCGCATCGGGGGCGAGGTGGAGGATGCCTGGTTTGTGCATAATGACACCGTCGGTGCCCGATGTATCCGCGTGACCATACCAAGGCTCGATGCAGACAAAGGGAGCGGCGGGTTTGGCCCAGATACCGAGAGAGGGAAAACCGGGAAAGCTCACGGTGAGCGCGTTGGGGTGTTTGTGCGAGCGCAGGGTGATGCTGTCCGACTGCTGTCCTATGAAGATGAGGGCATCACGTTGGAAGAGATCTTTGCTTATGGGCAGATGTCGCTCGTTCGTCAGCACGCGCTCGGTCTCACCGCTGAGGAGATGGTCGTCCCCGAGGTGATGCGTATCCAGAGTCTCCGGCTGGCTGAACTCCAGATAGTAATCCTCGATGGCATCACTCTCTCCCCAGCTCAGGGAAAATCCAGGATGGGCACCGATGGAGAACGGCATCACGCCGTGCCCCTGATTCGAGACGGTGTACTGCACCTCGAGACGACTGCCGCTCAATTCGTACTTCACGTGAAGCACAAACTCGAATGGATAGCAGTTCCGTGTCTCGTCAGTGGCGGCGAGTCGATATAGGATCTGGGCGTCGGTTTTCGCCTCCAATTCGAATGACATATCACGGCCAAATCCGTGTTGCGGAAGCACGTAAGACTGATCCTGAAAGGTGTAGCGGTCGTTGGCGAGTTTGCCCACCACAGGAAACAGCAACGGCGCATGCCGTGGCCACACGGATGGATCGGCCTGCCATAGATACTCGACGCCGCTCGCGCCCTGAATGCTGCACAACTCCGCGCCTGCTGTGCAGGCGGAGACGGTCATGAGTGCGTTGCTGATGGTCTGCTTCATGACCCATGTTCTCTCATGTTTAGACACCAACGTCGAGACGAGGAATGGTGCTGTAGGTGGAGCACCAGCCTGGGACGTGCCCAGAACGCTCATGGCGGCCTTCGGCCGCAGTTGGCCGGGACGGCCAACGCTACAACCTGTTGCGCCCCTCTGCTGCGCTGTCACCTATGCAGCGTTCCATCCCAAATCCACTGTAGCGTTGGCCGTCCCCGGCCAACTCCCCTGCCATCTCACCGAGATGACCATCACCTCGGCCTTCGGCCATAGTTGGCCGAGACGGCCAACGCTACAGCCTGTTGCTCCCGTGTGCTGCGCTATCACCTATGCAGCGTTCCATCCCAAATCCACTGTAGCGTTGGCCGTCCCCGGCCAACTGGGGCCTGAGAAGTTAGGCCCGATCAATCCGTGTGATCTCGCCTTGAAACCGCCAATCTTCGGGGTCACACACCAATTCCGCTCGTACCGGATTCATTCGTACATACATCCATTTCTCAGCATAGCTTTCGTCGTGCCGAAGCAGGTGATCGAAGAAGCCTGGCTGCCAGAAACTTCTCAGACCCGTTCGTGGGAGAGCCGTCGGCCCTAAGCCAGCCTCCAGCAGTGATGCCGTCACCGTTCGCTTCAACCCGGAGCACCAACGTTTAAGAGTCATCTGCGGGGAAATTCGGACGAAGGTATGGATGTGATCCGGCATGACAACATAACGGCCAACACCTACTCCGAGCTCAAGGCCTTTGGCCGCATACTCAATAAAGGCACCATGAACACCGTCGCACGCGAGGAGAGGCCGTCGATCCAAGGTGTTGATCGTGACGAAATACAAAGGCCAGCCTTCGGACTGGAACACGTGCGCCAGCCGGGGCGGTCGCCCCTTATAGACCTGCTTCACCAAAGATCTCCGTTGCGATCCCCACTCTCCTGTAGCGTTGGCCGTCCCCGGCCAACTCCCTGCTACCTCACCGAGATGACTCTCAGTTCGGCCTTCGGCCGTAGTTGGCCGAGACGGCCAACGCTACAGCCTTTGGCTCCCTGTTGCCGAGCTGTTGCTACTACTGTGCTCCACCCTCGCTCCCTTGTAGCGTTGGCCGTCCTCGGCCAATTCTACAATCGCTCCCGCCTGTGCGCAGCTATGCCGTGCGGCTGATGACATGCAAGGCTTCGTTGACGCAGTGCGTCGCCAGATGCTCTATCGCATCCTCTACGGTCGCCTCGGGGCTGATTAGCAGGTCGGTTAGACCCGCGGTGTCAAGGGCTCTGGCAGTGGGTTGGCCGATGGCGAGGACGGTCTTGTCGGTTAGTGGGTCGGTGCCCCACAGAGCCATGAAGGCGTTGACGGCGGAGCTGCTGGCGAAGAAGGCGGTGTCGAAGGGCGGCAATTCGGACGGTGTGACGGGGGTGTTGTGATAGATGCAGATATCGTCCACCTCCAAGCCCTGCTCGCGCAGTGCCTCAGCCAAGGAGGGCCCGGCTTTGTCCGAACGCACTCGCAAGACCTTGGCCCCAGACGCGATCCGCTCCTTTGCGAGAGCGACAATGCCCTCCGCTCCGAAACCCTGCTCCGGCACGGCGGCGGCCTGTAGCCCCGCCGCCCGTAGCTCCCGCAGCGTGCCCGGCCCACAGGCCATGATCCGAGGTAGCTCTCTCACGTCCCCCGCCCCCTCATGCAGGCCTGCCAGCAGACAACGCACCGCCGAGGGTGAAGTCACAATCAACCAATCATACCCAGCCGCGCCTGCTGCGGCGTCCCGAGCCGCCGCCGTGGGGGTGAGCTCAATCAGCGGCAGTGGTACCGGCAGCCCCCCTGCATCGTGTACGCAGCGCTGGGCTTCGGACTGAAGGGCGTCGCTGCAAGTTAGCAACACCCGCTGTCCCTGTAGCGCGCCCCATGTGCGAGTGATGCCATAGCGCGCCACCTCTCCCACCACAATCAAACCAGCGGGTTTCGAGGAGCTGGAGGCGACGGCCTCGGCGCACTGCGCGCCAATCGTACCGACACTGCCGCGCAAGACGCTTTCGCGGGACGTTCCGGCACTCAAGACCAACGCTACCGGGAGTGCTTCAGAAACGCCGTCGGCGACCAGTTGAGCTTTCAGTTCGGGCCAGGCCGATACAGCCATAAACAGCACGAGCGGAAGCCGAAGACGGGAGTCGTGGTCCACCGCAGTGATGACACAACGCTCGGCTCGGCCGGTCATCACGGAGAAGCCAGTCGAAAGCCCCCGCCGTGTCAGCAGGATACCGGTTGACGCCCCCATGACGCTCAAACTACTGACACCGGGAATGATGCGATAGGGTAGCCGATTGTGATCCAACGCCTCGATCTCCTCGGCCAACCGGCCGAAGATAGAGGGATCGCCCCCTTTGAGCCGTACCACGCGCGCGCCCCGTCGTGCGTGATCGAGCAGCATCTGAGTGGTGTTGTATTGAGGCATACTGTGTGCCCCGGCACGCTTTCCCACATCGATCGCACGGGCACCACGCGGCAGATGCACCAGCAGATCCGGATCCATCAAGGTATCATGTAGACAGACATCACACTGTTGCAGGGCTTTCACACCGGCCACCGTACAGAAATCGGCCTGCCCCACTCCCGCGCCCACGAAGACCACCGGTTTGACCCAGAGGCTGCGCAGACGCACCAGGCGCTCATCATCGGCGCGAAACGTCATCGCCAACATCCCCTGCCCCTCCGGCGTGGGGAGCTCGGCGAGGGGGATCCATTGCGTGATCCGATCCGCCAGGCCGAGACGCTGTAGCGCGCAGCCGGCCGTCAGGATGGCGTCAAATTGGCCGCCATCCAGCTGGGCCAGACGGGCCTCAATATCACCACGAATGGGTAGCCGCTCCGCCTGCGGCAGATGCGTCTCGCACCAGCTCTCGCGACGCGCGCTACTGACGCCGATACGGGGGTGCGGAGGAAGATCCGCCACAGACTCGCCAGGCCGCAGCACCAAGACATCGCGCCGATCAGCGGCAGGTGTCATCCAGCACCAGTCCAAGCCGTCGCGGACCGCGGGCGGCACATCCTTGGCACTATGGATCGCGGCGTCAATCGCACCGTCCAGGACGGTCTGATCCAGATCACGTGTGAAGAAATCATCGGGACTCACCTGCAGATCCAACTCGCGATCTCGATCGCCGGGCGAGGAAGCTTCAACCAGCTCGAAAGCCAACGACGGCAGGGCCAGCTCCAGTCGGGCCAGCGCGGCCTTGGCTTGTGCGAGGGCCAGACGACTGCTACGCGTCCCCACCCGTAAATGATGCAACGATTTTGTCATAAAGATCCCTGTGCTGTGCGACCGTCTCTTCGGCCAGACGGCCGATCGCGGCCAAGTCGGCCGCCTCACGTCGGTACCAGTGCTTCAAGTCATCCAGGTCAACAATATCGATGTTGTCCATCGCCTGCCCCAACTCGGGATCGACGTTACGCGGGATGGAAAGATCCACAATAAGAACCGCCCGCTCCTGATTCAGGAAGGGGGCATGGGCACGGTGCAGAACATAGCCGGAATGGGCCGTGGTACAGAGGATAACATCTGCGGCGGCCAGCTTCTCTCGCAGTGCGTTGAAGGAGAAGAGCGTGACACGCTCCATACCATCGGCTGGAATTTCAGGCTGGTGGACATGGTAACACCAGTCACACGTCCCCCCGCGCGCCAGGACGCGCGTCAACACCGCCTTGCCCACGACCCCCGAGCCCAGCACCAGCACGGAGCGATCGCTCAACGGCATCGATGACGCCGCAGCAACGTAGTCCATGCAGAGATCCTCGATCTCGAAATCGCGCAGCAGGGGCCCCGCCTCGGCCCGGATGGCCTTGGAGACTCTCAAGACGGCCGACACCCAGTCCTTAATCAGGCTCCCCGCCCAATTGGCTTTCAGCGAGTCATCGAGGGCGTCCTTGATCTGGGCCACAATATGATTCTCGCCTGGCGTCTGCGAGAGAAGTCCCGCCGCCGTAACGGCGGCGTGCTGAAAAGCGTCATAACCGTGTTTGACATAGTAGCGATCATCCGGCAGGTGGTCAAACGTCAGCGTCTGCTTGACCAGCCCGCTATCGAGCGCCTCGCTCGACACCGCAGCCCAGACCTCCACCCGATTGCAGGTATTCAGAATCATGAATTCATGAATACCCCACACCTGGGCCAGCATACGCCCCACCGCGTGAGCACGCTCGCCAGCGAGATGATAGGGCTCGCGCTGTTCAAGCGAGAGTTCGTGATGGCTTGTCCCGATCACCACCAAGTCCGCCGTATCCACCAGTGCCACATGACGCGCCAGACTCTCCTTCACCAGACGCGAGCGACGGCAGGACTGCCCCCCCGTTGCAATGGAAACGGTGAGGTTCTCCTTGCGGAACGTGGCGGGGGTCACAAAATCGCCGTCGGGCCAATTGCCGTCCACCGAGCAGCACAAGACACCTTCCGCCTGGCAGATGTCCAGCACGGAACGATTGACCGCAGAGTCATTGGTCGCCGCAAACACGACGAACGCCCCACGGGCATCGCTCACATCGAAGGGTCGGGCGAGCCAGGACACTTTGCCCTCGTCGACGAGGACCTGCAACGATTCGGACAGCTCAGGACTGACCACCGTAATGTCGGCCCCCGAAGGGATGAGATGGCCCGTCTTGCGGGTCGCAATGGTCCCGCCGCCCACGACCACACAGCGGCGGCCTTTGGGGAGCAGATTGACAGGGAGCGCCGGCTCAGATGGGCGCCCCCCACTATGTGTCTTTTTCGTCTTCACAGAAGTACCTGGGGCTGGTTTTCTTGAACTCGTGGATCGAGCAGAGCAGACGCCCGCTCTTCAGCTCCGCCGCCTGCGACAGCTCCTCAAACAGCTTAATCGTCGTCGGCCACGTCGCTGTATGTATCATAGCATAGAGGTCATAATCAAAGGCCGGATCACGCGGACGCTGGTAGCAGTGTGTGACCTGCGGAAAGGAGGCCAGCACGTGGCCAGCACTCAGGGCCTGGTCCGGATCGACTTTCCACACGCACATGGCGTTGGCCTTGAAGCCCACAGTGCGGTGATGCAGAATCACGCCCACGCGCCGCAGGACACCCCGATCCGACCAGTGGCGCAGAAGCGTCAGCAGCGCATCGGGATCACATCCCGCCACACGCGCGATCTCGTCGAAGGGCGCCACGTTCAACGGAAGATTGCCCTGCAGGGCTCGCACCAAGGCCTTGTCACGCGGTGAGAAATCACCGAATGACAGATCAGATTCCGTGCCGTCGCCCTGCCGCGGTTCCGGCTCCTTCTGGGGACGCATTTCAGCACGGTCTCGACTCATCGGATCGAATACAACGTCGATCTTAAAGCGTCGAATGGCCGGCAACACCAGCACGCGATAGGGAGCCATGATGGCCTCGATCTCGGCCAGTTCCCGATCGAAGAGGTCTTCCAGTCGCGCCAATGTGAACCACAGAGAAGGCACCTTTGCCCCGCCACCGAAGCCGGGTGTACCTGGAGGAAGTTCAGACGGCCATCCCCGCTCATAACAGTGCGTGATGCCTGTATACGGGAGCATGGCTTCGGCACGTGCGGCTAGTTCGGACGGGGGAACATCCACAGCGCACAGTGCGCTGCGGTAGCCCAATCGCCGCACGTCGAACACGGCACCGAACCGGCGGGCAATCTTGTCATCGAACAGCGACTGCAGTCGTGTCAGGACCTCAGCTTCCGAGAGACCACATGTCGCGCCCAGCGCCGCGAATGGACGGCGATCGAGCGGAATGCCGCGCTGTAGCGCGAGAAGTAGACCATTGTCATCGAACATGTTGTTGTTTCCAATACAGTGTTGTCGCACGCGGCGTGAATCGCGATTTACTCACATGGCGGCCTGCGGCCTTGGTTGGCCGAGACGGCCAACGCTACAGCCAACGGCTCCCCTTTGCCTCACCGCCACCCACCGTCCTTCTGACACCTGTCTTCTGTAGCGTTGGCCGTCCCCGGCCAACTATTGCGCTTGACGGCCAACGCTGACCCTCAATCGTCAAGGCGCTCCATCTTGCGTGGCACATAGGTACACTGCGGCTCCTCGGCCATATAGTCTCCGGTCAATTCGAAGGCTCGTGCCCGACACCCGCCACAGACACGCACATATTCACAAGCACCGCATTTGCCGGCATAGCGGTCGTGATCTCTCAAATCCCGGAAAACGGCCGACTGCTCGTAGGCATGACGAAAATTGAAGTTGTCCTTGCGGAGATCGCCCGAGACGGTGTCGAGAAATCCACAGGGCTGTAGGATACCGCGGTGGGAGATAAAGACAAAGCCCTGGCCAGCCATACACCCCGTCGAAGTAGGACGACCGGCCCCATGTCCATGCCGATTGGCCTTCGGCTCCGATGGCACCACCGCCGCGGCGGTCTTGGGGGCCTGGTGAATGACCCGCGCAAAGTGTGGGGCGCAGGTCGTCTTCACTCTAATCGGTGCCGTCTGTGCCATCTCATGCGCCCAGAGCAGGGTCTGCTCGTACTGCTCCGGTGAGATCTCCAGTCCGCGCAACGCCTCACCACGTCCGGTCGGTACCAGAAAGAAGAGATCGAAGGTCATCGCCCCCAGCTCAATCGCCTTCGCCAGGATGGACGGCAACTCATCCACGTTGCGCGCGGTGACGGTCGTATTGACCTGGAAGGCCATGCCCGCCTCTATCGCGTGGCCCAGCCCCTCCAAGGTGCGAGCGTAGGCACCCTCGACGCCCCGGAACGTGTCGTGCGACTCCGCCGTGGCACCATCCAGACTGATGCTGATGGCCTGCACGCCGGCCTCAACCAGCTGCTGCGCCGTCTGGGGCGTCAAGAGATGACCACAGGGCGCCATAACCACACGCATGCCCTTGTCGCTGGCATAGCGTGCCAGCTCGTAGATGTCGGGGCGCGTCATGGGCTCCCCGCCCGTCAGGATCAAGACCGGTTTGGCGACTTCGGCGATCCCATCGATCACGCGCCGACACTCATCGGTCGAGAGCTCGCCCTCGTACACCTCATCGCGCGCCGATCCGCGGCAGTGTTGGCAACGCAACGCACAGCGCCGGGTCAACTCCCACGCGATCACCTTGGGTCCTGCGTTATACACGTCTAATCTCCTCGTCGGTCAGGTAACAGGCCGGATCAACACCCCAGACATCGCCCGTCACCGCCTCGCCACGTGCGCGTAGGTTGCCCCCGCACACATCCAGAAAGCGGCACGAGGCGCAGCGCCCCGTCACATGCTTGGGTTTTTCGCGCATGGCATGGAGCAATGGGTGTGGATCCTTGCCCCAGATCTCACTGAAGGGCCGTTCGCGTACGTTGCCGACAGGATGATGGCGCCAGAATTGATCGGGGTAGACCATACCATCCCAGCTCACGCAGCCAATGCCCTGCCCCGAACTGTTGCCACCGTTCATCTTGAGCAGTTCCATGACCTTATCGGCCCCCGGATGGTTCTCCTTGCGCATCCGGAGATAGAGGTAAGGGCCATCCGCGTGATTATCGACTGTGAGAACCTCTTTGGGGAGGCCGCGTGCATGCATGTCGGCCGTACGATCGATGATCATATCCACAATGCGGCGCATTGAGGCGTGGTCGAGGTCATCCGTCACGATGGTCTCACCCCGTCCAGCGTAGACCAGGTGATAGAAACAGACACGCGGGATATTCTCCCGCTCGATCAGGTCAAAGATACCGGGCAGATCAGGCGCGTTCGCTTTCGTGATGGTGTATCTTAGTCCCACCTTGATCCCATGCCGCTGGCAGGTCCGGATGCCCTCAAGGGCCATCTCAAAAGCACCCTCCACCCCACGGAACTTGTCGTTGGTGGCCTGCATGCCATCCAAACTGACACCAACATAAGATAGACCGATCGCCTTCAAACGCGCCGCGACGTCATCCCTGATCAGCGTACCGTTGGTAGAGATCACGGCGCGCATGCCGCGCTGCACCGCATGCTCGGCCAGTTCAGGCAGATCACGCCGTGCCAGAGGTTCACCCCCCGAAAAGAGAATCACAGGCACCCCGAAGGCCGCCAAATCATCCAACAGTATCTTGCCCTCGTCGGTGCTCAGCTCATTGGTTGGCTCATCCGTGATCGCATGCGCATAGCAGTGCACACAGCTGAGGTTGCAGCGTTGCGTCATGTTCCACACGACAACCGGCTTCTTGTCTTGCGAGAACTGAAGCAGATGACTGGGCAGTCGACCGGAGTCACGCCCGTAGCGCAGCGCATCCGACGGCTCGACCTGCCCCAGGTACAACTTCGATATCCCTATCACAACACCCACTCCTTACGATAGCGCTTGGCCCTGCGGACCTCCGCCCATGTTCAGTCCTTTATGAGGCGTGCCCCCGACGACGGC
The DNA here is from genome assembly GCA_013203785.1 of Lentisphaerota bacterium. GTDB lineage: Bacteria > Verrucomicrobiota > Kiritimatiellia > UBA8416 > JABMPJ01 > JABMPJ01. The sequence continues at coordinate 7,486 of JABMPJ010000006.1, read as the reverse complement.
ACGAGCACGGCAACATCACAAAGGTGACCGTGGGCCCGTTTAAACACCGTCTGAATGGCGTGCGACACCGTCTCGGCATCACGCGGGTGAATCAGGGCCACCACACTACCCCCAAACCCTCCGCCCGAGAGGCGCGCTCCAAGCACTCCGGGAATACCTTTGGCGGCCGCAACAATCGTGTCCAGTTCAGCGCAGGAATTCTCAAAGTAGTTCACCGAGCTGTCGTGGCTCTCAAACATCAGCCTGCCAAAGCCCTCGAGATCGCCACTATCAAGCAGGGCCCGACCAGCCAATACGCGTTCGCTCTCGCCAATCGGATGGGCCGCCCTCCTCGCCGTCAGCGGATCCATGGCTGACGCGTGGGACTCCCACTCCGCCCAGCTCACATCACGCAGGGCCGTAACGGGATGCGGCAGAACCTCGTTGAAGAAGGCGGCCGCGGCTTCGCAGTGTTCGCGGCGCTCGTTGTATTCCCCGTCGACAAGGGCGTGCTTGGCCTTGGTGTTGCACATCAGGAAAGCGGCATCGCTCCCCACCGCTAGCGACTGGGTCTCAAGCGAGCGAAAATCGATCATGACCAACGCGTTGTCTTCACCAAAAAGACTCGAGACCTGATCGAGCAGGCCGCACTTCACTCCGGCGTACTCATGCTCTGCCTTCTGACCAATCCTCGCCATTTCCAGCCTGTCCACGGCGATATCATAGAGATGACTCAGGGCCAATCCCGAACAGATCTCCAGCGCCGCCGAGCTCGACAGGCCGGCCCCCAGCGGAATGTTCCCAAGAAACATCGCATTGAAGCCGGTCGGTGTATGACCACGCGCCTGCAGGCCAGCCAGTACACCGAGGACATAGTTTGCCCAGGTGTTCTCGGTGACGCGTCGAGGGGATTGGATATCACAGCTGACCTCCGCCATCAGATCACCGGCCACGAGCCGGCAGGTAGAGTCCTCAGCGGGCGACACCAGAAAATAGGTGCCGTAGCTGATCGCGGCGGAAAGTGCATAGCCTTCGTTATAGTCCGTATGGTTGCCCAGCACCTCCACCCGACCGGGTGCGTACGCCGCAATCGTGTGGGCGTGACCATAGTAGTCTCTAAAAGCTTTCGTGACAGTATTGTACAAAAACGGGCTCCTGAATACTGCGTCAATTGAAGGGCATAGAGGGTGCCCCTATCAGGGCCACAAGTCGAGAATGAAGTCGGCGATTGGGTCATTCGCAGGGGTGTTCCTTTTTTTCACTGTAGCAAGTATCGGCGATGAACTGACGCCATAGTTCCAGCCACTGCGACCCCCTTTTTTGTGTAGCGTTGGCCGTCCTCGGCCAATGGTTGGCCAGGGACGGCCAACGCTACAGAGGAATATGATCGGCTTGGGGTCTTGTCTGCTTCGACAGCGACGGCGAGGCCACTCTCCCCCTTGTCACATGAGCGACGCAAAATCGCTGGTCCTTTAGCGGGCATGGGCTATGATTGCCGCTATTGACGATCACACGGTTGCGAAATCAGAGTGGGGATGCCAAGCCATGCGTATTACAAGAGAGCCATACGGAACCACCAGTGACGGCCAGCCCGTCGAGGCATTCATTCTAGAGAGTACGGGCGGCATCAGGGTCACGCTCATCAACTACGGTGCCACGATTGCTGCCGTGGAGGTCCCTGATCGAGCAGGCGTGCAGGCAGACGTCGTCCTGGGCTTCGACGACTTGGCCGGTTACCAAAGCGAGGCCAACCCCTACTTCGGCGCCACATGTGGCCGCTTTGCCAACCGGATTGCGAGGGGCCGCTTCACTCTGGGCGGCACCGAGTATACCCTCGCCTGTAATGACGGACCGAATAGCCTGCATGGTGGTCTGGTGGGCTTTGACAAGCAGGTCTGGGCGGCGATGATCGTTGACAGCACTGTCAAGATGTCTCTCACAAGCCCCGATGGCGACGAAGGTTATCCGGGCACACTACGGGTCGAGATCTGCTTCGGCCTGGATGAAGCTGGCGCGCTCCGAATCGACTACCAGGCAGAGAGCGACCAGCCTACCGTCCTCAACCTCACCAACCACAGCTACTTCAATCTCGCGGGTGGCGGTTCCATACTCGATCACATCGCCTGCATCAATGCCGACCGCTACACCGTGGTCGACGACCGCGCTATTCCGACAGGCGAACTGCACTCCGTGGCCGGCAACGCAATGGACCTGCTCAGCCCCATCCCGATCAGACGGAATATCACGGCCGTGCAAGGAGGGGGGTACGACCACAACTACTGCCTCAACCGGTCCACAGCGGAGGCGTTGGTCCTCGCCGCGAAGGTGGTGGAGCCTGTCAGCGGCCGCAGCCTTGAATGCTGGACCACCGAGCCAGGCGTCCAGTTCTACACAGGCAATTTCCTGCACGACATTCCCGGCAAGCGGGGTGCACGCTACAATGCACACGCGGGTTTCTGTCTCGAAACCCAGCACTACCCCGACAGCCCCAATCAGCCGTCCTTCCCCTCCACCGTGCTCGCCCCCGGCGAGGCCTATCGCCAAGCCTGCATTTACACGTTCGGCGTCGAAGGCTAATTGTTGGGTCGTGGTACGCGCTTCAAGCAAGAGCCGCGCTTCGTCGGCTCACTAACGCACACGCCGACTTCAACCGTCATGCTGACAATCGAGCGCACTCATCTTCCACACTACGCAGCAAGCTGTCGAAGGCTTTCGCAAAGGAAGCGACACCGTCATCCATCAGTTTTGCTGTAATCGCCTCTAGGTCCACCCCCAGCTCCGACAGCGTGTCCGTTCTCTCGCGGGCCCCCACCAGATCCGTCTCGACCGAGAGGGCCACGTTCCCGTGCTCCATAAAGGCATCCAAGGTTGCCGGTGGCACGGTGTTGACGGTGTCCGCCCCGATAAGTTCGTCCACATACTTGGTGTCGGCGTAGTCGGGATCCTTGGTGCCGGTGCTTGCCCAGAGTGGTCGTTGGACGCGCGCCCCAGCACGGGCCAGCTTCTCCCATCGTTCACCCGCGAAAATTTCGCGGAATCGCACGTAGGCGAGTTTGGCATTGTCCACGGCCGCATGGCCCCGCAAGTCCGAGAGTCCCAGCTTCGCCAGGTCGGCATCAACTGCAGCATCCACACGACTCACGAACAGCGAGGCCACCGAGGCCGTGCCGACCAGTGAACCGCCAGCTAACAGGAGCGTCTCTAATCCGGCGATATAGGCCCCGGTCGTGGCTTCATACTGCGCCAGCGAGAAAATCAGGGTCACATTCACGTTGATTCCGGCCGCAATCACCGCCTCGATGGCGGGAATCCCCTCGGGTGTGGCGGGGATCTTGATCATCAGATTGGGACGATCCACCGTGGCAAAGAGCCGTTTGGCGTCAGCAATCGTGCCCTCCGTGTTGTGGGCCAGCGTGGGGCTGACTTCGAGACTCACAAAACCGTCGCGACCCTCAGTTTCGTCATAGAGTGGTCGCAAGAGATCCGCTGCGCTTTGAATATCCGCCACGGCAAGATGCTCATAGATCTCAGTAACAGATTTGCCTTCGCCAACAAGCCGCTGGATGTCGGCATCGTAGTCGTCACTGCCCGCAATGGCTTTCTCAAAAATAGACGGATTGGAGGTAACGCCCCGCACGCCTTTATCAATCAACTCCTGAAGGTCCCCGGCCTTAATGAAAGAGCGGCGGATATAGTCCAGCCAAATGGCCTGTCCATGGTCGGCGAGTTTCTGCACGTTCGTCATCATAGTATCTCTCTCTTTCCTACCCCGTACTCGCCCCCAATGCCCATGCATCCTGAACCAGTGGTGCATCCATCATACATAGGATTGACAGTAATAGCTTGAAAACTTTACTGCGAAGGCAGGTCATTCCCCCTTCTTTGCCTGGTCTTCAATGCAGCGTGTGACCAAAGCCGTCCATCCGGTCTGATGGCTGGCACCCAGGCCGCACCCGGTTTCACCGTCAAAATATTCGTGGAATAGAAGGAGGTCGCGACGGTGCGGGTCGTCCCGAAAATCAACACGTTCACCGTGACACGGTCGCCGTCCATTTTCATCCGGCAGGAAAAGGGAGGTCAGTCGGCGAGAGAGCTCCTCGGCGACCTCCTGCAAGGAAAACATGTTGCCGGAGCCGGTGGGGCATTCCACCTTGAACGCGGCGCCATAGAAATGGTGATACCGCTCCAACGCTTCGATGAGGAGGTAGTTCACCGGAAACCAGACCGGCCCGCGCCAGTTGGAGTTTCCTCCAAACATATAGGAATCACCCTCGCCCGGCACATAGTCCACGCGAAATTCCTTCTCACCCGCGTGAAATACGAACGGGTGCTCTTGATGGATTTTCGATAGCGACCGAATGCCATAGGGCGACAAAAACTCCGATTCGTCCAGCATGTAGCTGAGCACGCGAACGAGCCGTTCCTTAGCCGGAATCGCAAGTAGCCACTGATTGTGCTCTGGGCAGCAATCCGCCTGGGTCCATGAGATCTGCTCGGCAAGATCCCTTCGATTGGCGAGAAACCACTCAAACCGCTTCTTGAATCCCGGCAGCCGGTCGATCGAGTCCTGTTCCACAACGGTTACAGCGATGATCGGCAGCAACCCCACCAGCGAGCGGACCTTCAGGCGCACAGGTGCTCCACCATCGACCACAATCTGATCATAGTAGAATCCATCTTCTTCGTCCCAGAGGCCATCGCCCCCCAGTGTGTTGATGGCATCGCTGATCTGGATGAAGTGTTCAAAAAACTTCGAGGCCATATCGCTATGGGCCACACGCAACGTCTCCCCGTCATGGGCCAACTCCATCGCCATGTTCATCATGGTCAGGGCGTAGAACGCCATCCATGCCGTGCCGTCGGCCTGCTGGAGGTATCCACCCGTGGGGAGTGGTTTGGATCGGTCAAAGACACCAATGTTGTCTAAGCCCAGAAAGCCGCCGGAGAACAGGTTCCGTCCGTCCGCGTCCTTGCGATTGACCCACCATGTAAAATTGAGAAGCAATTTCTCGAATGTCCGCTCCAGGAAGTCACGATCGCGCGCGCCTCTTGGGGCCGACATCTTGTAGACGCGCCAGGCGGCCCACGCATGCACCGGCGGATTAACATCACCAAAAGCAAACTCATAGGCTGGCATCTGACCGTTGGGATCCATGTACCATTCACGGAGCAACAGAACGAGTTGCTCCTTGGCAAAGTACGGATCAAGTCGCGCGAATGGAAGCATGTGAAAGGCCAGGTCCCAGGCGGCAAACCACGGATACTCCCACTTATCCGGCATGGAGAGAATATCGCGGCAGTAGAAATGGTCCCACTTCGCGTTGCGCCCCTCGTGCCGCTGCGCGGGTGGTTGCGGCATGTCAGGGTCCCCTTTCAGCCAATCTTCAACAATGTAGTGGTAGAACTGCTTGCTCCACAGCAGGCCAGCGTAGGCCTGCCGCGACACGGCCCGTGCCTCTGCATTGAGGCCGGGAGGCAGGATGGAGTCGTAGAAGGCCTCCGCCTCCTGCTGGCGCGCGCTAAATACATCGTCAAAGCCCACGCCGGCGACCGCGACCTCGGCTCCGTTACCGTCCGTAAGTCGTAGCTGGACCTGTTGCGACTCGCCGGCGGGAATCTCAAGCAAGTAATGCGCTGCCGCTTTGGAGCCCTCCGGCTTAGGATTGATGGCCGCCTGCTCTCCTTTCACCACATAGCGATGAAACGCATCCTTCACGAAGGGGGCTGCATTGGGCCTGCCGAATAGCTGCTCGTGGTTGGTCTCGTTGTCCGTGAAAAGCAGCGGTGGGATCTCACCACTGGCCCCGGGGCCGATGCGCAAGGCAAACTCGCCCAGGGTCTCGTGACTCGTCACAAGGCGATCCCCCTCTACCGCCGTGATGTGCGGCCTCAAGGAACAGCCTTCGTGCCGACATCCCCACGACCAGGTATTGCGGAACCAGATTGTGGGCAGGATATGAAGCGTGGCCGGCTCCGGCCCCCGGTTGTGAACGGTGATCCGGATCAATATATCATCCGGTCCCGCCTTGGCGTACTCGACCTCAACATCAAAGTAGCGATGGTCAGCGAATGCACCCGTGTCAGCCAATTCGAATTCCGGGGCGTCAGGGCCGCGGCGGCGGTTTTCCTCCAGCAGTTGGACGTACGGGAACTCGGACTGGGGATACTTGTAGAGCATCTTCATATAGGAGTGCGTCGGCGTAGAATCGAGGTAGAAATACTCCTCCTTGACGTCCTCGCCATGATTGCCTTCCGGCCCTGTCAGACCGAACAGGCGCTCCTTGAGGATCGGATCTTTCCCGTTCCACAGCGCCAGCGCAAAGCAGAGGCGACACTCACGGTCGGTCAGGCCCAACAATCCGTCTTCGCCCCAGCGGTACGCGCGACTGCGGGCATGGTCGTGCGGGAAAGACTCCCAACAGGTTCCATCCGATGAATAGTCCTCCCGAACGGTGGACCACTGGCGCTCAGAGAGATAAGGCCCCCATCGCTTCCAGTTTGCCGTCCGGGCAGCATCCTCACTCAGCCGGGCGGCTTCGCCGCCCATGGGTGATGGTGGATGGTTGATGTGTGATGTCATGAGGATTCCCTGTTGCGAGACTGTTTAGCGGAACGGACACCGACCGTGAAGATGGCCGTTAACTCATTGGCTTCGGTGAGGATTCTTAAGGCGAACTGCTTGGTCCTCTCTTTCATCTCCGCGCTATCCATCTGTCCCTCCTACAGCACACATCAACCATCAACCATTCCCCCATCATCCCCCTGTGGTGAATCCGGGATAGAGCGACATGCCGCCATCGATGAAGATCGAGCTTCCGTTGATGTAGTCCGACTCATCCGAGGCCAGCCAGACGGCGAGCCGACCCAGCTCGTCCGGTTCGCCAATGCGCTTATAGGGGATGAGCTTCATGAGTTCGTCATACGCTTCGGGCGTGCTCCACGCTTCGGTGTTGATCGGCGTGCGGATCGCCCCCGGGGCGATGCTGTTGACGCGAATGCGATGCGGTGCGACCTCCTGCGCCAGGCTCTTCATCATCAACAGGACGCCGCCCTTCGAGGCGGCATAGTTCACATGACCGGCCCAGGGAATGACTTCATGAACCGAACTAATGCAGATGATTTTACCAGCGGCGCATGATATCCCCTCACGCACGCCCTGTCGCTTGAACGTGCGCACCCCCTCTCGCGCGCACAGAAACTGCCCGCGCAGGTTGACGCTCATCACGCGGTCCCACTGTTCGACGGTCATCTCGTCAAAGGGCGCATCCTTCTGGATGCCCGCATTGTTGACCAGAATGTCGAGGGCCCCAAATTCCTGCTGCACGGTGGCGAACATGGCGAGCACCTGCTGTTCATCGCTGACATCCGCCTGAATAGCGATGGCCCGGCTGCCGCAGCGCTCGATTTCAGAAACCACGTCCAGGGCGGCGTCCCGGGTGCGGTTGAGTTTGGTGGGACATAGCAGGCCCTGAATCTGTGGAAAGTTCAAAAAAGCCTCTTTACAGAG
>JABMPJ010000046.1 GCA_013203785.1 Lentisphaerota bacterium | reverse complement strand
GCCCTGCTTATACCGCAGTTGAGCATCCTTGGGAAAGGCGTTTTGAAATCGGAACCCAAAACCGTGCAGCCATTCGCATTATGGCATCCACTTCATGCGGCCCCGGACGTCCGGGGCCCTCCCGTCCCCGATAAGCCGTCAGATTCCATCATGGAGGGACGCGCTCTGTCGCGTCCGGCGACCCAGTGGATGCCATAATGCGAATGGCTGCACGGTTTTGGGTTCCGATTTCAAAACGCCTTTCCCAAGGATGCTCAACTGCGGTATAAGCAGGGCCATGAATGAAGAGAGCAAGGGAGAAGGGCACCGCTATGTCCTGTCGGTGCTGGTCAGGGACAAGGTCGGGATACTGCGCGGGGTAAGCGCGGCGGTAACAGATCTTGGCGGCGATATTGATGGGATCAGTCAAACGGTTCTGGAGGGCTATTTCACGGTGATTCTAACGGCGACCTTCATGGGCCCCTGCAGCGAAGATGCATTGCGGGCCGCGGTGCGGGATGCGCTGGATGACGAGCAGGCGGCACTGGCGATTCGGCCCTTCGACCGGGCGGCGGCGCGTGCGACGGTTGACGGCTCGCGCTACATTGTCACGATGAACGGCAAGCGCTCGCCGGGAATACTGAAGGCGGTCACCGAACTCTTGGCCCGGCAGGGCGTGAACGTGGAGGGATGGTCGGTCTACACGGCCGGCGACCACGTGACCCACCTCGGCGAGGTGACGGTGCCGGATCTGCTTGATGTCAAGCAGGTCCAGGACGGTCTGCGTGGCGTCGTAACCGGCTTCGGTTTCACCTGCGCGATGCAGCATGAAAATATCTTCCTGGTGACCAACCGCGTTGGGGCCGTGCGGCCCCTACTGCGAGGAGCGCGTCATGTATAGACCTTCGGATGTATTGGCAACGGTGAGGATGCTCCAGGAGGAGCATCTCGATGTGCGCGCAGTGACGATGGGCATTCATCTGGGTGACTGCGTGCGCACGGGAATGCAGGAGACGGCCGATGCCGTCTATCTCAAAATCGCTAGCAAGGCGGCCAATCTGGTGCGCGCATGCGACGAGGTGTCGACCCGTTACGGGTTGGAGATCGTCAACAAGCGGCTGGCCGTATCACCGGCCAGTATGCTGCTGGAGGGGCGCTCGCGCAGCGATGCTTTGCTGTTGGCCCAGGCCATGGATCGTGCCGCAGAGGAGGTTAAGGTTGATCTTATCGGTGGATTTACTGCGCTGGTTCAGAAGGGGTTGACCTCTGGCAAACAGCTGGTGCTCGATTCGCTGCCGGAGGTGCTCTCGCAGACCCATCGTGTATGCGCCTCAGTCAACGTCGGCAGTACCAAGGCGGGTATGAACGTCGACGCCATTCGTGTCCTGGGGCGTCAGATCCTCAAAGTGGCCGAGGCCTCGCGTGAGCAGCACGGCTTCGCCGCGGCCAAACTGGTCGTGTTTGCCAACATACCGGAGGATAACCCCTTCATGGCGGGTGCCTTTCTGGGCCCTGGGGAGCCGGAGTGCGTCATCAACGTGGGGGTCAGTGGTCCCGGCGTGGTGAAGCGGGCCGTCGACCGGGTGGTGAGTGAGTATCCGGACTGCACGCTGGATGATATTGCCGAAGAGGTGAAGCACACCGCTTTTCGTGTGACGCGTGTGGGTGAATTGGTCGGCCGCGAGGTGACCGAGCGCCTGGGCATCCAGTTCGGTGTGCTGGACCTCTCTCTCGCACCCACACCGCGCGTGGGCGACAGCGTGGGCGAGATTTACCAGGCCATGGGGATTGAGCGACTCGGGGCACCGGGCACGACGGCCGCAGTGGCTCTGCTGAATGATGCGGTCAAGAAGGGTGGGGCATTTGCCTCAAGCTCCGTGGGGGGACTCTCCGGCGCCTTCATCCCTGTGATGGAGGATCATGCGCTCTCGGAGGCGATTGAGAAGGGGTGGTTGTCGCTCGAGAAGATGGAGGCGATGACGGCGGTCTGTTCGGTCGGACTCGACATGGTCATGTTGCCGGGCGACACGAAGCCCGAAACCATTGCGGGTCTGATTATGGATGAGGCCGCGATCGGCATCATTAATCGCAAAACAACAGCCGTGCGCGTGATTCCTGTGCCGGGCGGCGTCTACGGGGATCGTATCGATTTCGGTGGGCTGTTTGGATCGGGTACGATCACGAACGTCGTGTGCCCCACGGGCGCAGAGCGCTTCGTAAACCGGGGTGGTCATATTCCCGCGCCGATCCAGAGTCTAACGAACTAAGGAGTGTCGCATGGCCGAAGCCGCGCAGCCCTATCGCCATTTGATCCGTGTGCCCTACGCGGATGTGGACCAGATGAAGTTTGTCTATTACGCCAACTACCTGGTCTATTTTGAGATGGCACGAACAGGGCTTTTGCGCAATGCGGGGGTCCCGTACTCCGTGCTCGAGAAGCGCGGCGTGCTGTTGCCGGTCATGACGTCACACTGTGAGTATCGGCTGCCTGCGCACTATGAGGATCTGTTGGCGGTGGATACCCGCTGCACCCCCTTCCGTGGAGCCCGCTTCCGGATTGAGTACACGGTCTGGCGCGTGGGTACAGGCGCGGATGAAACCCCCGCCGAGGAAACGCTCCTGGCCGAGGGCTACACCGACCACGTCTGTATGTCGCCCGATGGCAGCGTCCTGCGCCCCGATCCCGTCTTCAAGCGCATCGCCCAGGGGTAGGGCTAGAGCCGCAGCCGCTTGCCCAGCAGGATGATGTCCCGCAGCGCCTCTTTGTTCTTTGCTTTGATCCAAGAGCGGTAGAAGTGCAGGGGCTGGGCAATTTGGGCAATGGCAGCAAGCACCTTGAGGTGAAAATTCCGCTCGTCGCGCGTGCCAGCCAGGACGAAGACCGCATGCACATCGGGGGTATTGCCCGGAAAGACGATGCCGGCCTTGCAGCGTGCCAGCAGGATCTCAAACTTGTGATCTCCTTCCACAATGATGTGCGGGATGGCCAGGCCCGCCACGATGACGGTGCTGCTCTCCTCCTCGCGCGCGTGCATGAGCTTCTGGAAGGCGTCGATGGGGGTACCCAGGAGCGGGGCCATGTGTTGGGCGGCAAGTTTGAAGAAGTCTTCGTGCTCCATGCGCTCATCAATATCAAGGATCTCGCACGTTTCGATCAGGCTGTCAAAGCGATCACTCGCAATGGAATCACGTTCGCGTATGACCTGCTTGAGTTCGTCTTCCAGCATGTGGGAGGTGAGTTCCTTGGAGGTGATGCGCTCGACCAAGTGCATGAGCGCATACTCGCGCGTGGTGCGAACGCGGCCGTAGAACCAGTAGACGAAGAGCCCCGCGCCGATCAGGATCGCGCTTCCTCCCCATGCGGCAGGGCCCATCTCCACGAGCAGCAGGAGGCATCCGATAATGCCGGCGATCTGTACCCAGGGATAGAGCGGCGATCTGAATTGGGGTTTGTAGTTCTGCAGTTGGCTCTCACGCATGATGATGACGGAGAGACAGGAGAAGAGGAAGGTGAGGATCAAAACGCTGGAGGCTACCTTGACCAGAGTGCTGAGCGGCAAAAAGAGGAAGAGCACCATAAAGAGCCCCGTGAAGAGCAGCGAAACGTGTGGGGTCTGGAATCGCTTGTTCGTGAGGGCGAGCATGGGCGGCAATAGATTGTCGCGTGCCATCGCAACGGGATAGCGCGAGGCGGCCATGATGCCGGCGTTGGCGGTCGACACAAAGGCCAGAATTGCCGCGACGCTGAGGAGCAGCATGCCGCGCGTGCCGAGGAAGGCGCGTGCTCCATCTGAGATGGGGGTCAGTGAGTGGTCGAGATCTTGGGCACCGAGGACGCCGGAGGTCACGAAGACGACGAGGGTGTAGAGGAGTGTAACGACGAGAAGGGAAATCATCATACCGAGAGGCACCGTTTTGGCAGGATTATTCACCTCCTCGGCGATAGCGGCCACTTTGACCAATCCGCCGAAGGAGACAAACACGAAGCCGGCCGTGGCCAGTACCGCGCCCGGACCGTGAGGCGCAAAAGGGGTGAAGTTGTGCGCCTCAACGCGTGGCAGGCCTTTGGCAATGTAGAAAAATAGAATGCCGAGCAACCCCATCACCAGGTAGCGTTGAAAGGCTGCGGCGCCCTTTATGCCCATGAGGTTGACGGCTACGAAAACCAGGCAGAGCGCGACGGCGATGACGCGAATATCGATAGAGGTGACCAATCCGGTAAAGGCCGCCATGCCGATCAGGGCAAAGGCGCTCTTGAGTGTCAACGAGAACCATGTGATCAGGCCATCGACCGTACCGACGGCAGGTCCCATGCTGCGTGTGACGTAGTAGTAGGTGCCGCCGGTTTTCGGCATGGCCGAGACGAGCTCAGACTGGCTCAGCATGCCGGTGAGGGCGAGTAGACCCGCTACGAAGTAGGAGAGGACCACCGCCGGTCCCGCTTCGGCATGCGCCAGACCGGGGAGGATGAATAGCCCCGAGCTAATCATCGCTCCGGACGCCGTGCAGAAAACATCGAAAAGGTTGAGCTTCTTGTGATTCATTTCATAGGCTCCTGTGTATGCTTGCAGCGTTGGTAGCTTAAGATGTCAGGCACTCCGGCACCAGAGAAATGTGGTGTCTGTCGGTACCTCATTCAGGGGTATTTCATCTGAGATGGCCGGAGTGGTGCAT